>NZ_QKYZ01000002.1:0-492966 GCF_003253625.1 Pseudomonas sp. URMO17WK12:I6
ACCGTGTCGGCGCTGGTGATGGCAGCACTGCTTGCCGACTGATCCAGCGGATCCCTGCCGGTGACGACGATCGAGACGCCGGGAATCCGGCCGTTCGCATCGGCCGTCGCGCCCGCGGTCGTGAACATCAGGAACAACTGCTGACCCGACGGCGCATTGGCCAGACTGAATTCCGCGTCCTGACCGGCTCCGATGAACACCTTATTCAGCAGATTGACCGCATCGTCGGGGTTCGTCGCATCTGGATGCTTGAGCGGTTGGTACTCCACGGTCCAGATCTTGCCGCCCGAGAGTGGCGATCCGGTTTCTTCGATATAGGCCGCGAACACGATTGCGCCGCTTGCGCTCCCGGCTCGGCCCACCAGGATGTTGTCGTTGCTCGTATCGGTATAGAGAAGGATGCTGGTGCCATCGAGGGTGTCCAGTCCGCTGTCCACGCCATTGAGCAGTGCGCCAGTGCTGTCGACGAAGCTGACGTTGGTAATGGTTGCTCCAGGGTCGGCGGTGACGCTGAACGCATTGCTGCCGGTATTGCCCACGGCGCCGGTATAGCCACTCAAGGCCGCACCCATTGCGGTACCTGCACCCAGTGCGGTCAAACGGGTAGAGAAAGTCGAGGGCAGGGAGGCCAGCAAAATGTCGTTGTCGTCAGCGTCTCCCGCGGGGCTTGGCGTGGCGGTGCTGTTTTGCAACCCGGCCGTTTCGTCCAGCGTAACGCTCGCGCCAGAGGTCACAACGCTGAGAGCGTTGACCACTGAGTCGAGGGTCGGAATGTATAGGGGGGTCGGATCGCCCGTTAGCGATGAATTTTGCTCGCCGGTAGCCATGACTTTCTCCAGAGCAATTGCGGTCATCGAGGCCTGACCGTTGACCTTTGGTCGCAACTATGGAGAAGCGCCGGGGATTGCGCATCGGCCGAAACTCCCATGCGGGATGGGAGTTTCAGACTACTTGGGAGGGGAAAGAGGAGGAGGGCGCGAAGGAGTAACGTCGTATATTACGTTTGTGAATGAGCACAAGACGGCGGCGGGGGCGACCTCATGAGCTGGTTCCTCCACGCCGAATCACGATGGGCTGCTCGATCAGCCGCAGTTCGAGCTCGCCCGAGGCCGGCACGAAGCGCGGGCCAGTGCTTTCAGGCGTTGCCCGCAACCTCCAGGTGCGCTGCACCTTCGCCAGTTTGGCGACTCCCGACGCCACGGACCAGCGCCGGCAGACCTTCTCCAGTTTGAGCGGGTAGAGGGTGAGTTGGTCGCCGTTGAAGTGCATGCGCAGAAAGCATTTGTGGTCGGCGATGCGTTGCGAGGAAAAAACCACTTCGCTATGTAGCCCCCATAAAGTGTTGGCCATGACCATCCAGGCACCGAATAGCAGGCCTCCCAAACTACCACCGAGCACCAGTGTCCCCACCAGGAACAACAAGACCTGGAGCAGGTTTTCTACCTCGAACTGCAAGTAGTGGATGTTGATACGGCCCATGAGCCACAGCAGCCCGATCGCCAGTCCCAGGTGAAGCAACCCGTGAACGGCCCCGACGCCATAGGCAAGCTTTCGGGTGCGTTTGACCCCGGCGGCTGAGAGCACTGCGCAGCCCAGCACAATGGTCACGGCGAGCATCACCGACGAAGGACTGTGTGCCAGGACCAGGACCAGCTGTCGCCATACCTCGCGCAGGTTGGGAATAGAGGCTTCGAGGCCAGACAATACCTCGACCAGGCTGCGATTATCGCGCGCCGGATGGGGCACCTTGCTGGCGCTTTCTACCATCCAGTCGAACAGCAAGTACAAGATCGCCAGCATGCCGCAGAACGAGAGGTTGTGGGTGGGTAGCCGCCATGCCCGGTTACGCAGCTGCTCGGAGGTTTTTTTATCCGGGTAGGTTGCCGCCAGCTCGTAGTGCTGCGGCGTTCCGCCGACGCTGATCGGCTCGGGCGGATCTGGAAGTTGATGAGTGCCATGCAGGAAGGCGCCACCGCCTCCGCAGGTGATGCGTTGCGGTGCCTGGCTGCCGGCTTTTGGCTGGTAGCGCGCGTAATGGTGCGAGTCTCCGGCCAGGACCACCGCCAAGTGGTCACCCAAGAGCTGCTCGATCTCGCGCAGACTGCTGAAGCGCAAGGTCTGGGTCTCGATCGAGGGCAGGGTCTTGCGCCCCACGCGTGCGAGTCGTTCGGCCTCATCCACCCAGCTCGGCTCGGGTGTACAGAGGATCACGCGGTCGCCTGGCTGCAGTTTGGCGCGCATCTCTTCGAAGTACTGCTTCTGCTGGCGGTCGATCATCGACTCCAATTGCAGGTCCAGGCCCCAGATCCACCAGCCATTGGGCAGCTGCAGCACGTAGTAACTGGTGTGTTGACGGGTTTCCCAGCCGCCGATGGGCTTCTGCTCGCAAAACAGTTGGGAGAACCCGCGCAGGCCGTCATACCAATCGTGGTTGCCGGGCGTCGCCACTATCCACGGTGCACCTGGCTGCAGCACGGGCTGGTCCTGCTCATTCGGGCGGACCTTGGGGACCGGCGCGGGGAAGGCGGCGCGGAAGGGATCAAGGAAACGGGTGCGATAGCCGGATTGGGCCGGTGTGGGGTAGACCTGATCGCCGCCGAGCAGCAGCACGTCGCCGCGCGGCAGCGTGAGCTCCGGCAACTTGACATCCTGGCTGACGCACAGCGCCATGGAATAGGTGGAGTCCCAGCCATCGCCGGTATCCGCCAGATAGTCGATCCACACATCACCGTCGGCAGCCACCTGAATGGGTGGGTTAGAGCCCCGGGGGTTGAGCATGGCCAACACATCGCGTGGGTCTGCGAAGGCACCCATGGTGGTGGCCGCGGCCGATTGCATGCCCGTGCGCATGAGCTGAAACGGGCCTAACCAGTTGACCATCGACTCCTGGGTGTAGAGCTCGATGCGGCTATTGGTCGTGGAAGATTGGGTGGCGTGGGTCATGGCGAGGAGCGCAGAGTGCCCCTCTTCAAAGTGTCCCTCTCCAGGGCGGAACTCAATCGATTGCTCCTTCATCGCCTAGCCTCCATTGCTGTAAAGAGTCCGGGTACATCAGGTGGGGTTTGAATTCTTGTCGGTTGATTCAGAATAGGTCAGTTATGCGATAGCCGTCGGTTCATGGCAAGACGATCAAAACGATGGACCCGCCAGAATGGCGGGTCCGGAAGGGGGATCAGAGTGTCGGCAACTGCCCGATGCGACCCATCATCTCGGTCACGATCTGCAGGTCCAGCAGGAACTGGTCGACGGTCTTGAACTCGTTGTCGTTGTGGCCGGTGTACTTGAGCTCGGGCCTGGCCAAACCGAACTGCACGCCGTTGGGCAGCTCATGGACCGAAGTGGCGCCGGCTGAGGTACCGAACTTGTGTTCCATGCCAAGGTTCTCGCTGGCCACAGCCAACAGCGCCTTGACCCATTCACCTTCGGGGTTGCGGTACATCGGCTCGGCGATCTTGTAGTCGAAAGCCACTGCAATGTGAGTCTTCTTGCTCCAGGCACCCAGCTTTTCGGCGATTTCAGCCTTGAGCGCTTCCGGGGACTTGCCCTTCGGCACGCGCAGGTTGACCGCAAGCTTGAAGGCTTTTTCATCCATCCCGACATAGGTCAGGGAGGTGGTCAGCGGCCCCATGAAGGCATCGGAAAAACCGACCCCCAACTTGCCGCCCAGGTAGTCCAGTCCCCAGTTGTCGACGGCATAACGGGCGGCGTCGGTAATGTGGTTGTGCTTGAGCGCGACCTTGCCGTCGAGGCTGTTGATGAAGCCCAGCATCCGTGCCACCGGGTTGATGCCTGACTCGGGCTCGGAGGAGTGGGCGGAAACGCCGGTGACCGTGAGCTTGACGTCCTTGCCGACGACCTTGGCGGTCACCTCGAAGTTGCCGCCATTGCGCTTGGCATAATCGCTACCTGCCTTCTGCAGACTGGCGGCCAGTTCGGCGGGCTTGTCAGTCACAAGGGTAGCGACCGATGTCGACGGAATCTGGTTGGTTGCCAGGCCGCCCGTCATTGAGGTGATTTCGGCGCCCTTGCCCTGAGCGCTCCGCAGGGCAAAGTTCGCCATGACGGTGCCGTAGCCTTTCTCGGCAATCACCACCGGGTAGCCGCCATCCAGCGCCAGGTTGTAGTTGGGTGTCGGGTTGTGTTCGAAGTAATAGGGGATGGCGTCGCCGGTGGTTTCCTCGGTGGTGTCTACCAGCAGCTTGAAATGGCGAGCCAGCGGCAGCTTCTCTTCCTTGATGATCTTCATGGCGTAGAGCGCGACCACGATGCCGTTTTTGTCATCCTCGGTGCCTCGGCCATACATACGGTCGCCGACCAGGGTGACCTTGAACGGGTCGAGGCGGGTGCCGTCTTTCAAGACCCAGTTCTCCGGCGTCACGGGCACCACATCGGCATGTGCGTGAATGCCCACGATTTCGTCGCCAGCCCCTTCGAGGGATATTTCATAGACTCGGTTGTCGATATTGCGAAAGTTCAGGTTGAAGGCCTGGGCCAGGCCCTTGAGCTTGTCGGCGATCTTGATGAATTCAGGGTTGTCGTGTTGGGCCACGCCGTCCACGCGGAAGGTCGGGATGGCCACCAGTTCGCGCAGGGTCTCGGTAGCCGCGTTGCCGTACTTCACCCGCGCATAGAGGCCAAGCAGGCGATGAATCTCGTTCTGTTGTTCAGCGGAAAGGGGCTTGTTGCCCTGGAAAGCACTGATTGCCGGGCCGAGGTCGGCGGTTTTGGCAAGCTCGCTCTTGGCCAGGCGTTCCAGGAATTGCCTGAAATCCGTTACCGATGCATCGCTGAAGGTCTTGAGGATGGTCGCGCTCTGTTGCGGGGTAATGTTGGCGTGCGCTGAGGTGGTGAACGACGAAAGGCTGGCCAGCATCAGGGTTGTCGCGGCCAGTTGCTTAAGTGAAAAGTCCATTGCTGGGGGCATTCCTTTGCAGGTGGTTGGTAGGAAATATCTGATTGATTAGTCAGAAACTTTTCCAAACTAACACCAAGAGGGAGTAGTACGGGAGTACCTGAAGTGCGATCTGTCGCACAGAAATGCAAAAGCGACGCAGAAATGAAAAAGCCTACCAATGCAACTCGATGGCATTTTGCGCGTCCGTCTGGAGGCTGCTGCCCAAGCGTTTGCACTCGCGAGAAAGGGTGTCTTGCAGCCATTGACGGTCATCCCCTTCGGCGCGACAGAGGCGAAAGCGCTGCAGGCGAGTGGGTATCAGCTCCAGCGTCTGCAGGCGTCCGTCCGGGGCCAGCGAGGCAAAGTACAAAAGCCCCAGGTCGCCGCGATAATCTGCGTGGCCCTCGATGCCTTCGTAATCGTTCAGCAGATCCCCGCAGCCATAGAGAATCAGGCGCTCGCGGTACACTTCGATGCCCTTGACGTGGTGCGAGGAGTGGCCGTGCACCACGTCAACTCCGGCCTCATCGATCAGGGCATGGGCGAACCGGACCTGCTCCTGCGGGATCTCGAACCCCCAGTTGCCGCCCCAATGAATGGAGGCCACCACCCGATCCCCAGGATTTTTGTACTGGAGAATCCGTTCGGCCACAGGGCGCAGGCTTTGCATCGACAGATCTTCCAGCCGCGCGACGCCCGCGCGGCTATCCGTGGCGGCCCACTGCGGTGGAATGCCGCTGTCGGGAGCGCCGAGGCCAAACACCAGCAAGCGCTGTCCGCCAGACAACGGCAGCACGGCGGGCGCTTCGGCAGATTGTCGGTTGAGCCCGGCGCCGGCACTGCACATGCCGTTGTTCGCCAGGGTGGCCAGCGTATCGGCCAGGCCAGGCACGCCCCAGTCCAGCACATGGTTGTTGGACAGCACGCAGCAGTCGATGCCGGCGGCACTGATGGCCGGGAAGTTCTCCGGGCTCATGCGGTAATTGATGCCCTTTGGCTCCGGTCGTCCGCGTCGGGATACCGCTGTTTCCAGGTTGATGATGCGTGCGTGTGGCTGGCGAAGTTCGAACTCATCCAGCGCAACGCCCCAGATATAGGTGAAATCGACCGGGCGGGGAATCGGGCCATTGCGTCGTTCTGCCAACCGGACGTAATCGCCGGCTTTCTTGACGTAGTCTTCGTAAAGCCGTGGATCGCCAGGATGCGGCAGCACTGCGTCGATGCCTCGGGCGGTCATGACATCGCCGGTGAGAAACAGCTTCAGCGTATCGGTAACGGCTGCCATGGCACCCTCCGGATATCCCGAATAGCCTGGATCAACAGTAAATCTCTGTTTTAAAACAAATTAGTTTGTTTTTGGGCTTCCCAGATGCAGCGAAAGTTGATAAATTTCCGCGCGTTCTTGCAGAGGCCCTTACGGGGCTTGCAGCGTAGGGACGCAGCAGCTCGCTATTGCTCGTAAGCTGCGAAATCAGAAAGAGAGTGCCAGGCACTCGTCGCAACAGCTACAGGGGCGTCGCCAAGCGGTAAGGCAGCAGGTTTTGATCCTGCCATGCGTTGGTTCGAATCCAGCCGCCCCTGCCATTTTCCTTACACTCATCCAGTCATGACTCAGTCGACAGTATTGCGCGAGTCCAGGATGGTCGTGTTTACGAGAAACGCCAGTGCCGATCCGGCCTGGCGTTTTTTTGTGTCGGTTAAATACCCCTCTTGGTGTAATGCTGTTCACTTAAGCAATTTCAGCCGCGACGCATTCCTTGTAGCAGCTGCCGAGCTCGCGAGGCTGCGTTCGGCTGCGAAGCAGTCGTAAACCCTGAATGCACGGTGCGCCTGACGGACCGCAGTGCCTGATTTTACGACTGCTGCGCAGCCGAACGCAGCCTCGCGAGCTCGGCAGCTGCTACAGGCCGAACGCAGGCTTCGGCAGCTGCTACAGATCGCATTACGGCTTAAGTGAACAGCGAGCGCGACGCCGTAGCGGCGCGCTCGCCCGTCACTCAGTGGGGCGCGCGAGGGATGGTCTTGAGCAGGTCTTCAGGGCTGATGTGCCCGACAACCTGCTGCACGCTGCCCGGTTGCGGCAGACCAAGGATGTGCCCCTTCATCTTGCCGATCACGTGCATCTCGCAAGGCTTGCAGTCGAACTTCAACGTCAATACCTCGTCACCGTGCACCAGCTGCATCGGCGCGACCTTGGTGCGCACGCCGGTGACGCCCTTGGCCTGCTTGGGGCAGAGGTTGAAGGAGAAGCGCAGGCAGTGCTTGGTGATCATCACCGGCACCTCGCCGGTCTCCTCGTGAGCCTCATAGGCCGCGTCGATCAGCTTGACGCCGTGACGGTGATAGAAGTCGCGGGCTTTCTGGTTGTAGACGTTGGCCAGGAACGACAGGTGGGACTCCGGGTACACCGGTGGCGGATTGGTCTCGGCCTTGCGGCCACCCCGTGGGTGGGCTTCGATGCGGGCCGCGGTCAGCGCTTCGATGACTTCGCGGCGCAAGGCCTTGAGCTGCGAGTTCGGGATGAAATACGCCTGCGGTGCATCCAGCTTGATATCCGTGGCATGGTACTGCGTGGTGCCCAATTGGCCGAGCAAGTCGTGCAGTTGCTCCAGGGCCTGTTCCGGCTTGTTGGCCAGGCCGAATGGACCGTCCAGGGCGACATTGGCGCTGACACCTTCCTCGCTGGTGACGGTCAGTTCGAGGCGATCCTCACGCAGGCGAGCGACCCAGGCCAGACCCACCCGGCGCTCGGCGGAGGTCTTGAGCAGGGCTTGCTGCCAGTTGTGGTCGAGGTTGCGGCTCAGCGGGTGATTCGGCCGCAACTGGTGCAGCCCCTTTGGCATTTCGTTGGGCTCGACACGGTAGCGGTAGCGCTTTTCACCGTCTTCTTCGAACTCGCCTTTCGGTTCGGCGATGTTGGTACGCCAGCCCACCACCTCGCGCTTGACCAGCACATTGAGGCCGTCGCCGTTGGACAGCGGTTCGTGGGTGACCACCAGCAGGTCGCGCTTGCCGACTTTCTCCACCACGCCCACCGGCAGGCCGGTGAAGGTCGGCGAGTCGAAGGCGCCGATGTCGATCTTGCGCTCGCTGACGAAGTAGTCGGTGCTGCCACGATGGAAAGTCTTGTCCGGATCGGGCAGGAAGAAGTGCGCGGTGCGGCCGCTGGAAGCGCGAGCCAGGTCCGGACGGTCTTCGAGGACGTCGTCCAGGCGCTGGCGATAGTAGGCGGTGATGTTCTTCACATAGCCCATGTCCTTGTAGCGCCCCTCGATCTTGAACGAGCGTACACCGGCTTCCACCAGCGCGCGGATGTTGGCGCTCTGGTTGTTGTCCTTCATCGACAGCAGGTGTTTTTCGTAGGCGATCACACCGCCTTTTTCATCCTTGAGGGTGTAGGGCAGGCGGCAGGCCTGGGAGCAGTCGCCACGGTTGGCGCTACGGCCGGTCTGCGCATGGGAGATGTTGCACTGGCCGGAGAACGCCACGCACAGCGCGCCATGGATGAAAAACTCGATGGCCGCGTCGGTCTCGTCGGCAATCGCGCGGATCTCCTGGAGGTTCAGCTCGCGGGCCAGTACCAGCTGCGAGAAACCGGCCTGATCGAGGAACTTTGCCCGCGCCAGGGTGCGGATGTCGGTCTGGGTGCTGGCGTGCAGCTCGATCGGCGGAATGTCCAGCTCCATCACGCCCAGATCCTGGACGATCAGCGCATCGACGCCGGCGTCGTACAACTGGTGGATCAGCTTGCGCGCCGGCTCCAGCTCGTTGTCATGCAGGATTGTGTTGATGGTGGTGAACACCCGCGCGTGATAGCGACGGGCGAATTCCACCAATTGGGCGATATCGCTCACCTCGTTACAGGCGTTGTGGCGGGCGCCGAAGCTCGGGCCGCCGATGTACACCGCGTCGGCGCCATGCAGGATGGCCTCGCGGGCGATGGCCACGTCACGGGCGGGGCTGAGCAATTCCAGGTGATGCTTGGGTAGGGACATGTTTTTTTAGTCTGGCTTGTCACGGTCAAGGTGCGCATTGTAGCGGCGAAACGCCTGACCGGCACCCATGTGCTGCCCGATGGCGTTTGTCCGCTGAGCAACACGAATAACCATCGGCTTCATCCTTTGGCCGAATCCGATGGCTGATGTGATGAATCTGCCGCTGAGCAAGGAAGGACAGAATATTCAGCCATGATTAATCGCAAGTGTTCGATGGCTTCCTGGTATTTACGATCGGCGTTGCGTTTTTTCTCTTGGTACTGCGTGAATTTTTCCGCGTCCATGTGGGGCTGATCGAGAAGATCAAGGGCGGCGCGGCTCAGGTCATAGGCTTCATTGAACAGTTGTCTGTTTCGTTCAAGCGCCAGATTCAGACAGGCTGTCGCTTGCTCGGAAGTCATCGTGCCGTTCATTCACCGCGCCCTCTCGATTGACGTGAAGGGGGAAGGATCAAATTCAAAGACGCTGGATCAAGACCCGGCTATCGACCGCGCCGCCACACCTTGAGGTAGTCCACGCTGAATGTGGAGGGCAGATCGGCGTCGTCGACAACGCCGAACCAATTCCACATGGCCTCGCTGTCAAAGTTGATTTGCATCGGGAAGAACCAGTGGGTGTTCTTGGCCTCTCGCACCAGGACGCCGTCTACGTACCAGCGCAAGGTGTCGGGTTGCCAGTCAAAACCGTAGACATGAAAGTCGCTGGCCAGGCGCCACGGGGCGATCCAGCTGCTGCCGTCGCTGAGGTGGGCGGTGCTCTGTGGCGTGGCCCAGACGTGGGCGTTCATGTTGTATAGACGGTCGAAGGCGGCGCCCTTGGTCTTGCCGCCGATCTCGAATATGTCGATCTCCGTGGCATTGTCGGCAAGCCCCGTCCACGCTAGCCAGAAGGCGCTGGAACCCGCCGATTCCATGGGTTTGGCGCGGGCTTCGTAGTAGCCGTAAAAACTGCGCTCGATCGTGCGGACCATCGCCGAGCTATAGCCTTGGTAACCCAGCCGAACGTACTTTTGCGGCACGTTTTCCTTGCGGAAAACGATGTTGAGATTGCCATCACTCAGGTAGGCATTGTTCGGCGTGAACAGCGCCGGTTTACGCCCGAGCGATTCGGTGCCCGTGGCATTGTTGACGTGCCAGCGACTGGTGTTAAGGGTCGCACCGTTGAAGTCGTCGGAAAATTGGCTGTCCACCCTCCATTGGCCGACATTGGCCTGATCGGACAACGGCAGTTCGGCATTGATCCGCTGCGGTACAGCGTCCAGGGGGCCGATACGGGTCCAGGAATTGGCAGCCTTGGGGATAGCGACGGACCACTTTTGCGCCAGATACTGAAACACGCGCTGCCGTTCCTCCAGAGAGGCCAGGTGACGGTCGTACACCAACACTTCCGCGATGTCGCCACGCAAGTCTTCAGTGCTACCGACCACATTGCGCCCCACCGCAAACGGGCCTATAGGCACGTCGTTGAGTTCCAGAACAAACAGGGTTGGATCGTAGGCGGTGGGCTGTTGCACGCTGATCGCGAAATTCGGTGCCACGTTGTCGTTTTCAGCGATCCACGGGCGCGAGCTGAACAGCCGCTGCCAGGTCTCGCCGCCGCTTTGCCCGTTCAGTCTGCGTGACACGATCAATAAGGTCATGGGGCCTTTTGCGGCACGAATTGTCTTGCCAAGGAACGCCGACGAGCCACTCAAACGCACCACCGAATGGCCATTCATGGCGTCCTCCACACGCAGCGGAAGTGCGGCGCCTGCGGCATCGTCTACGGTAACGTCATTGGATTTGCCGGACTTGTCGTGCCACCGCAGGAGGTGGTTCTGGGCATCGAAGGTCATTTTTGAAGCATCGGCAGCGTCGAGCCACAGCACCAGGCCGTTGGCCAGCGGCGGGGGAGTGCCCCCCGACGCGTAGCACACAACCGATACCAGGGCTGCCAAAAGGATGTACCTGCTCATACCCATTGCTTTAACACAATCGATGCGGCCAATCCGGGTTGGGAGCGGTATCCGTGCGGATTACACATTTGCCATCGCCAGGTGTCGATGATCATCTGCATCAGGTCGCGCTGTGCGTACCAGCCCAGATCACGCCCCGCCTTGGTGGGGTCGGCCCAACATTCGGCGATATCGCCGACACGGCGCGGCGCGAACCGGAACGGGATGGTAATACCGGTAATGTCCTCGAAGCTGCGGATGATTTGCAGCACGCTGTGGCCAATGCCTGTTCCCAGGTTCCAGACGTGGATACCGTTTCTGTTCTGCAACGCCCGCAACGCTTTGAGATGGCCTTCGGCAAGGTCGACCACATGGACGTAATCGCGCACGCACGTTCCGTCGACGGTGGGATAGTCGCTGCCGTATACGGTGAGTTCGGGCATTTGCCTCATCGCGACTCGTGTCAGGCAAGGCAGCAGATTGTTGGGCTTGCCATTGGGGTTTTCCCCGATCAGCCCGCTATCGTGAGCACCAATCGGGTTGAAGTAGCGCAGCACCGCAATGCTCCACTGCGGATCGGACAGGCACAAGTCGGTGAGCAACTCTTCGATCAGCAGCTTGGTACGACCATAGGGATTGATCGGTTTGCCTGTGCCTAGATCTTCAATGAGCGGTATCTGTCGGGGAATGCCATACACCGTGGCCGATGAGCTGAACACCAGTTTGAAGACCTCGAATCGGGCCATCGCATGGCAAAGATTGAGCGTACCAATGACATTGTTGGCGTAATAGTCGAGCGGCTTTCGAATGCTTTCCTCCACGGATTTGAGACCGGCAAAGTGCACCACGGCATCGATGTCGTAGCGGCTGAAGATATCATCGAGCAGGTGGTTATCGCGGATATCACCTTCAATGAAGTCGACTCGCTTGCGAGTCAGATACTCCAGGCGCGCGAGCGATTCGCGGCAGCTGTTACACAAGTTATCGAGGACCAGCACCTGTTGACCGGCGTCAATCAGGGTCAGGGTGGTATGCGAGCCGATGTATCCGGCCCCGCCGGTAATCAACGTGGTTTTGTGCATGATGAGGCGTTCCTGTCACAAGGAAATTGCGCGAGTCAGGAGAATGTGGGCCGGGTAGGAGAAAGGTTGTCGGGTGCGTCCTCTCAGCGGGTGGTGAAAACCGATTTGAATTCTTGCAGCCAGCGCGGATGCATCACGCTGTACGCCACGGCATAGCTCAGCGCGCCAACCACGATGCTGCAGAACAGGTGCAGGTAGCCTTGAACACTCAATCGGGAAGAAACCATCAGGACGATCGCAGCCATGACCAACGAGGCAACCACGCTGCGATAGTTGGTTTCGAAAAACAGCCGCCAGTCATAGCCGATTGCGCGGTTCAACCCACGGATTTGCAGTGGCGTGATGATCGCCATCCGGGCTAGCAGGGCGAGGGCGGCGGCCATGCCGCCATAAAGGCTGCCGAAGCTATAGACCAGCGCCAGTGCCAGTACGGTGGTTGCCACTTCGGCCTTGATGGTCAGGTGGCTGCAATTGACCGCGACCAGTGCGGTTGTGGCGTACATGGCGGTATTGCCGATGGCTGCCGTGCACGCAAGCACTTGCAGCAGGGGAATGGCCTCGGTCCATTTGGCGCCGAAGATCAACAGGATCAGGTCATGCGCCGTGAGTGCGATGCCGATGAACAGGGGCGTCAGCAGGAAGCCGCTGACGGCGGTCGAATCGCTGATGATCGCGCGCAACCGCGAGGGATCGGCGCTGCGCCGGGCAAACACCGGCAGCGCATAGCTGATCAGGCCGTGATAGATCGCCGTGCGCGGCAGATCGATGATGCGCATCGCCATGTTGAACATGCCCACCGCGTTGCTACCGGCCGTCATGCCCAGGATGACGGTGACCCCGCGTTGTAGCGTTTGCGAACTCAGCGCGTTGATGGCAACCGGTGCGCCGGCCTTCAACAGTTCGCGCAGGAGCGGGCCGTCAATGTAAAAGGCAATGCGGCGCGGGTCTGCACGCATCAATACGACAATGGACACGAACTCCATGATCAGTACCTGGGCAATGACCGCCCAGGCCCCCAACCCCCAAAGCGCGACAGCGATGCCACCCACGCCACCACACACTTTGCCCAGTAACGTGCGCGACGCCAACATCCTGAAGTTGCCGCTACGGCGCATTTGCGCCACATAGACCCGCGCCATCATGGTGAACAGGATTTTCACCGAGGCCACCGCCGTCATCCATCGCAGCACCGGGTCGGGTGTGTACAGCGTTACCGCGCCCGAGATGACGACGATGGACAGCAGGCTGACGAGTACCGACGCCCAGAAGGCTGTGGCGATGTGTTTGTCTTCCAGTCGTTCGAGTCGTACCAGCGGGTCTTCCAGAACCGAGGAATAAATCATCCCGATCAACTCGACGACGGCAATGATGACCGTGCCCACACCCAACTCTGTGGGCGACAGCAGCCTGGCATACGCGACAAAGGTAATCATCGACAGGAAAATCAGGCCGAATTTCTCGGTGAAAATCCAGATCAATTTAACCAGACGATGATTGGCCATGGCGGATACCGGCTCAATGAGCGGTGGTGGACGCAGGTGCCTTGCGCAATGATTGGACGCATGCATAGAGGAAGCGCAATGTCGGTTTGCCGTTCCTGAAGATCAGCGCTTGCCAGGAATACTCCAGCATTCGCCGGTACACACCGATCACTTGGGCATGCTCTCCTCTGCGGGAAAACAGTTCGAGAAAGTCGGAGAGGCTGCCCAGCGCGAAATCGATCCGTTGCTGCTTGCTGAGCTGCGGGCCAAAGTGGGCGAGGTACTCTTCGATGAACCTGATCTTGTGCGGGTAGTACCTTGTCGGTTGCGCGGTCATGTTGGCGCTGTTGACCATGCGCTGCAGCAGCACCTCTGGCACCGTATGGACCTCCCAGTGTTCGGCGATCCGGGTCCACATGAAGCGGTCTTCGGAGTAACGCAGGCTGGCATTGAAGCCGCCGAGTTGCATGATCACGTCGCGTTTGACCATCGCGGAGGACACGCCATTGAGGACGTTGGCGCGGATGAAATCGTCGAAATGCCTACCGTTTTTTTGCCGGTCTTCCAGTATTCGCCTGCCATCGCTGTAGTCGTTATGCACGTAGCAATCTATCAGCCCCACCGGCCGTCCCTGACGATCCAGTTCTTCAAACAGTGCCACTTGTTGCTCCAGCTTTCGCGGATACCATCTGTCATCGGCATCGAGAAACGCCACAAGAGTCTCTTCAGTGTGCTGCAGTCCGTGGTTGCGGGCGCTGGCCTGGCCTTCGTTGGCTTGATGCAACAGCGTCAGGCGAAACGGCGCCGCGAAGTCCCTGACCCGTTGGGGTCCATCATCGGTGGAACCATCGTCGATGACGATGACGTGATCGGGCAGTCGCGTTTGCCCGGCCACGGACGCCAGTGTTTGCTCAATGCTGTCGGCGCCGTTGTACATCGCGATTATGACGCACACGGTATTGGGTGAAGGGTGGGCTTGGTCTGGCATGGTTATTTCTCCTTTCGTTACGCCTTGGCTGAATCGCGCGGCAATGCCTCGCCGGACGGACGCTGACGCAGGGTTGCTGCTGACAACACGGGGTATTTCGCGTGGTGATGCCGAAAGGACAGGGCCAGGACGCAGAACACCAGAAACTCCGCCGAGCGGTAGTTGGGCACGACATACGCTACATAGTTGGTGAGCATGAATGATCCGACGATGACCATCGCGCTGACATGAAACCGTGCCGATTGGTCCGCCATCACGGCCCGATAGTGTTTTAGCAGTGCCTCGATCAGCATGAGGAGCAGCGCTATCAACTGAACGATACCGCCGTTCAGCAAGGTTTCGATGTAGCCGTTGTGGGCATTACCGATGTAACCCCAGCGGCTGATAAAGACCTCGGCGCTGGGGCTGGACCAGAAGGCGCCGAAGCCGTAACCCTTGAGGAATTCGGCGTCGATCAGCGGTGTGAGCAGGTCCCAGATCAACGTGCGGTCGGTGAGTGATGGATCACGACCGGTCAGCTCCAGCAGCAGCGTGTAGTTGCCGTAGAGAAAGAAACAGATCAGCAAATAGACGATCGTCGTGCCGAGGAATGCGGGCCATGAACGGTTGATGTGCAAACGGATCAGCGTGAGGAAGTACCAGTAGCTCACGGTGCCGGCAACAATCAGTGCTGTGGCGGTGGCGGATTGGGCCAGTGCAATCGCGATCAGCGAGAACAACGAGCAGATGATGGCCCAGGGATTGCCCTGACGGATCATCGGCAGCAGTAGCAAAATGGCGATCGCGTTGATCCGGGCGCCGGCATTTTTATCCGGGAAAATCCCTTTGAATGCACCCTCGCGAACACCGCCGTTAATGAAGGCGACATCGGGCCTGACAAGCGCCAGTATCAAGCCGAACAACGCAGCGGCGCCGATGAGACAGCCGAGCATGAAGGCGATTTTCTCGAGGCTGTAGTTGTAGGCGATGAAACCCGCAAAGAAGACCACGCTGATCAGCGCCACAAAACGTTTGAAACTTAACATCGGGTCGTGGGACCAACTGATCGATACCGCCAGGCAGAGCATGAACACCAGCAAGAAGGCGTTGTTCCTGTAAAAGCTTTTGCTGAGGAAGACCTTGTTGCGGATGAAGAAGAACAGCGGTACCAGCAGGGTGATCAGACCGCAAATCTGATTGACCGCGTTGCCTTCGAGGTCTTTTTCGGCCAAGTCCAGATTTGACGTATCCGCCAGCCCGGAAAAAAATCCGATCACCTGGATGTAGAACAGCACACCGAACAGCGTGAAGGCGTTGCGCAGCGTGCTGTACCTGAGTTCCAGTGTGTTCATCACGACTGCCTCCCGAGTAGCGCATCGAGATAAGTTTTCGCCGCGCAAGCGCTCACGAAACGGGCGGCGGCATCGATGCGGGCCTGGCGATTTACATCACGCGGCAACGTCAGCTGCATCGTGATGGCCTGCGCCAGCGCGTCAGGGGCGTCGACGGCCACCAGCGGAGCGATCGCGCCATTATCGAGAATCTCTTGCGGTCCATAGGGGCAGTGAGTCGATACCACCGGAGTGCCAGTGGCCATGGCCTCGACCAGTGCGTTGGGGCTGCCCTCGAAACGCGACGACAGTACAAAACAATCGGCCGCCGCCACTTCTGCCATCGGATCACTGGTATAGCCTGGTAAATCGAACCGGTCGGCCACGCCCACAGCGACCGCTTGTTCGAGCAATTGGGCCCTGAGCGCGCCTTCGCCGAAAATGATCAATCGGGCACTGGGATCGGGCAGTCGGGCGAAGGCGTCGATCAATACGTCAAAGCCTTTTTGTCGCGCCAGGCGGCCCACGGCGACAATCACCGGGGTGGACTTTTCCTGCAGCCAGCGGTGGTTTGGACGCGCCGGTGCCTTGTCGCGAAAATCGTTGTCGAGCACCGGATTGTCGGCGATGGTGACATCCTGGGGGCGGGTGATGGTGGTGTCGATCAGATCCTGGGCTACGCCGCGCGAGACGCAGATCACCGGATTGGGGATCAGTCGATACAGCAATGGTGCCAGCAGATACGCTGTGCGCACCTTCAACGCAGGGTTGACATATTTGTCATGGGAAAACGCGTTGCGCTCGCTGACATGCAGGCGCGCCAGCGTACCTGACAGCGCGGCGGCAGCGATGGCCACGACGTTGACGTGGGTGAGGGCGGCCAGTAGCGCGTCGAAGCGATTGTGGCGAAGAAAGCGTGCCAGCGCCGGCACGGCCCTGGAGCTGCGCGCGCTGTGCAACTCGACCTGTTTTACCCGTGGGTCGAGGTGCGCCGAGTTCACGCCGGTGCCAGTGAGCATCAGTAAAGTCACGTCATTGCCAGCGTCAGTCAGCGCTCCAGCGAGGCGCGCCATCATTTTTTCGGCACCGCCTCCACCCAAGTCCTGCAGAATAATCAGCAATTTTTTCATTGATTCCATACCTGGTAATACGCCTGCGCGGCGTATTGACTGGTGTACTGGCGGACTGCATCAGCGGCCACTTGTGCGTTTGGCGCAGCCTGGTCTTGTGAGGCCAGGCTGCGCAGCATTCCTTCGGCCAGTGCCGGTACATCATTGACCTTGACCAGTTGGCCGAGTCGGCCGTTATCAAGCAGCTCCCTGGGCCCGGTCTCGCAGTCGCAGGCCAGCACGGGCGTACCCAGCGCCAGGGCCTCGATCAGGACGGTCGGCAAGCCTTCATGAAAGGAACTCAGGATCAGCAGTCGTGCATGCCTGATCAATGGGTAGGGATTGCTCAGGAAACCAGTGAAATGCACACGGTCCTCGATGCCCAGGTGGTTTGCCTGCAATGTCAGCGCGGCGAGTTGCGGCCCATCGCCAATGATCACCAGATCCGGCAGCGCGGCGCTGCTCAAGGCCATGGCATAGGCATCGAGCAGCAAATGGAAGCCCTTCGGTTCCACCAGCCGGCCCACTGCCAACCAGAACTCGGTCGGCAACCCTCTGAGCAGGGGCGTCTGCGCGGCGCTGAGCAGTTGTTCGGTGACCACCGCATTGGGGCAATAACGGATACGCTGGCGACCCCAGGGCACCAGATCGGCGAGGGCCTGATGCAGGCCTTTGGATACCGCCACCACCTGATCGTTGCCGCAGAGGTACAACCCATAGAGCAGGCGCAGGGTAGTGAGGCCTATTCTCTGCTCGCCGCAATCCAGTGCCGCGTGACGGGCGTAGATGACCTTGCATGAGCGACCCAGGGTGGCAAACCAGGTGCAGAGGTTGGCCTGTTCCTTGGCGGCGATAAGGTGGGTCACACGCTCGCGGCGGATAAGGCGACGCAGCACTCCGATCGACTTGAGCAGACCGAAGAATCCATTGCCGCCACCATTGAAGGTGGCCGCTTCTTCGTCGTCCGCGGTATCGCCGTTCATGACGAAGTAACTGACCCGCTGGCCATCCTTGAGAAACTGCCGGGCCAGGCGCTGCTGGACACGCTCCAGGCCGCCATCGGGCTTGAAGTCCTTGAGGATGAACAGGATATGCATGGTTGGCGCTCAGGGATAAGTGATATGGATCGTCACTTGGCGCCGGACGATCATCGCCAGCAGATGAACAAAATTGGTCGGGTAATCGACCAGGTAGCGCTTGATGGTGTGGGGTTCGCGGTACATCCGATAGAACGCGCGCAGATGCAGACGGTTGATCAGCTCAGGGTAGTAATGGTGTGTGGCCGTCGCCTCTTGGCGTATGAAGCCGCCACAGGTGAATGCCACACCGTTGAAGCCGGCACGCAGGGCATCCTGTTCGAACTGCTCTTGAAGCCCGGCGCCCAGACCGACGATCAGGATGTTGGCTTCACTGCGGCAGATGTCCGCCTGAATGCACGCGGCCTGCGGTGCATCGAAATAGCCGTTGTGATGACCGGCGATAAGCAACGCCGGGTAGCGCCCCTTGATCTTGTTGATGAACAGGTCCAGTTCGGTTTGCCTGGCACCGACAAAATAGATTCGCTTGCCTTGTTTCTCGGCACAACTGAAGACAGCGTCGGCGATGGACGTGAAGTCGAAGCTGACCCGACCGATCGTCCGGCCGGTGATGCGCGACATGAAGGTAGACATCAACATTCCATCGCAAAAATAGGCGATGGACGTCGGACTCCGATCGAACAGACTGCCGATGGACGCAAAGTTAATGAAGGAAAATGCTTTGTTGGCGTCCAGCAGGTTCGGTGCGAAATGCCCGATCAGTTCCAGATCTATCATGGCTGACTCCTTAATAAATGTCCTTTGAGAACAACGTGAAAGGGGTCTTGACGAGAATCTTGATGTCCAGCCACAGCGACCATTGGTTGATGTAGTTGAGGTCCTGGGCGACGCGTTGCTGCATTTTTTCCAGCGTCTGGGTTTCACCGCGATGCCCGGTGATCTGGGCCAGCCCGGTGATGCCTGGCTTGAGGCGATGACGGGCCATGTAGGCGCGTACTTTGCCGGTGTAGTAAATATTGTGAGTGACCGCGTGCGGTCGCGGGCCGACAAGGGCCATTTCACCGAACAGCACGTTGAAGAGCTGCGGTAGCTCATCGATCGAACTACGGCGCAAAAAGCGCCCGAGCGGGGTGATGCGTTCATCTTCGCGAGAGGCTTGGCGCACTTCGCTGTCGTCATGCACATGCATCGAGCGGAACTTCCAGACCTTGATCACCTCGGCGTTACAGCCGTAACGATCTTGTTTGAACAACACCGGGCCGGGCGAAGAGAGCTTGACCGCTGCCGCCACGATCAGCAGCAAGGGGCTGAGCACAATAATGGCCACGGCGGCCAGGCTACGTTCGAACAGCTCTTTGCAGAGCAGGCTGCCGGGGTGCGAACTGATGAGGCTTTCATTGAGGTAGATGGCCGGCATTCGCTCTATTTCCGAGATCGATTGATTGAGCAGCACCATGCTGCCGAAATCAGGAATCCAGACCACATCGACATTCATGTCCAGAAGGTCGATGTACAGGGCTTCAATGATGGCGGCCTGCGCCAACGGCAGGACGATGTAGACCCGGCGTACGTGCAGGTGGGTGATGATCTCGCGAATCTCGTCGATGCGGCCCAGCAGCGGCAAAATGCTCGGTGCCGGGCCGGTATGTTCGGCGGTCGCGATAAACCCCAGTACGGGTACGCGGTTCGGTCTGGACAGTTTCCTTGCAAGCCGGCATGCGGTCGGGCAAGTACCGATGATTACCGCGCGGCGTTCGTTACAGAGCTTGCGCGAGTGCAATCGAGCCAGGTAATGCAAGGGCAGGAAGCTCGCAGCCTGGATCAGGTAACCCAATACGGTCCAGACGATGATCACTTGACGCGAAAAAATCGCGCTGGTCTGGGTGACAAAGGCGATGCTGATCAGAACGGCCAGCAGAATCAGCCAGGCCGCCAGCAAACGACCGAGCCCCGACAACCACTCATGACGCTTGTGGTAAACCTGCATGACGCTGTAGATCGGAATCGAGCCGAGCACAGTGAGAACCATCAGGATGCGGTATTCACTGGTCAGGCTGCCGACCCTCCAATGCACCAGCAATATCAATAGCAGGTTGACCAGGCTGAGCGCACACACCCATTGGCCCCAGAAAGTCAGACCTCGCCGGTGCATCATTTGAGCGGTATATAGCGATGTCATCGGCTCAACCTCCAGGCATGGGTTGGACATCGGCGTCGAATTCTGCACGCCCTCGTTCCCGCACGCTGGTATCGATCGACTGGGATGAAGCAGTTTTTGGTGTTTGTTGGAAAGAAGCGACTCAAGAGACAGGCGCAAGGGTTTACCGGGTCAGATAGTCGTAGTTCTGGAACGTATCGCTATGGCTGTAGCCCTGCTTGCGCGCCTTGCGCAGGTCAACCTGGTTGAGCACTACACCGAACACCGGCGCGTGGCTCTGTTGCAGAATGGCGAGGCATTTCTGCACCTGGCTGACCGGTGTGCTTTCGGCTTTGATCACGTAGATCACCGCGTCCGAATGCTTGGCCAGCAATAGCGCGTCGCTGACCATTTGCGCAGGCGGGGAGTCGATGATGATGCGCTGGTAACGCGACTTCAGCGCTTCGAGCAGGGGCGCCAGGCACGGCGAGCTAAGTAGATCAAGCGGCGGGGGCGCAAGCTTGCCGGCCGGCAACATGTCTAGATTGCCGACAGTCCGGATACAGTCTTCGAGTCGGGCGGTACCCGCCAGGACATTGGCCAGCCCCGGGCTGTCTGCCGGAAAATCGAAATTGAGCGAAAGGCTGGATCGGCGCATGTCGGCATCGATCAACAGGACCCGCTCCAGCAATGCAAGCGAGTAAGCCAGGTTGTTGGCAATGGTGCTTTTACCCTCATCGGCCATGGTCGAGGCAACGAGCACTACCTGTGACGGCTTTTCTCCACTGTGCAACATCAGCCAGGTGCGCAAGTTGCGAATGGTCTCGCAAAAACGCGGATGCTCGTTGTCGTCGAACAATCGCGCCAGTTGCCGGCGGCTTCTCTTCGTGACCAGCGGCACCACACTGAGCAGGGGGATATTAAGCATGCTTTCGACCGCTTCGTCGGTCTTGAAGGTTTTGTTCCGGGCTTCGGATATTAATGCCAGCGCCATGCCGATCAGCGCGGCCGCGATGGCGACAATCACCATGATCAGTGTTTTACGGGGTTTGCTCGGTTCCAAAGGCACAATCGCTGGGTCGACGATACGCGCTTTGGTGGAATCCATGTCTGAGGTGGCCGCAGTTTCCTTCAAGCGAGTGATGAAGGTCTCATACAACGCGCGACTGCTGTCGACTTCTCGCTGTAACTCACGCAGCTGGAACTCCTTGCGCGAGATATCCTGTATCTGCGTCTTGTTGCTGTTGAATGATTTATGCAGTGAGCTTTCACTGGCCTTGGCTAGCTGGTAATCCTGTTCGATGCTGGCAACCACTTGTCGAACCTGTAGACGCAAACTGTCGGTGGCCGTACGCAACTCGGCGAGGGCGGCGATCAGGGTCGGATGTTTTGGACCGTAACGCCCGGACAATTCTTCGACCTTGGCTTGAGCCTTGGCCTGTTGTGCCTGGAATTTCTGCACCAAAGCGTTGCTCAAGACGGCGGGCACACTGGAGAGTCTGCTCAGATCGCCATTGCTCAGGGCCTGGACCTGACGGTACCGGCTCTCGGCTTCCGCCAGGTTACGGCGGGCATCGATCATGCGGTTGCCGGTCATTTCCAGTTCATTGGCGCTGATGGTGGCGACACCGCCGACATCGACCAGGCCTTGTTCTTCCCGATAAGCCTGAAGCTTGTCTTCGGCAATGCGCAGGTTATTGCGCAATTCGACCAGGCGTGAATTCATCCAACTGGCGTTGGTCTGCGAGGACTTCAGGCTATTGTCGAACTGGCTATCAATGAAGCCTTGGGCAATCGCATTGGCGGTTGCGGCCGCCAGGTCAGGGTCGGGCAGCAACACCTCTATGTTGAGCAGTTGGCTCTTGCCGACGAATTTGACGTCGGTGCGCTTCATGAGGTTCTGCGTAACTTCATTGAAAATATCGGTTTCAGTGGGCACTACCTGTCGGGGTATCAAAAAGCCCAATGCCGGCAACCACTGTCCAAGATCAAGGTTTGCCAACCATTCGCGTGGCGTAAACCATGACTGCGGTTGCTGGCGGGGATCGGTCACCGGGTTAGTGGTGAGGTTGAGCTTTTTGACGGCGCGTTCGGCCAAGTCCCGCGATTGCAGAAGCGCCAATTGCGTCTGCAAGTAATCGACGGTACCGGAGCTTGAGTCCGTGACTTGCTGGAAGGTCAGCAGTGGTGGCGTTTTTTCTTTGATCAGCAGGGTGGCGCTGCCGATGTACTGCGCGGGAATGAATGACAGAATGGCCATCGCAAGCGCACAGGCAAGCAGCACCAACCAAGCGATTTTCCAATGAGCACGCCAGATCACCCTCCAGAATTTGAGCAGGTCAATGGTGTCCTTCTCCTCGCCATGCTGCTGGTGCTGAGGCAGATGCGCCTGGAGCGGACGTTCAACGTAGATGCTTGGGCTGTTATCCATGATTTAGAAAAAGCCTTGTGCAATGGAGATGGTGTCACCGGGAGCGATGGCGGTGCTGCGCGTGACCGTATCGGTCAATGGTGGTGAGCCATCGCCGCGCACGATGGTCACTCGCTTGATCGAGGCCCGTTCGGTCAGGCCACCGCCCAGTGCAATGGCTTTTTCCAGTGTCAGCCCGGGCTCGTATGGATAGCTGCCGGGCTTTTGTACTTCGCCATTGATGTAGAACGAGCGGTAGACGATCAGGTTGAGGCTGACCTTGGGGTCGACCAGGTAACCTTGCTTGAGCCCGTCGACGATGATCTTTTCCACCTGATTGGGGGTGAGCCCCTTGGCGGAGATCTCACCCAGGAACGGATAGGAAAATGTACCGGCGTCATTGAGGCGGATTTTGTCGAAGCTTAAATCCCGTTCTCCGAATACGGTGATGCGCAATACATCGCCGGCCGCCAGTTTGTACTGGGCGCCGGTGTCCGCTGCAAAAGTCACGGGCAACAGCCACGGCACGAACAACAAGGCAAGCATTCGCGAGTTCATGGGGGGAAACCTCTTAGAGACTTACGTTGAAGCTGAGCAGGAAGATGTTGCGTTCAAAACTATGGTTGTCGGCATCGGAATTGTCGTTGCGGTGGCGATAGCCCAATTCGATATCCAGCCAGCGGCGCATCTGGTATTCCACGGCGAAGTTGTAGTCGCGAAGGTTGTCGGTGCGGTTCTGCCCCTCGTACTCATAGCGGGCCAGCCCTGCTTCGGCCACCGTTGTGATCCGCTCGGTCCAGCCATGACGCCAGCCGAACAGCGCAGAGCTGGTCTTGACGGCGTCAGCACCGTCGTCGCCCTCGGCCAGCGCCTGGCGAGCAACGAACGAAAAGGTCGAGTAGGTTCGTGGCTTCCATCGCAGGTCCACCTGCCAGGTCGGGTTACTGAGGTCTTTGACACTGCTGTCATCAAAGTTCTTACGCTCATAACCAAGGCGTACTTTGCCGGTGGTGCGTGCGGTGAAGTCCCACTCTGCACCGGCCAGGACCGCATTGGATGTGCTGTTGAGACGGCTGTCGGAGAGCAGGTAGTCGAAGACGGTATGGTCGTACTCCAGCAAGCCGCGGGTGTTGCTGCCTATACGGTGGTACCAGGTGGTGGTCAGGCCGGTGGTATTGCGCTCTTTGTCTTTATTGATGCCGTCGGAGTTGTCGTAACGAAGTTGAGCGTAACTTGCGCCCAGATCGATCTGATTGGCAGCGCTCCTGGCGCCGTAGGTATAGAGACCATTGACGCGATTAGTGCGAATCTTGTCATTGATGCCATCGACAGCAGTCGATGTCGTGCGTTCGTATTTACGCGCTTCCCCTTCAAGTTTCAGGCGATGGCGGTCGGTGAACTCCATGATGCTGTCGAGCCGCACACGTTGTGCCGTATTCGAGGCGTCCGGATGATCATGATAAATGTAGCGGGTAGGCTGCCAGATAAGTCGCGTGGCACTGTTTCGATCTTCGGCCTTGAGTTCGAAAGAGGGCGCCACCTTGGTCACCATGGAAGACTGACGTCCCCGATCCAGCTCCCGGAAGTTGTCATCGTAGCTCTCTGAAAATAACAACGTGGGTGTGAAGTCGAATCCGTAGATGTTAATGGCCTGGGGGTCGAGACTCCAGGCCGCTCCGGGATATAGAGAGATCACTATCAGTGCGAAGGGGCCATGGGTCTTAAGGGTCATATCATTGCTCCTTGGGGATGAATCCAATGACTATAGACCGGAAAAACAGGGCCGAATGTGCGCGATGTAATATCGGCTGATGTCAGTGATTTCTTCATGCGAATGGAGTCCGTAAGTGTGAGTAATCACTCGCCTGGAAACAATCCATGAAATAAAAAAGGCATAAATTTTTGTTTGAATTTAAAGTTGGGTGAATGTGTTCAGGTTTTGTTATTGAAGTAAGTTGAATAGGGGCTTATAGATGGAGGCGTGCTCGCTCAATATCAGTCAGTGGAATACGAACCGGCTGCTCTCTATTCAGAAAGTGAAGCAGGATCATAACTCGCTCGTCACCTAACATGGTCATGAAAATACCTTCGAGTGTCGACAGCGGTCCTCGGGTTATTTGCAGTTTTTCACCGGGCTTGAACGTGTGAGGTGCAAGAATTTCCGGTGGTTTATAACACCGCTCTTGCAAGTGTGTGATGACATCGTCAGGGACCATTGCCGGGCCGTGATTAAAATCGACGATTCGGCTGACGCCACGTGTAGAACGCAAAGGGGCCCACTTGTCGTCACGGCCTAGCTGAATGAAAAGGTACCCCGGGAAGAGCGGCTCAAGGGATTGATGGGGGCTACCATGTATCCTGCGTTGGCTAACGGTTTGCGGGCAAAATATGACATAGTTTTGCCGCAATAAATTGATTTTCGCCCGTTCGTCCTGACGTGGCTTGCACTGCAAAAGATACCAGTTAGAGGCTTGGGTAGTCGTCAGCATACTGGCAAGCTCCGTAACGTTGGTTTAAGCATGCCTGTTGCGTATCAGCGATGCCGTTATCCTTCCAGTGAACGCAATGAGGTTGTGGAAGTCGCGAAAGTGTTAAGCTTTTAAAACGGTGTATCAATGATGAAGCATGTAACGCCAGGGAAACGGTAAAGTGATTTCAAAGTGATTGCAAAGTGGAATGTGTAAACCTTAATTAACGCTGTGCATGATGTCGCCTTCAGGCACGAAATGAAGCCGATACTTTGCGATGGCCAAAGCTACCGCACGGTCCGAACCTTCGGCCCTTTAAAAATAAGTACTTTTGTTCGTAATCCTTATTTGCAATGCAGTCAGCAATGGATATTCATCCACTAGATCGTCGCCTTTGTCAGGTGTCGACCCTGTTAGGTATTGATCACTCAAGGTGGCCTGTCAAATGTTACTAGTCAAAAATATAGCCTTCTGTCCAATAAGTTATTAAGGTTGTCCAACTAATTGTTTTAAAAATGTTTTATGGCAATTGGCATGATTCTGCGGCCCGACGGGTTCGCGGCCAACGTGATGACCTGCGCAAGGCGCCGGGTGGCGGACTCAATGTCTTCGGCACTGAAACCGCCCAAACCCAGAATCAATCCCGAACGGCCATTGCCACCGGCATACATCGGCGACACGGCACGTACCGATACCTGAGCTTCGGAAGCTTTGGCGGCGACCCACTGATCGTCGATAACTTCCGCCAGCCAAAGCACCAGATGCATGCCCTGATCGCTCGGTTCCAGCCATGCAAGTTCGCGAGGAATCAGCCTGGCAACCGCCTCGATGATTTGCCTGTGGATGTCTGCGTATACGCCGCGAATTCGCCGGATGTGCCGATCCAGATGTCCTTCTGCGATGAATGCTGCGAGTACGTGCTGATCGGCGTTGGCGGGATGCCGATCCATCAGGACCCGCGCACCGCAGAAGGCTTGCACCAGATAAGGCGGAACGATTGCGTAGCCGAGTCGTAACGAGGGGAACAGTATTTTGCTGAACGTCCCCAGGTAGATAACCCGGTCGGGGTCCAGCCCCTGCAAGGATGGAAAAGGGTGGCCGGCGTAACGCAGTTCACTGTCGTAATCGTCCTCGACGATCCAGGCATCGGACGCCCGGGCCCATGCCAGCAAGGCATCGCGCCTGGCCATGCTCATTGGCATGCCGAGTGGATATTGATGTGACGAGGTCACGAAGGCTGCTCGTGCCTGGGGGCATTGCGCTATGCCGTTTTCAACATTCAGCCCCTCGGCATCAACCGGGACGCGGATCATTTGATTTGTATGGCCTGCGCTTTCCAGAATTCCTGTGATACCCCGGTAGGCCGGATCCTCCACCCACGCAAAATCCCCCACATCGAGCAGCACCTGACAGGCGAGATACAGGCCCTGTTGCGTGCCGGATGTAATGATGACCTGGCTCGCTTCACAGCGCACAGAGCGTGACTTGCGCACGTAATCCGCTACCGCTTCCCGTAACTCAAGCGCACCTTGTGGATCGCCGTATCCCGAGGGCGCTCCAGCCCCTCGCGCCCTGATGCGATTGCCAAGGCGACGCCAGATATCGTCAGGCGCCGCTTTGCCAATCGGCACCGAGACCGAGAACGGAATCTGCGCAGCCGCTCTAAATTGCTGGGCCACCTGAGCGAACCGTTCGATTCGGGAAGAGGGCGTCCACGACCTGGCTTCGGTGGGCCGACCTTGCTCCTGCCGGGTGGTTGGCGACGCATCTGCCAAAGAGCGGGCCACCCGCGTACCTGCTCTGCCTTGGGATTCCAGGAAGCCCTCGGCGATCAACTGCTCAAAGGCCTCGATAACGGTGCCTCGGGCAATCGTCAGCGATTTGCCGAGAATGCGCGTCGATGGCAGCAGCTCACCAGGCTTGAGGTCGCCCCTGCGGATCGCGGACCTGAGCGCTTGAGCAAGTTGTCGTCCCAATTGACCGGCGGTTCGATCCAGCGTGCCCAGCGATGGAATTTCAACAACGTTGGCTTTACGTGCCATCAATTCTGGCTCAGTGATTATGTTGGATATTGGCTCTATACCATGGGCCAGTTCATCCACACAATTCACACGAAGGCCACCTCACCACTGGCGCGCTGTCCCCACCCTTGAACGATTGAAGGAGTTGATATGTACGTACCTGCCCATTTTGATGAGCCTCGCGCCGAAGCCCTTCATGAACTGATCGTGCAGCACCCACTGGGCATTTTGTTTACCAACGGTGAAAGCGGACTGGATGCCAACCACATTCCTTTCGAGTTGAAGGCTGCGCAGGGGCAGTTCGGTGTTCTCCAAGCTCACGTCGCGCGTGCCAATCCGGTCTGGCAAGACGTTAAAAATGGCGACGAAGTCTTGGTGGTTTTTCGCGGTGCCGAGGCTTACATCTCGCCCACCTGGTATCCGAGCAAGCACGAAACACATAAACAGGTTCCGACCTGGAACTACAAGGTGGTGCACGCCCATGGGAGGATCACCCTTCACGATGATGAGCGCTATGTCCGTGGGTTGGTGGCGCTCCTGACCCGAACCCATGAGTCCTCCCAGCCCGAGCCATGGAAAATGACGGACGCCCCGAAGGACTACATCGCCTCGATGCTTAAAGCGATCGTTGGGGTAGAGATCGAGATCACTCGCCTGGTCGGTAAATTCAAGCTGGGCCAGAATAAGGAAGCGAGAGACATCCGTGGTGCAGGTCAGGCACTCAAGGACAGCGGGAAAATCGTATTGGGAGAGGCAATGCTCGCGGGTGTCGATGCCGAATCCTGAGGCACCTCGTGCACAGGCTGGTCTGCGGCGCTCGCACTCATAGCGACGCCCTGACCACCAATGGACAATCAACCGGCTGGGCTCCCTCTACCTCAAGGGCTTCGATCAGATGCCGGGCAGCCCGGCGACCGATCTCATAGTACGGCAGTTGCACCGTGGTCAGCGGCGGGATGAACAGTTCGGCGATACCGATCATGTTGTCGTAGCCGAGCACGGCGACATCGCCGGGAATTTTCAGGCCTCGGCTCAACAACAGCTGATAGGCACAAAACGCGATGCGGTCGTTGCCACAGATCAGAATGTCGAATTGTGGGCGACCCTCAACAATGTGCCGGTCGAGGATAGCTGCGGTTTCACCGTAGGCGTCATGCTCGGAAAGGTCGTATTGCAGAAGCGCGTCAGGCGCCAGCCCGAATGCCTGACAGGCGCGCAGCAGGCCTTCTTGCCGCAGCCCCCAGGCCAGGCTCTGTTTTGGCAGATTGATGCACAGCGGGCGCCGATAGCCTTGGCTCAACGCGTGATGCACGGCGCGATACTGCCCCGTTTCGTCGTCCGGTACGTAACTGACCAGGCGACTGTCATCGGCCAGGCAATTGGCGAGTACCAGCGGTTTGCTCTTCAAGCGCTCGGGAATGCTGACGTGGCGAAAGCCCATGGCGCTGAAGATCAGCCCGTCAGGGCGGTGCGACAACATCAGGTCGATGTTCTGGTCGGTGGGCGGGTTGCTCAACAGGTTAAGGATGAAGACATTCCAGCCGGCCTGCTGCGCGGTCTGTTCGATGGACAGCAGCAGCTCCACCGCGAACGGTGTGGTCGCGGTGTCCAGCGCGAACACACCGATGGTGCGCGACTGGAGGTTGTCGCCGCGCATCTTGCGCGCCGACAGGCTCGGTACGAATTGCAGTTCATCAATGGCGCGACGCACCCGCTGAAGGGTTTCGGGGCTCAGTTTTTCCGGGTTGTTGAGCGCTCGAGAAACCGTCATCAGGGACACGCCGGCCAGTTGTGCAACGTCTTTCACTGAAGTCATGCGAGGCGAGGCCGGTCAGGTTGACGCAGAATCATGACACAGGGCCCGGGTTTCTCGCGACTCGAATGACAACGCTCATACCCAACCTGAAGCGAGAGGCCACGCCCTGGGAATCGAAGCACGCCCGCCACTGCCGTGGTTAAACAACTTCACGCCCAGACTGTCGGGCCGCGGATAGAGGCGACTGCTGAGGCTGAAGCGGCCGTTTTCGTCGAACACCTCGATGGACGAGCGATCGAGAAACACGCGCAGTTCCAGTCGCTCTTGTGTCGGGTCTATCGACACGCTGCGCTGGCCGCTGACTTGCGCACCCGAGCGGCTGCGGTCCAGCACCAGGCGCTGTAATGCCGCATCGTAATAGAGCAGGGTTTCTTCACGGCCATCGTTGCTGCAGCGCAAGGCGATGCCCAGGTGGCCGTCGGTGCAGCCGCGTAAATCCAGATGCACATGGATTTCCAGCAGGTCGCCATTCACTTCCGGCACCCAACAGGTTCCCGACTCATCCCGCCAAGGCGTACTCGGCAATGGCGCCTCGCGCAGCGCGGTGAGCTCCCGTGCCGGATACACGCAAAGGCGATCGTCATGCAGTTCAAGTTCGCGCGGTAAACCGAGCATGCCGCACCAGTGATGGGCCTGGCTCGGCATCGGGCTTTCCCACATGTCGAGCCACGCCCACACCAGGCGCCGACCATCGGCGGCCACCAGCGTTTGCGCGGCATAGAAATCGTGGCCGTTATCCAGCTCGATAAAAGGCCCGCCGGTGAAGTGCCATTGGCTGTCGAGTTGGCCCACTCGATAACCGGTCTGGTATTTGTTGAGCCGTTCGTAACCGTGGGGTTGCATGCCCTGAGGGGAGTACAGCAGCACGTCGCGCCCGTTCAGGCGAAACAGATCCGGGCACTCCCACATATAGCCATCGCCCTCGCTGCCGCTGGCTACATAATCGAGGAACTCCCAGGTGTGCAGATCGGTGGAACGATACAGCGGTAGCAGCGGTTGATCGCCCAGACGTGCGCCGGCAATCAGGTACCAATAGTCGTCCGCTTGCCAGACCTTGGGGTCACGAAAATGCATGATCGAGTCTTGCGGCGCGGTGTCGATGACAGCGCCATGCTTGACGAAGCGAATGCCGTCGACACTGGTGGCCAGGCACTGGACTTGACGGATCGAGCTTTCATCACCCACGTCCTTCAGCCAGGTGTGCCCGGTGTAGATCAGCGCCAGGGTGTCTCCACACACTACCGCGCTACCGGAAAAACAACCGTCGCGGTCGAAGTCATCGCCGGGCGCCAGGGCAATGGGCAGATGCTGCCAATGGACCAGGTCGGCGCTCTTGGCATGCCCCCAATACATCGGGCCCCACTTGGCGTCAAAGGGGTGGTGTTGATAGAAAACGTGATACTCGCCACGGAAGTACACCACCCCGTTAGGGTCGTTCATCCAGCCTGTCGAGGGGGCAATGTGATAACCGGGGCGGTAATCGTGGATGACCCGAGACAGGCCGTCACTCAGCGCCTGTTGCGCAAGGTCAAGGGAGTCAGGCATTGGATCGCTCATGGTATTCAAAGACAAAGTCATAGGGCGCCTGCTCGTGCCGGGCGCAGAGGGACGGTTTCAATGGCATGTGGGTGACGCTTCAAGGCTGTGCCGTCGGCGTCGAACAGGTGCAGGTTGTCGATGTCCAGCAGCAGCTCGACCCGGTCGCCCACCTGCCATCCGGCGTGGACCTCACAACGACTGATCAGTGGCTCGTCCTGACCTGTCTCGAGGTGCACATAAGTTTCACTGCCCAGGTATTCGACCGCGGTCACCACGATGCCGGCGGCTCCTTCCGCTGACTTGAGCGACACGTGTTCCGGGCGAATGCCCAGGCTCAGCAGCGTGCCCGCCGCCAGGTTCGAACTGTCGAAGGGCAGGGACGTCATCCCCAACACGGTGCTGTCGACCAGGCTGGTTTCGCCCGGCGCCTGCAAGCGCGCCAGCAGAAAGTTCATTCTGGGTGAACCGAGAAAGCCGGCGACAAAGCGACTGGCCGGGCGCTCATAGAGTTCGCGCGGTGAGCCGACCTGTTCGACGCGACCGCCATTGAGCACGACAATTTTGTCGGCCAGGGTCATCGCTTCAACCTGATCGTGGGTGACGTAGATCATGGTCGAGCCCAGCCGGGCATGCAGCCGGGCGATTTCGTTGCGCATCTGCACCCGCAAGGACGCATCGAGGTTGGAGAGCGGCTCATCGAACAACAGAATGTCCGGTTCCCGCGCCATGGCTCTGCCCATGGCGACACGCTGACGCTGCCCGCCAGACAGCTCCTTTGGCTTGCGTTGCAGCAGCTTGTCCAATTGCAGGATTTGCGCGGTCTTCAGCACGCGCTCGCGCAGGCTGGTCTTTTCGGTCTTGGCCAGCTTCAGACCAAAGCTGATGTTGTCGTAGACGCTCATGTGCGGGTACAGCGCATAAGACTGAAACACCATGCCGACGCCACGCTCGCGCGGCTCCAGGTCGTTGACCCGACGCCCGTCGATCAGCAGGTCGCCGGCGCAGATCGAATCCAGTCCGGCGATCAGGCGCAGCAGGGTCGATTTTCCGCAGCCCGAAGGGCCGACGAATACCACGAACTCACCCGCCGCGATCTCCAGGTTGACGTCGCGCAGAATCCGCGCGCCGCCCAATTGTTTGTTCACGTTATCCAGTTTCAACTTGATCACGATGCTGTTCCTTGTAGTTGTCGGGCATCAACCCTTTAACGCGCCGGTAGTGAGGCCGGAAACGATTCGGCGCTGGAAGATCAGCACCAGAATCACCAGTGGGACGGTGACCAGCACCGATGCCGCCATCAACAACCCCCAAGGCAACTCATGGGGGCTGCCGCCGGAAATCAGGGCGATGGCCACTGGCACCGTGCGTTGGGTGTCGGTGAGGGTGAAGGTCAGGGCAAACAGGAACTCGTTCCACGCCGCGATGAAAGCCAGCAAGCCAGTGGTGACCAGTGCGGGCCAGAGCAACGGCAACAGCACCCGGGTCAGCGTGACCCAGGGCGAGGCGCCATCCATGATTGCCGCTTCTTCCAGCTCATGGGGCAGTTGACCCATGAACGTGGTCAGCACCCAGACGGTGAAGGGCAGGGTGAAAATCGTGTAGCTGAGAATCAACGCCCAGGACGTGTTGTACAGGCCCAAGGCACGGATCACCTCGAACAGCCCCGACAACACCGCGACCTGGGGAAACATCGACACCCCAAGGACCATCATCAATACCGTGCCACGCCCACGGAATTTCACCCGGCCCAAGGCATAAGCGGCGGTCAGGCTGAGGAACAGCGCCAGCGTCACTACGCTAAGCGCGACCACCAGTGAATTACCGATAGCCCGCAGGAATGAGGCTTGGTTAAGCACCGCCGCGTAATTGGAGAAGTCGGGTTTTTTGATCCAGTAACTCACCTCGAACAAGGCGCTGGACGGCTTCAGCGACGTGACGATGGCGTAGTAGAAAGGGAACACCGCATACAGCAGCAACACCCCGATCAGGCACCAGAAACCGAAGCGCAACAGTGCTTTTTTCAGTAGGCGAGGGCTCATGACCGGACCTCCAGTTGACGGCGTCCGAGGTAGAGATAAAGCATGGCGATCACTGCAACCACCAGAAACAGCAGGGTCGAGGCGGCGCTGCCGTAACCGACGTCCTGGAACTCCACCAGGTGTTGGCGGGCGTAGACCGACATGCTCATGGTGCTCGATGAGTTCGAGGTCAGCACATAAATCACGTCGAACACCCGCAGGGAGTCGAGGATGCGGAAGATCGCCGCCACCAGCAACGCGGGCATCAGCAGTGGCAGCGTGACCCGCCAGAACACCTTCAGTGGATGAATGCCATCAACCCTGGCGGCTTCGTAGCAGTCACTCGGCAACATCTGCAAGGCGGCGAGCATCAGCAGGGTGACAAACGGCACGGTCTTCCAGACGTCGACGATAATCACCGCCCACATCGACAGATCGGCATCTGCGGTCCAGGCCAGAGGCGCGGTAATCAGGCCGAGGCTGAGCATCAGGTGATTGATGATGCCGAACTGGTCATTGAGCATCCACGACCAGATCTTCGCCGAGACAATGGTCGGAATCGCCCACGGAATCAGAATCAACGCTCGCACCAGGGAACGGCCGGCGAACTGGATGTTCAGCAGCAAAGCCACCAGCAGCCCCAGCACGACTTCCAGCCCCACCGACACCACGGTGAAATGCAAGGTGTTGCGCACTGCATTCCACCATTGCGGATCGACCAGGATGCCCGACCAGCTGGAACCGTTGTGGAACAGATAATTGCTCAGGCCAACGAAGGTGCCGCCAGCGGTGTCCGCCAGGTTGGCGTCGGTCAGGCTGAACCAGAATGTCCGCAGCAACGGCCAGGCCGCTACCAGGGCCAGACACAGCAACATCGGCGTCAGAAACAGCCAGGCAGCGCGCACTCGGCGGCGCTGTACCGGCGTTTCCCTGGCGAGCAGGAGCTCGTCACAGGGAGCATGGGTAGTAGAGACAGACATGGTGATTTTCTTCCTTGTGGCTTACCAGTTCCGGTGTTTGATACGCGTGAGTTCGCCTTCCAGTTCGGTCAGCGCCTGATCGACCGGCAACTCGCCGGCCAGCACGCCATGCACTTGATCGAAGAACGCATTGGAAACCCGTGGATAACGAGCGGCGGTGATTGAAGCGGGGCGCATGACCCCATCATTGAGAATGCTGTGCAGCTGACTGTAATAAGGCATGGCCGCGAGCAGCTCGGGATCCTGGTAGAGCGACTCGATCACCGGGTTATAGGCGCCAATCAGCGCACGATGTTTTTGCTGTTGGGCACTGCTCAGGTAGCTCACCAGTTCGGCGGCAAGCTTCGGGTTGGCGCTGTAACGCGATACCGCCAAACCCCAACCGCCGAGGGTGGAGGCATGGGTGCCGGTGCTGCCGCCGCGGGGCAGGGGAGCGACCCCGACCTTGTCTTTTACCGCACTGTCCTGGCTTTGCACCAGGGCCCAGACATAAGGCCAATTACGCATGAACAACGCATTGCCCGACTGGAATACGCCGCGTCCTTCTTCCTCGGTGTAATTGAGCACGCCACGCGGGGAGATGTCGCCTACCCAGCTTTTGGCCAGGGTCAACGCCGTTCTTGAGGCCTGGCTGTTGACCACGATGTCGCCTCGTGGATTGACCAGCCCGCCGTCCGGTTGGCTGCTGATCCATTCCAGCGCATTACACGTCAGGCCTTCGTAGGCACGCCCTTGAAAGATGTACCCCCAGGCGTTGGCGTTGCCGGCATTGCGCTCGGCCTGTTGTACATCCTTGGCGGTAGCGGTCATTTCCTCCCAAGTCTGGGGGACTTGCTTGTTGTATTTCTCGAGCAAGTCCTTGCGGTAATACAGCAGGCCCGAGTCGGTGAACCACGGCATCGTCACCAGCCGTCCGTTCACCGTGGCGTTGTCCACCTGTGCCTGGAAGTAGCCTTGGGTTGCGTCGGCGGGCAGCACCTCGCGCAGATCCAGCAGATGTTTGGCCAACATCCCCGGCCACACCATGTCGATCTGAATGATGTCGATGTCGCTGGACTGCGCACTGAGGATCTGTTGATAGAACGACAACCGCTCGGTTGCCGAGTTAGGCGTGGACACCACCTCGACGTGATTGCCGGTCTGTTGAGACCACGCCTCGACGGCCTCTTTGCACAGTTGTAATTCCGCGCCCACCGCACCGCAGGAAATCGTCAGATTGGCTGCGCTGGAGAGGGATGGAAGCCCGGCGCAAAGGGCAAGCAGTGCTGCTGGAAAGAGTGATTTGAGCTGTTTCATAAAGCCCTCTTTATTTTTGTTTTTAGAAAAGTTAACGTTAACATTGCCAAATGTAGCAGCGTATTTGCGATGAGGCATCCTTTTTTTCGTGGATTTTGACAATTAACAATTCACGAAAAAAAGGCCGGTCGCAGGACAAAAAATAAAAACAAAACAGGAAATCCCCCATGCAGAAAGCATCAAGCTGGCTACTCGCAGGCGTACTCGGCACCTCGGCGGCCACTGCTCAGGCCGCGACTCTGGAAGAACGCATGGCCGCGTTTGAAGCCCGCGCCAGCGCTGCGGAAAAACGTGCAGCCGCCGCCGAACAACAAACCCAGGCGCTCGCCAGGGAATTGCAGCAGCTCAAACAGTCCACTCCCGCCTTGCAGCCTGTTGCGTCCACTGCGACCGCCACTGCGGCGCCCACTTTGGATACGCGGTTGGCAAAACTCGAAGCCCGTCAGCAAAGCCTGGAGAAGGAGGGCAGTACCGGACACCTCACCGACGGGTTCAGCTTCAAGGGCTACGCCCGCTCGGGATTGCTGATCAACGATGGCCTGGGGGGCGGGCGGGGCGGTCCTTATACAACGCCTGCCGGTTCAGTCGGTGGTGCAGTCGGGCGACTGGGTAATGAAGACGATACTTACATGCGTATAGACCTGTCGAAAGAAGCCTATGCGCAGAACGGCACCCATTCCAAATTCACGGTTTCCATCGCCGATGGAGTGGAAAGCTCCAATGACTGGACGGCCGCCGAAAGTAACCTGAATGTGCGCCAGGTATTTACGGAACTCGATCATCTCGCCGCATTCAAGGGCAATTCGACGTTCGAAAACGCCACCCTGTGGGCAGGCAAGCGATTCGACAGGGACAACTTCGATATCCATTGGCTGGACTCGGACGTCGTCTTTCTGGCCGGCACCGGGGGTGGTATCTACGACGTGCAGATGAACAAGAACTGGCGCTCGAATTACTCGTTGATCGGGCGTAACTACGGGGATTTCAGTGAGGGCGGTGTCAATGCCGATGTGGAAAGCTACATCCTCACCTCCAACCAGTTCTTCGATAATGGTCAGTGGCAGTGGATGTTCAATGGCATTGGCTCAAAGAAAAACGACTTTGGCACTCGCACCAATGAAGCGGGCCTGAAGCCTGCGGACTCCGGCTTGCACACCATGATCGCCAATCATCAGAAAAACTTTTTCGGCAGGGAAGGCTTCTTCAAGACGGCGCTGCTCTACGGGCAAGGCCTGGGAGCCGAGGTCAAGAACATCGGCTCGGACGGCGAACTGATCGACGACGCCCGTGCGCTGCGCCTGGCGCTGTACGGCGAAACACCGATTGCACCCCACTGGCGTATCGGCCCCAGCTTGCTGGCCGAACAAAGCAAGGATCGCTACGTCAAGGGTGACGACTACCGCTGGATGACCCTGAACGTGCGGTTGGCCAATGAAATCAACAGCAATTTCGAGATGGCCTACGAAATGAGCTGGCAAACCATGAACCTCGACCCCAAGGGTTACCTGCAACGTAATGCGGTGGACGGCAATTTCTGGAAATTCACCATCGCCCCGACCTTCAAACCTGACGTTGGAGACCTGCTTACACGCCCCGAGTTGCGAGTGTTCGCCAGCTTCATGAACTGGTCTTCGGACCTGGACCGATACAGCTCCACAGACAACTTCGGCAAGACCGACTTCAACGCCGGCGGTGTGTGGCAATACGGGATACAGATGGAAACCTGGTTTTAATAGCCGGGGCTTGCTCCCACATTTATTCGATGCCGTTCACCAATACTGTGATCGATGCAAGTCCATTGTGCTGTCCGGTGGCCAACGCTCATTAAGCGGGGCCGCCGGATGAACTCGTGGTCAGCCCCTGCCAGGCATGTCGATGCCATGTTGATGCACCCGTCGATACAGCGTTGCCCGGGAGATGCCCAAAGCCTTGGCCGCGGGGGTGGGTTTCCAGCGATGACGCACGAGGGCATCGATGAGTGCCTCGCGTTCCGGACTGGCGCAGCGTTCCAAGGCGTCAGCTGAAGCCGAATCATTGAGTCGACGGCCAGGCAGATGTTCAGGCAAGTCACTCAACAGAATCAATTGGGACTCGCACACGGCGCAAGCGTAACGCAGCACGTGCCGCAGTTCGCGTACATTACCCGGCCAGCGATAGCCGAGCAGGCATTCCAGTGCGGTGCTTCCCAGTTGCATCGCTGTCGCGCAGGCCGATGATTCTTCCTCGAGTATCCGGTTGATCAATGCCAGTCGATCACTGCGTTCGCGCAACGGCGGCAATTGGAATCGCGCACCACTGAGGCGGAAGTACAAGTCCTCGCGAAATTCCCCGCTGGACACCAGGGCTTCCAGATCGCGGTGGCTGGCGCAGACCACCTGAATGTCTATCGCCTTGCTTCTTGACGCTCCCAGGGGCGCCACTTCGCCCTCGGCTAAAACCCGCAGTAGGCGGGTTTGCAGGGTCAGGGGCATATCGCCGATTTCATCGAGAAACAGGGTACCGCCATCGGCCTGTTCCAGCAGGCCTTGCATGCCTTTATTCGAAGCCCCGGTGAAGGCGCCGGCTGCATAACCAAACAGCTCGCTTTCGATCAGGTTTTCGGGAATCGCTGCGCAGTTCACCGCAATAAAAGGTCGATCACGGCGCAGACTGGCCTGGTGCAGCTGGCGGGCGAAGACTTCCTTGCCGGAACCGGTTTCGCCGTGGATCAGCACCGGCAGATTACGGTCTTTGACCCGAACCGCAAGGCGCAAACTTTCTTCCAGTCGCGGGTCGAGTTCGGCGGGTGACAGTACCCGCCGAGCCGGGCTGCGTTTCACTTGCCGTGGCGCGCTGAGTCGCCCATGCAAGACATGGCGGCCACCCCGGCAGTGAAACAGGCAGAGTGATTCGTCTTTGGCGCGATGCAATAACTGCTGATCGAACACTTGGCCGATGTGGTCCGGCAGTTGACCAAAACTTTGCGACAGCCACTGCCGCGCCGCGGGGTTGAGTGCCTGCAGTTGGCCGTCGTCGTCCCAGGCGAGCAGGTAGTCGGGCTGGCTGTCGACGTAGCCCGGGCTGTTGTGGGCCCGCAGCACCCAGTAACCCTGGGCACTGTTCATGAAAAACGCCTGTTCTATTTCCCGTGCGCTCTGCACCACCATTTGCCGGATCAGATGCTGCGAACGACGGTCGTCCGGCGAACGCACCGCAGACACATCGAGCACCCCGAGCAGTTCCCCCCGAGGGTCAAAGACCGGAGCGGCGGAGCAGGTGAGCCCGATAAAAGCCGCGCGGAAGTGATCCCGCTTGTGCACCGTAACCGGTGTTCGTGCGGTCAGCACCGCGGCCACCCCGCAGGTGCCTTCCTCACCTTCTGACCAGCAGGTGCCCAGGTACAGGCCTGCTTTGCGGCAATCATTACGGATGGAGGTTTCCACGCGATAGTCGATGGTCTGGCCCTGGGCGTCGGTGAGCAACACGCAGTAGTCGGCATCGCGGACGCGACCATGGAGTCGGGCGACTTCTTCGCTGGCGATGCGCAGGAACAGTTCGGAGCGTTCTCGACACTCTTGCAGCACGTTCTGGGACAGGATCCGCGGCCCTTGTAATGAGCCAGGGTCCAAGTGGTGTTGCTCCATGGAGCGGCGCCAGGAATCCAGGATCAAGTCCGGCACGGGCAGTTGCGGCAGGTGCGCTGCGTTCTTCAAAACACGGCTGACGCAATCCACATGCGCCTTCGAGTGTGCGGAAAGCATTAGGGCCTCCGATTCGATCTTCTTTTAGTTGTTCGGGCTATTAAGCGCCGTTCACGGACGGTCGACAAGCATCGGTTCACCCCACTGCGAAGCTGAGACGCGACGTCTCAAGGTCTGGCCGCTAACCCGTGCAGGCTGACATGGGACGTCTCAATCGAGCGGGATCCCATCACTTGGAAATGTAGTCAAAACCGCTCTGGAACGGGCTTTTCGGCGATCTTTTGCGATTCTGGCACCGGCCTTGCTCTAACCCTGGCAACCAGCACGACTGGCAACCCGATAATAACAAGAGGTGCCCTATGTCCTCCTGCCGAGGCTTTTACTTTGCCGTACCCGTGGTGGCGACATGAGTCGCTTGCCCCTGACCGTCGGCATCATTGCCAATCCGGCGTCCGGCCGGGACGTAAGGCGCCTGACGGCGAATGCCGGGTTGTTTTCCAGCACCGACAAGGTCTCGGTGATCCAACGGCTGCTGGCGGCTTTTGGCGCCACCGGTGTCGAGCGCGTGCTGATGCCCACCGACATGACCGGCATCGCGGCGGCGGTGAAGAAGAACAGTCATGGCCGCCAGGCGCGTGACAGCCACTGGCCAACTCTGGAGTTCCTGGAACTGACCTTGCGCCAGAGCGTGGCGGACACTCGCCAGGCCGCGCGCTGGATGGCTGAACGCGGCGTGTCGCTGATCGCCGTGCTCGGCGGTGACGGCACCCACAAAGCGGTGGCTGCCGAAGTCGGCGACATTCCATTGCTGACCCTGTCGACGGGGACCAACAATGCCTTCCCGGAACTGCGTGAGGCCACCAGCGCCGGGCTGGCCGGCGGGCTATTCGCCAGCGGCCGGATCCCACCCGAAATTGCCTTGCGTCGCAATAAACGCCTGCTGGTGCGGATTCCGAGCCGCGACCTGTGCGAAGTGGCGCTGGTGGACGTGGCAGTGTCCCCGCTGCCCTTCATCGGCGCCCGTGCAATCAGCCGTGGGATCGATCTGGCGGAGGTGTTCGTCACTTTCGCGGAACCTCAGTCCATCGGCATATCGGCCCTCTGCGGGTTGTGGTTTCCAGTATCGCGCCAAGCCCCCAACGGCGCCTGGATGCGCCTTGATCCGCAATCGTCCGAAGCCTTGCTGGTGCCCCTGGCGCCCGGCCTGTTGCAAGGCTGCGGCGTACTCGCGGCCGGCAGCCTTGAACCCGGTGTTGCCCATCGCCTGTGCCTGAGCAACGGCACCCTGGCCCTGGATGGCGAACGGGAAATCGAATTCAACGCCCATGACTTGCCCACCGTGACCCTCGATGCCGGCGGCCCGTTGAGCATCGATGTCAATGCGGCGCTGGCCTATGCCGCGCAAGAGCGGCTGCTGGCCATCGGTCGTGAACACCCGCAACACCCTTTGAACCTTGCACTTTGAAACTTGAGCCTCAAGACACCCTGGAGAATAAAAATGTCGACACAGCTGACTGCTGATCAATTGCTGCATGCCTATCGGGTGATGCGCACCATCCGCGTCTTTGAAGAGCGCCTGCACGTGGAGTTCGCCACCGGCGAGATTCCCGGTTTCGTCCATCTTTATGCCGGTGAAGAGGCCTCGGCCGCCGGTGTCATGGCTCACCTGAGGGATGACGACTGCATCGCCTCCAACCACCGTGGCCACGGTCATTGCATCGCCAAGGGCGTTGATGTGCACGGGATGATGGCCGAAATCTACGGTAAGAAAACCGGAGTCTGTCAGGGCAAGGGCGGCTCCATGCACATCGCCGATTTCGAGAAAGGCATGCTCGGCGCCAATGGCATCGTCGGTGCCGGTGCACCGCTGGTGGTAGGGGCGGCCCTGGCCGCCAAGCTCAAGGGGACCGATGGCGTCGCCGTCGCGTTCTTCGGCGACGGCGGTTCCAACGAAGGGGCCGTGTTCGAAGCGATGAACATGGCCTCGGTGTGGAACCTGCCGTGCCTGTTCATTGCCGAGAACAACGGTTACGCCGAGGCCACGGCGTCCAACTGGTCAGTGGCCTGCGATCACATCGCCGACCGCGCAGCCGGTTTCGGCATGCCTGGGGTCACCGTCGACGGCTTCGATTTTTTCGCCGTTCACGAAGCCGCCGGTGCCGCGGTGGCGCGCGCCCGAGCCGGTGAAGGACCGTCGTTGATCGAGGTCAAGTTGACCCGCTACTACGGTCACTTTGAAGGCGACGCCCAGACCTATCGGGCACCGGACGAGGTCAAGTATTTCCGCGAACACAACGACTGCTTGATGCAGTTTCGCGAGCGCACCACCCGGACCGGTTTGATCGATGCCAGCCAGTTGGACCAGATCGATGGCGAAGTGGACCTGTTGATCGAAAATGCCGTGCGCAAGGCCAAGTCCGACCCCAAGCCAAGCGCCGCCGACCTGCTCACCGACGTCTACGTTTCCTATCCCTGAACGCCCCCTATAACAAGAATCGAGACCTTTATCATGGCGAGAAAAATCAGTTATCAGCAGGCAATCAACGAAGCCCTGGCCCAGGAAATGCGTCGCGACCCCAGCGTGTTCATCATGGGGGAAGACGTCGCCGGCGGTGCCGGTGCTCCCGGTGAAAACGACGCCTGGGGCGGGGTATTGGGCGTGACCAAGGGCCTCTACCACCAATTTCCCGGCCGCGTGCTGGACACGCCGCTGTCGGAGTTGGGGTATGTCGGTGCCGCGGTAGGCGCAGCAACCTGCGGCGTGCGCCCGGTGTGTGAGTTGATGTTCGTCGACTTCGCCGGTTGCTGCCTGGACCAGATCCTCAATCAGGCGGCCAAGTTTCGCTACATGTTCGGGGGCAAGGCTTCCACCCCGTTGGTGATTCGCACCATGGTCGGCGCGGGCCTGCGGGCCGCCGCCCAACACTCGCAAATGCTCACGTCGCTGTGGACCCACATCCCCGGCCTGAAAGTTGTCTGCCCGTCATCCCCTTATGACGCCAAGGGCCTGTTGATCCAGGCCATCCGCGACAACGATCCGGTCATCTTCTGCGAACACAAACTGCTCTACAGCATGCAGGGCGAGGTGCCGGAAGAGCTCTATACCATCCCGTTCGGCGAGGCCAACTTCCTGCGCGACGGCAAGGACGTGACTCTGGTTTCCTATGGGCGCACGGTCAATACGGCGATGGATGCAGCCCGCAGCCTGGCAGGGCGAGGCATTGACTGCGAGGTCATCGACCTGCGCACCACCAGCCCGCTGGACGAAGACAGCATTCTGGAAAGCGTGGAAAAGACCGGGCGCCTGGTGGTGATCGACGAAGCCAACCCGCGCTGTTCCATGGCCACCGACATCTCGGCCCTGGTGGCGCAAAAAGCGTTCGCCTCGCTCAAGGCGCCCATCGAGATGGTCACCGCGCCGCACACACCGGTGCCGTTCTCCGACTCTCTGGAAGACCTCTATATCCCCGACGCGGCGAAGATCGAAAACGCCGTGCTCAAACTGATCGAGTGGAGCAAGCGTTCATGAGCCAGATCCATACCCTGACCATGCCCAAGTGGGGCTTGTCCATGACCGAAGGCCGGGTCGATGTCTGGCTCAAGGAGGAGGGCCAGGCGATCGCCAAGGGCGATGAAGTGCTCGACGTAGAAACCGACAAAATTTCCAGCAGTGTCGAAGCGCCGTTTTCCGGTGTGCTGCGCCGGCAGATCGCGCGCCAGGATGAAACCCTCGCGGTCGGCGCATTGCTCGGCATCGTGGTTGACGGCGAAGCCAGTGAGGCCGAGATCGATGCGGTGATCGAGCAGTTCCAGGCCGCGTTCGTGCCAGGTGACGGTGCCGAGGAAGACAGTGGGCCGAAGCCGCAGAAGGTCGAACTGGACGGGCGACTGATCCGTTACTTCGAGCGCGGCGAAGGCGGGGTGCCGTTGGTGCTGGTGCACGGGTTCGGCGGTGACCTGAATAACTGGATGTTCAATCATGAAGCATTGGCCGCCGGGCGCCGGGTGATTGCTCTGGATCTGCCGGGCCATGGCGAGTCGGGCAAACAGTTGGAGCACGGAACTCTGGATGAGTTGAGCGGGGTGCTGCTGGCTCTGCTCGATCATCTGGATGTTCCCGTGGCGCATCTGGTGGGGCATTCCATGGGCGGGGCGGTGTCGCTGAACACGGCGCGCCTGGCTCCCCAGCGGGTGCGTTCCCTGAGCTTGATCGGCAGCGCCGGCCTGGGTGCGGAAATCAACGGCGATTACCTGCAAGGTTTTGTCGAGGCAGCCAGCCGCAATGCCCTCAAGCCACAATTGGTGAAACTGTTCTCCGACCCCGAACTGGTCAATCGGCAGATGCTCGAAGACATGCTCAAGTACAAGCGTCTGGAAGGGGTGGATGCGGCCCTGCGCCTGCTGGTTGCGGGGCTGTTCAAAGAAGGGCGGCAACAACTCGATCTGCGCGGCGTGGTGCAAGAAAACCGGCAACCGGTGTTGCTGATCTGGGGCAGTGACGACGCGATCATTCCTGCGACCCACAGCGCTGGCCTGGCTGCTCAGGTCGAAATCCTGCCGGGTCAGGCGCACATGGTGCAGATGGAAGCGGCCGAGCAGGTCAATCGGCTGATTCTGGACTTTGTCCAACAACACTGATGCCTCCCTTGGCGGCCGGCCATTTGCCGGGCGCCAAGGCCAACGATTTCAAGGAGATTCCAACATGAGCCTTCCAATTGATCCGACCCGCAGCATGCGTGCCGCTGTCTGGCATGGTCGTCACGATATCCGCGTCGAAGATGTGCCGTTGCCCGTCTCGCCACCGGCGGGCTGGGTGCAGATTCGCGTGCAATGGTGCGGTATTTGCGGCTCCGACTTGCATGAATACGTGGCCGGGCCAGTGTTCATTCCGGTGGATGCGCCGCACCCGCTGACCGGCATCAAGGGGCAGTGCATTCTCGGTCATGAGTTCTGTGGCGAGATCGTCGAAATCGGCGCCGGGGTCCAGGGGTTCAGTGTGGGCGAACCGGTGGCAGCCGATGCCTGTCAGCACTGTGGCACTTGTTATTACTGCACCCATGGGCTGTACAACATTTGCGAGAACCTGGCGTTCACCGGGCTGATGAACAATGGCGCGTTCGCCGAGTTGGTCAACGTACCGGCCAACCTGCTTTACAAGTTGCCGGCCAACTTTCCCGCCGAAGCCGGGGCGTTGATCGAACCGCTGGCAGTGGGCATGCACGCGGTGAAAAAGGCCGGGAGTTTGCTGGGGAAAAATGTGGTGGTGGTTGGCGCGGGAACCATCGGCCTGTGCACCATCATGTGCGCCAAGGCGGCTGGCGCGGCCCAGGTCATTGCTCTGGAAATGTCGGGAGCGCGCAAGGCCAAGGCCCTGGAGGTGGGGGCGAGTCAGGTGCTGGACCCCAATGAGTGTGACGCGTTGGCTGAGGTGCGGCGGCTGACCGGCGGGCTGGGGGCGGATGTCAGTTTCGAATGCATCGGCAACAAACACACGGCCAAGCTCGCCATCGACCTCATCCGCAAGGCCGGCACGTGTGTATTGGTGGGCATCTTCGAGGAGCCCAGCGAGTTCAATTTCTTCGAGCTGGTCGCCACCGAAAAACAGGTGCTGGGTGCACTCGCCTATAACGGGGAGTTCGCAGACGTGATCGCCTTTATCGCCGACGGTCGGCTGGACATCACGCCGCTGATAACCGGGCGTATTCAGCTGGAACAGATTGTCGGGCAGGGCTTTGAGCAATTGGTTAACAACAAGGAGCACAACGTGAAAATCATCGTGTCACCCGCTCGAATCCGAGGCACCTTACAGCGCGATTGACGCGGGCCCGGCCTGTATAAAAACACTTCTGCGAACCCTTGCTTTGATTTCCGTGGATATCATTGCAAGGATCGCTTCAGGCCAACGCTGCTTCTTGCGAGCAGCTGCACAATGTTCCCAGCGATACAGAGAACTCGGACTGAGTCCGTTCGGGCCAGTGTGATTGACATGGATCAAACAACTTCATAAACACCGGCCCAGAATCAAGCGATCTGCTGGATTGCTCAGGGGCATGGCATGTCTGTTAAAGCACCCATTCCAGATTGCACCAATGCGCCTGCGCTCGAGGAGGCGCAGCATTACCGTCGCTCTACGCTCTGGATCACCTGGCTGCTGGGCGCCGCGATGCTCGCGACGGTTATTGGCGTCGCGCTGCGGCTGACCGATGTCGAATCCCTGGCGCAGCTGTTGGCTCAAGCAGAACCCATATGGCTCGTCGGTGCACTCGGTCTTCAAGCCTTGACCTATATGGCGCAGGGACAGATTTTTCGTGTGGTGCTCAAAGCCGGGGCGCAGAACCTTTCACTGTGGGAGGCGGGCAAACTCAGCCTGATGAAGCTGTTCGTCGATCAAGCCTTGCCGTCTTCCGGAATCAGTGGGGCATTCGCGGTCGTCGCGTCCTTCGTGCGCATGGGATTCGCAAAACCGGTGGTTCTGGCGTGCCTGGTGTTGGATTTGTCCGGGTACTTCCTGGCCTATGTGCTCTCGGTGGGCGTGGCATTGCCAGTGGTGATATTTCAAGGGCATGCGACGGCTGCGATCACGACCACATGCCTGGTGTTTGTTGCAGTAAGCCTGGCGTTGGCGGTATTGACGCCAAGACTGGCGGGCAACTCCCATCTGGCGACCCATGTGCCGGGACAACGTTTCTCCATGATCAACAAAGGAATTTTGTTGCTCACCGGGGCAGACAAGCAGTTGATACGCAACCGCGCCTTGCTCTGGCGCATTACCTTACTGGAGTTGGTGATCATCCTGCTGGACAGCGCAACGTTGTGGGTATTGGTACGTGCATTGGGCGTATCGGCACCACCGTTGGGTCTATTTGCCGGATTCATGCTGGCCAGCGTGTTACGCAGTATCGGCATTGTTCCGGGTGGTCTCGGCGCTTTCGAAGCGGCGGCTGTCGTGACGTTGCACTGGATCGGCGTGAACATTGCGGTGGCGCTTTCCGCCACCCTGCTGTTTCGCGGCCTGACCTTCTGGTTGCCAATGTTGCCGGGTCTTTGGCTGGCCCATCGCGAATGGCATGCCACCCCTAAAGCAACAGCGCTTTACACGAACGCTGATTATTGGAGCCCGCCGATCAGTCAGTTGTTCAGCACATTGCACAGCGCCGAAACGGGGCTGAGCAGTGTGCAGGCCAAAGCACGAATGCGCAGTGCCCGGGTTCAGGCCAAGGGCCGGCCACAGGGTTTGGCAAAATTGGTGATCGAGCAAATGCGTACACCACTGGTGCTGATTCTGATTGCCGGCGCGCTGGTGGCGCTGGTGGTGGGAGATTGGCTGGACGCCGCGATCGTCTGGTGCATCGTGTTGATCAGCGCGGTACTCAGCGCCTGGTATGAAAATCGTGCAAGCACGGCGGTGGAACAACTGCGTAGCAAGATTGCCTTGCAGGCAACGGTACGTCGGGAGGGCAAGACCCTCGATGTTGCCGCGGATCAAGTTGTGCCGGGTGACATTTTGCTGCTTAGCGCCGGTAGCCTGATCGCCGCTGACGGCCGCGTCCTACAGGCCCTCAATTGCTTTATCAGTGAAAGCCTGTTGACCGGGGAAACCTTTCCGGTGGAGAAGCTGCCAGGTGATTGTGCGCCCGACGCGACTTTGGGACAGCGCCATAATTGTGTGTTCATGGGCACTTCGGTTCGCAGCGGTACTGCCGAGGTGCTCGTGACGCGCTATGCCGAAGAAAGTGAAATCGGCCACATCGCCAAGACCTTGTCGCTACGACCACCCGAAACGGAATTCGAGCGTGGCTTGCGTCATTTCGGTGGCTTGCTGCTGCGGGTGATGCTGGTGATTACAATCGTGGTCTTCGGCATCAACATTCTGCTGCATCGTCCGACCCTCGACACACTCTTGTTCGCCATTGCCTTGTCCATCGGGCTATCGCCAGAACTGCTGCCGGCGATCCTCAGTATCACACTGGCCAAAGGTGCCCAACGCATGGCTGCCAAAGGAGTCATTGTGCGTCACCTCAATGCCATCGAAAACCTGGGCGCAATGGACATCCTGTGTACCGACAAGACCGGTACGCTGACCCGGGGTGTCGTGGTGCTGGACGGTGCCATGGATGTTGACGGGGTCGCCAACCCGCACGTCTTGCAGCTGGCCGTGTTCAATTCAAGTCTGCAAACCGGTATGCGCAACGCTATGGACGATGCCATCACCCTGGCAGGCAAAGACAAGGTTTCGTGCGCCGATGTCATCAAACGCGATGAAGTCCCTTATGACTTCATCCGCAAGCGCCTCAGCGTGGTAGTGGCCAATGCACCCGAGGTCGGCACGCTGATGATCACCAAGGGGGCGCTGGACAATGTGCTCCAGGTTTGCACTCACCTGCAACGAGGTGAACGGGTATCAGCGCTGAATGACAGTGAACTTGCGGCGATCGCTCAGCGTTTCGCCGACTGGAGTGAGCAGGGCTTTCGAGTCTTGGGCCTGGCCAGCCGCACGTTGCCGGATCAGCCGCACTATGGTCGGGACGACGAAAAAGAAATGACGTTTCGCGGCTTTCTGTTGTTTTTCGATCCTCCGGAGCCTGGGGTCAGAAACATCATAGCCACGCTCGACAAGCTCGGCGTGCAAGTGAAGATCATTAGTGGCGACAGCCATCTGGTCGCCCGCCATGTCGCCGCGGCGGTAGGCCTGCCAGTGGCGCGAATCATTACCGGCTCTGAACTGTCGCAGATGAAAGACGAAGCGCTGATGCATCTGGCTCCGCTGACGACACTGTTCGCCGAGGTCGATCCCAATCAGAAGGAACGCATCATCCGAGCCCTGCAGAAGACCGGACATGCCGTGGGATACATGGGCGATGGCATTAATGATGCGCCGGCGCTGCAGGTTGCCGATATCGGGATCTCCGTGGACAACGCCAGCGATGTGGCCAAGCAGGCCGCCGACTTCGTGCTGCTGGAGCACAATCTGGATGTACTGCGCGAGGGCATCGAAGAGGGCCGGCATACCTTTGCCAACACCCTCAAGTACATCTCCATCGTTTCCAGCGCCAACTTTGGCAATATGATCAGCATGGCACTTGCTTCTTTGGCGTTGCCATTCCTGCCGTTGTTGGCCAAACAAATCTTGCTCAACAACTTCCTGTCCGACATCCCAGCCATGGGGATTGCCAACGACAACGTGGATCGCGAGTGGGAAAAGACACCTCACCGCTGGAACATCACCGAGATCCGTAACTTCATGGTGGTATTCGGGCTGGTGAGCTCGTTCTTCGACATGCTGACGTTCATTGCCCTGTACCTGCTGGCGGAGATGGTGCCCGAGGTATTTCGCAGTGGCTGGTTCATCGAATCGCTGCTGACCCAACTGCTGACAATATTTATTGTGCGGACCTACAAGCCGTTTTATCGAAGCCGCCCGGCGAAACTGCTGATGATCAGTGCGCTGGGCATTGGCCTGCTGGCAATCGGGTTACCTTACAGTCCGGCAGCATCCTGGTTCGGGTTGGTGCCTCTGCCGTTCCACATTCTGGGGATGGTGTTGACGATCAGCCTGTTGTACATGGTGTCAGCCGAATGCGTGAAGCACGTTTTCTATCGTCATCAACGATTGCAGCGTCATCGGTTATCCCATCGTCATGCGTGACCTGAACATTCCTGCCAAATTCGGGGCAGGTAATGTTCAGGCAACGTGTGGCCCACCTTTTCAGAGCTGCACCCGCCGCAGCCTGCCGCTCAACGGGACGACGGTGTTGTCTGGCATGGGCAGTGGCCGGCCGGTCAAACCCATGCCTTCGCTCACCAGTACCGCATCCTCCAGCAGACACAGGTTGGAAGGGGTATCCAGGTCGCGGGCGAGCACGGCGACCTGGGCGGTATGCAAGTTGCAGCTCAGCAGTCGCCCGGTAAAACGGGTAAAGCCGCCATGCAGCGGTTCGCCGTTCCAGTCGGGTGGCAAGGGTTGCTGCAGGCGATCGCAGAGTTCCAGCACCAGCACGTTGCCCTTCGGACACAGCGCCAGTCCGGTGGGCAGTTGCAGGCCGCGAATCAGGAGCTCGACTTGCCCACTGTCAGGCCAGACCCGAATCACCTGGCCGGCCTTCTCGGCGAAGTCGATGCCCTTGCGCGTCGGGTCGCCCTGCAACTCTCCGGAAAACAGACTGATCAGCACTGCGTCGGTCGCCGGTTCGTACACCAGGGTCACCGGGACGGCTTCCTGGCCCTGATCCAGTTCGGGCAACTGGACCAGCACGCGTTCGTCCTGTCCGCTGGTGAATTCCACCAACTGATTGGTATCGGGCTTGACCGCCAGCCAACTGCGGCGGGTCGGGTGGTAACACAGCGCATTCAGATTGCCACGGCTGTGAAACACCGGTTCGGGCGGTGTGAATTGCAGGTCCAGCAGTTTGGAACCCTCGACGTAATCGGTCTGGCTGACCAGACAGCGCCCGTCACCGCAGGCGATGTCCGACAGCCCCATGATTTCATCGCGCAGCATGCGGGCCTGCATGTTCATGGCGCGAAAACCTTGCGCCAGTATCTCGCCGGGCAGATAGGCGCCGGGCTTGTGCGGATCCGGTCGCAGTCGACTGATACGACCGCTGAAGGGCTGTTCCGGCAGGCCCGAGCCGGCTTCGGTCAACAGCAGGCTGCCATCGGCCTGCACGCAAATGCCCCGAGGGTTCAGCAGGCCTTCGGCGATGATGGTGCTCGGGCACAGGGTTTCGCTGGGCCGCGCAGGGATATTAATGGGAATGGGCATAGGGCTCTCTCCATGAATAACGGATGGATGCGGTTACTGCGGCGGTTGCCACGGTTCACCGGTGAGATAAGCCCGGAGCAGCGCCCGCTGGCAGGGCGACATCGAGCGCACCACAGGCATGAACAGCGTGGTGCCTTTGTACGCATCCGAAGTTCGGGCGAGGATGGGGTTCTTGGCGCCCATGACCGCGTCGGGCTGATTGAGCGGGATGTAGCGCGACATGGCGGGGAAGGCCAGGTAGTGAAAGCGTAGGACGTTCGGGTACATCAGCTCCCAGGTGATGTGGGTGCCCGCGGGGATGCCGAAGTCGGTCTGTGCGTATTTGCGAAAGCTGGTGAAGTAGCCACTGCTTGGAAGGCCATTGGCTGTGCAGGTCAAGGCGACAAAACCCGCCTGGGCGGCAGAACCCGCTTTGACGGTGACCGGGAAACTGATCGCGAGCTGGCCAGGGTTAACGGTCAGCGATGCAGGAAAATCGAGGAAATCCCAGTATTGCGGTTCATCGTAAACAGCAGGAGCAGCAGCCTGCAGGTCGATTTCGGTGGCTTTGGGGACCGGACCGCCCAAGTACCTGACCTGCAAGGTGATTGACAGGCCATTGGGGTAGTCCTCCAGATACACGTTGCGCTGATCGGCATACACCCGATAGGTCGATTCGGTGGCTTGCAACGTGGTACCGGCGACCTTGCCGGGCGCGTTGATCGCCAGGGCGGCGGTCTGCACTGCCTGTAGCTGGTTGGCGGTCAGGGGCAGGTCGACGATGCCGCCATACACGTAGTAGTCGAATAGAAAGCGGTTGGTCGGGTCCAGGGTGGCCAGTTCAGTGGTGCCTGCGGTGATGGTGACGGGGCCGTAGTTCGCGTTCGGTCCGATAGGGCTGGTGATATCGTCCCTGACGGCCCTGAAGGTTTGCTTCGGAATGACGTTCACCATGTCGATGCTCAGGTAACCGTTGCCGCCCAGGTCGGCATAGCCGGCATTCCCCGTACTCTGGTTGACCAGTTGCCGGCCCGGCTGGCAGTTCAGCGGCTCGTCGGCGAAGGCCGGGGCCAGCGTACCGATGACCCTGCCGATGCTCGGGTTGGGGGTGTATCGGCCGGCGGCATAATCGGCGTCCAGTTGTTCCGTGGTCATCGTGGGGCACATTTCGAACATGACGAAACGCAGGACAATGCCGGTCGCACCCGGCGCCTGGATGATCGAGCGCAGGCCACTGCTGTTCTGGTTCCAGCTGACGATGCTGCTCAAAGGGAAGGTCAGTTGAAACGTACCGCTGGCGTGGAAAGATCCCGGCGCATCCATTTTCGCGGGCAACAGCACACGTCCCGCCACGTCGAAACTGCTGCACACGGTATTACTGCGGATCAGCAACTGGATGTCGCTGTTACCACCAATCTGCAGGCCGCCGACGAATATCTGGGTGGTCGTTGAGGAGGTCGGGTCCAGGTCCACCATCATCGGGCCGGAGACGGGGCCTTGTCCGGTCACCGGATCCACCGAGCCGAGCAGATAAACCGGCTGGCCCACCATGTCGCTGGTGGTGCTGATACTGCCCGGACTACCCTGGGAACTAATCAAGGCGTTCTGCATGTCGACGACATGCTGCCCATAGTGATTCCAGCCGCCAGCGGTGTAGTAGTCGCCGTCGGGCGCGTTGATCATGTTGTTCAGCTGATCGTCGGTATAAGACTGAGCAGTCGGCGCCAGGGTCGAGGTGGTCAGGTCGAAGAGCGGCCATTCCTCATTGCCGTCGTAAGGAATGGTGGGGGAGTTGTTTGGCAGGCTGACGTCCGTGCGGATGCCGCCCCAGAAATTCAGGCGTGGTCCATTGAGAATGCTCATGATCTATTCCTCGTCCTTGGTGGTTTTGCCGACAGGCGCGTTGGCGAATTTGAACATGTAGGAGAAATCGGCCTTGTAGGGACTTTTGACCGGTGTCGCCATGGAGTGGCAATTCATGCAGCTGCTGTTGGGCTGGATGTAGCTCTCCATGGTGACGTTGGCCGAGAGCGACGGGGTCGGCTGGCCCAATGGGTTGCTGGGGTTGTCCGGCATCAGCGGGCGCTGGGTGGTGATGAGCTGGTAGTACTTCAACACGCTTTTTTGCACGTCCGGGTTGGTGCGGTAATTGGTGTTTACCCCGTTGGTGATCTCGGCAATCGGGGTGACCCGGTTCAGTGGGTTTGGGGTCTGGAACGTGGTGCCGGGTTTGGGCACGCAGACCAGTTGTCCGCCCTGAGTCTGCCAGTCGCAGGGTGACTGGTTGAGGCTGACGAGGGGCGCGGTGGGGTTGAAGTAGGAGTAGGTTGTGCCGGGTGTCGGCTGATCGACCCACTGACCGTGCACCAGCTCCTTGGGCGGAACGTTGTCGATCTGCTCGAAGGTCGACCAGATCCACTGTGGGTAGCCATTGACCTTGGTGATGATGTGCAGGCCCACCAGGCCCAGGTAGGCCTCGGTGACACCGCTGCGCTGGCCCTGGTCGTTGAACGTGGCTACGCGCGCCAGCATGGTCAGGTAGTGGCTGGCATTGTCGTTGGGGGTGAGGATGCGCCAGCTCGACTTGACCTCGATGACCCCGTTGGGGAAGTTGATGTTATTGGCTTTGGAAACGACGTCGGCGTTATAGAAGTTGTTGTTGACGATGTAGTCGTAGGACGTCTCGTTGGCCGAGATGTCGTAGTAGGTCGGGTTACCTGCCTGGTCGATCAGCCAGCCGCCGACGGCCTGGTCGACGGCATTCACCTGGGTGCTGTTCTTCAGCGCGGCGATGTTGATGATGCCCAGGCTTTTGGCGGTCTGCGGGGTATTCCACGGGCCAGGATTGGCACCCCTCGGCAGAAAGATTTCCTCCACGGTCTTGTAGGTTTGCCAAACGGTGTAGCCGGGATCCCCAAGCTGTTTGGCGCAGTCGGGATCACCTCGTTGCCCATCCTGTGCGGGCCAGTTCAAAGCGATGAACATCTGCCAGCTGTATTGATCGAACTGGTCCTGACTGGCGGTGGCGACCGGCGCGGTGCTGGGGGGTTGGCAACTCAGGTTACTGGCCTGCGTCGACGGCATGGCCTGTTCTCGGGCCAGGGCCTGCTCCAGGATCAAGGCCGGCAGACTGGCCAGGCCCACTAACATCACGCAGAAACGGAATGTGGTTTTCATGGCGATCCTTCGTCGTTATTCAGGGTTTGCGTTGCATGAGCTTGTTCCACTGCGCCTTTTGGCCGTTGCTCTGTGACGCCGGTGGCTCGAACAATTGGCAGGGCGGCGGATTCGCCGGGCACATGGCGGCCACTTGCGCCCAGGTCTGGGCCGGGTCCGGTTTGGCGATGCGGAAGTTGGTGTAGTTCTGGCTGACGATGGGGGCGTTGGCGACGCTGGCATCACCGGAGAAATAGAACGATTGCGGATGCCGGTAGGGCGGTTGTCCCGTGACGTTCTTGTAGAAGGCGTAGCCGAACAGGATCGGGCCTTGTGGCGAGTCGACATCCAGGGCATAGGCTTGCACGCTGCCATTGAGGTTCTGGCTGCGCGCGGCACTGTAGGGCAGGTGCTTGATGAAATCCTGCCGTGGTGGGTGGTTCATCGGCGAGAACATGCAGCAGGCCGGCATGTCCTTGGGACGGTCCTGGGGATAGGTCAGGAAGTAGGCCTTGTTGCCCAGCGACACGAAGGAGCAGGTGTAGTTGTTGTTCTTGATCGGGAAGATCGGCAGGCAGTATTTCTCGTAGTGTTCCATCATCGCGCCGAAGCCGTCGCCATCCGGCGGGATGTAGGCGGTGTCGTAGTAACTGGTGCCGCGAGAGACGGTGTAGTCCGCCGGGGTCAGGGTGGTGGGTGGATTGCTGTAGGGCGGCGGGTTTTTCTCGTAGTTGTGCATCACCCGGTACATGGTCCAGTCGCTGATCCAGTAGGCCGGGAAAAACGGATCGGAAGGCTCGCCCACGGAACGCTTGGCGATGCAGTTGCCGTTCTTTTCGTTACACCCCAGGTTGTTGTGCACCCCCATGCTGAAGTAGATGGCCTCGCTGTCCTGGGCGAAAACAGGCGGGCTGAGCAGCAGGATCAGCAGCAACAACCGGTCCAAGATGATTTTCATGGGACACCTCCTGTGAAGTGCCGGGTGGCGGACTCGCCACCCGGTAATCCGGCGTGAAACGTCAAAGGTCGTTGTAGTCGCTCATGGAGAGTTTCCTGGGTGGGAAGTTGAGTTTCACCAGGCGTTTGGCCCACAGCTGCAGCACGGCGCGGCGGCTTTGCGACAGGTCTCGGGTGATCGGCATGGCCAGGGTGCTTTCGTCCTGGTTGTCCTTGTTGATCAATATGAGTAACTGGTCGACGGCGCCCTCCACCCGCGTGCGTGAATCAAGGGGCATGTACTTGTTCATGATGGGGTAGAGGTAATAGAACGACTGCAGCACCTTTGGAAAGATGAACGTGTTCCATATTTCTTCCGGAGCTTGCGTGGAGGTGCACATGCCGTTCCAGGTGTCGATGAAGTCCTGTTGCAACTTCATGTCCAGCGGCAGGACCCGCAGCGGGGCAAGGAAGTCGACGTAGGCCTCGGAGAGCGGGAAGCTGAAGGGGATGGTCGGATCCTTATCGCCTTCCTTCACGAAGAAGCGCAGGGTGGGGAAGCCTGGCGCGACTGCCTTGCAGCCTATCTGAGCGATACCTTGGGCGTTGGTGGTGATGACGGCATAGGTGTAATTGACGGAGTTGCCCTTCTCGTCGTTCAGCGTACCGGTGCGACCGATGGGCTTGTCCAGGGTCAGGCAGGGGCGCAGGTTCACCGCGACCGGTTTACCGGAAACAGTGAGGAACTCTTGATAACCGACTGGGGTTCCAGAAGGTTCAGGCACGTCCTGCAGGTCCGTCAGTCGGCGGCCGCTGCCAGTGCTGCGGTAGAGGCCGACCGAGGGTGCGTCGGTGAACTGCGGCAGACCGGCCGTGTTCTTGCTGCGGTCCGCCGGGTTGTCGTAGAACAGCGTGAAGTCGGCGGCGTTGCTGAATGCCAGGTAGTAGTCGCTGCTGGTCACCATGTAGGGGTTGTTGTACTCGGCCACCCACAGTGTCGTGTTGGCGGCCGGCTGGCCATTGTTCTGCACCATGATGGTCAGCTTCTTGTAGTCGCCGACGTCGATGAAGCTGCCGCTTTCGATCACCTCGGCGGTCCATGTCTGCTGGGTGGCGGCGACGGTCTGGGGAGCGCTGTACAGGCCCAACCGACGTAGAATCAGGGGACCGGATTCCAATACACCCTTGGTATAGTCATCGAGGGGAACATCGAGGATACCCGAGCGCTGGTTGAAGGCCGACTGCCGATAGTCCGCGAAGTTCAAGATGACCGCCGGCTTGAATGTTCCATCCTTCTCGGCACCCAAATGGTAGGTACCGGCATTGAATTTTTCCGGGACGGGGATATCAGCCGTGGCATCCACGGGATAGCTCGGAAAGGTATTGCCCAGGTCAAGTGACAGGGTGTAGTCGTTGATCTGTGCCGAAATCACCCCCAACTTGACTTGTTGTGTCTCCTGGGAATACAGCTGGCTCATCGACACCGCCTTATTGGCCACCAGTCGCCTTCCGGCGGGCGCGGTGGGGTATTCACCGGCGAACCACAGCCCCAGGACCGCCGAGGTGCGGCTGTAGGCAGGATTGAAGAAAATCTCGTTGACGTTGTCCAAGCCCTTTCTGTAGAGGTCACGCACTTTCGCCATGACGTTCGGGTTGTTGGAACGGGTGTCGAGGCGCTGTGGGTAATCGTTGAATATCCCGTTCTTGTCATAGCAGGTCAGGTAGACGCAAAAGCGGAACATCAGGCCCTGTGCCCCTTGCTGCTCCATCTGCTGCTTCAGGTTGGCCAGCAGGGACGAGTTGCCGAGCGCCCATTCCAGATTCTCCTTGGGGAAGCAGGTCTGCCAGGTGGTGCTGACGTTCACCAGGCCACCCAGGGCTCCCCAACTGAAGTTCAGGAAACGGTCCATCATCCGGTACTTGCGGTTGAGGGTCAGGCCGCAGTTCGCGTCCCCTAACACCAGTTTGTCGAAGTACAGCGCCGTGAAGGTGTTCTGCCATGGGCTGATATCCACGAAGCGCGCCGCGGTCGGGGTATTGCTGCCCAGGGGGCTGCCGAGCAAGTGGTATTGCGCGCCGATCAGTGCATCCTTATCGATGTAGCTATTGGGCTGCACTTCGCCGCCGATAACGGTCGACTTGGTTTTCCCGTAGTTCACCAGGCCGCAACCGTTGTCGCCAAACAGATCCCATTCGGCGGGCATGTACGGGTCATGCTTCGGATTGATATTGTTTGGCACCTGCTGTACATAGGTCGGCATGCCAGCCATGTACTGCGTCGAGATGGCCCATGGCATCAGGGTGTCGGGAGCATTGTTCCGGTCGATGCCGAAGTGCGTCATGAACGACCAGTTGATGTCCGTGTTCACCGCGTCATACAGCGGGAACATGTCGTTGTTGTTGGCTGTTGGCGGGTTCCAGAACATCTGGCCGTTGAGGTAGATGCGGGGAAAATTCAATACGCTCATGTCGTGCTCTCCTTAGCGTTTCCACTGGGCGCGTTTCAGCGACCAGACAAAATCCAGTTTTTTGTAGCCGTTGAAGTCTTTGTCCGGCAGCGGTGTAGTGGGGTAGGTGAGACCGCCCTGGGTCGGGATGGCGAAATTGAAGTAACCGTCGGTCTTCGAGTAGGCGGCGGTGCCGTGGCAGGCCAGGCAGGATGAGGTGTCCTGGAACGCCGATTCCAGCTGCGAGTTCGCCAGCACCTGGGTCTTGGGTTGATATTCCACGCCGATCAACTCGTATTTCGACAGCGTCGGGTTGTTGGCCTGGAACTGCGTATTGACCGGTATGGCATCCGATGTCGGTCCGGTGCTGTTTGTCATCGGCCGGGGCGGGTGGCCCTTGGTCACGGTGTACTTTCTGTTGTTGACGTTCTCGAAGGTGGTCCAGACCCAGCTGGAGTCCAGTTTGTTGACCACATGCAAGCCACTCAACGCCGCATAGCCGACCCTGTAGTCGGTGCCCTGCTGGTAATAGGCCTGGGCGGTGTAGTAGCCGTCGTTCTCCAGCTTCTTCTTGTAGTCCATGTCCGCGCCGATCCACAGCCAGGCGGCTTTCAATTCCCAGGCCGTGGCGGGAAAGTTCAGGTTGCTCGTCAGGGCCTCCTGGCCATCTACGTTGTAGACATTGTTCTTGACGATGTAGTTATAAGTGTCCTGGGACATCAGCAGTTGAAAGCGCACGACTTGGCCTCGCTGTGCCTCAGGCACGACGGTACCGCCCATTTCCAGGCTCATCCCGTCGACCTGCTGCGTGGCATTGAGGTTGTGCAGCAGACGGTTCGCGTCCAGCCCCAGGGCCTTGGCTTGCTTGAGCACCTCGTCCGGCGGCTTCATGCGGCTGTCATACGAGCCAGGGTTGACGCCATTGGCCAGGTAGACCTGGTCGGAAGGCTTGAACGACTCCCACACGCGGTTGTAACCCTGGGCGTCGGGCTGGTTCAGGCAGACGAACCAGTTCCAGGCCATGGTCTCGGGGTGCTTGTTGAACGCCGTACGGGTCTGGTCGGCACTGATTCCAAATTGCAGGAAGTTGCTGCAGTTGAAGTTGTTGGTGTCCTGTGCCTGAGCCAAACCGGCCAAGGCACTCAGAACTGTTATAGAAATGGCTCGCCGCATGGAAGCTCCTTGGCATTGGCCGGGTCGGTGTGTGAATGCCCCAGGAAGTGTTCCAGGAGCAGTTGCTTCACTGCCGTGGCCGCAAGGCGCTGGGGCAACGGCAGATCGCAATTGGTGATGAGCAGCGGGCCGGTGTTCTCGCTGTCGGGCAGGCGACCATGGCTGCCACGGACCAGGCGGGTGTCCAGCGGAATCAGGTCCATGTAGTAGCGAAAGCCGAGCTTCTTCTGCAGCAGGCGGCGCGCCACTTTCAATTTCGGGAAGCGAATGGCCGGGTCGATGAACAGTTCCAGTGGGTCGTAGCCGGGCTTGCGATGGATGTCCACGGTGCGGGCAAAGTCGGGTGCCTTGCGATCGTCGAGCCAGTAGTAGTAATCGAACCAGTAACCCGGCGCGGCCACGGTCACCAGCTCGCCGCTGCGCGGATGATCCAGTTGCCAGGCCCGTTGTTCGGTTTTATCCAGCACCTGCTCGATGCCGGGCTGGCGCTGCAACAACGCCTTGACGCGAGGGATGTCGTGCGCCTGCTTCACGTAGATGTGCGCGACCTGATGATCGGCCACGGCAAAGGCCGCGCTGGCGCCAGGGTCGAGCAACTCCCAGGTCAGCGATTGGCGCACCTGCAACAAGCCTTCCGAGCGCAACAGCCGGTTAATCGATATGGATTGCTGTACCGCTTCGATCCCGTACTCGGACAACAGCATCACCGCCGCGCCTTGCCCCTGGGCAAAGGCCAGCAGGCGACCTACTTCACTGTCGATGGCCCGCACCTCGTCGGCAATCGACGGATGATCAGGGCCCAGTCGCTGCAGGCAATAGTCGAGATGCGGCAGGTAGACCAACTGCAGGTCCGGTCGATCGAGCTGGAATTCGGCGATGGCGCAGTCGACGATCCAGCGGCTCGATGCGATGCCGGCCGCCGGACCCCAGAAACCCGGAAACGGAAATTCACCGATCTGCTGCTCGATACGCTCATGCAACGAGGCCGGTGACGAATACAGGCCGAACATCTTGCGGCCATCGGCCGGGTAGTGCGGGCGTGGGGTGATGGCCGCATCCACGTCCGCATACATGTTGTACCACCAGAACAACTGGCTGCAGCGGAACCCGGGGAGCTCACGCTTGAGCGCCTGCCAGACCTTTTCTCCCTGGATCAGTGCGTTGGGTTGCAGCCAGAAACGCACTTCGGCCTGGTCGCGAAAATACCAGCCATTGCCCACGATGCCGTGTTCCGACGGCGACGCGCCGGTGAGGATCGAGGCCTGCACTGTAGAAGTGACCGCCGGAAACACGGGTTGCAGGCTGGCCATTTTCGCCGTTTTCAACAGGGCATTGATGTGCGGTGTCGCCGGCCCCAGCAGCGCCGGGGTCAGCCCGACCACGTTGATCAGCAGCAGCGCTTGGCGCGGATTTTCAGAGGGCATCGGCGTACGCCTCCCGCGTTTGGGATTGCAGCAATTGGCGTTGGCGCAGTTGCTCTTCGACCCAGTGCAGTTCCGCGGCGATCCCCTGCAGTTGGGCGTGCTCGGTGTCGGGCCGCAGTTGCGCGGGCAGCACGCCCCAGCTGTAGGTTTCCACTTCCAGCACGGGACGAAAATCCCCATGGTCTGCGAGATAGTCGAAAGTCTGCGACAGGGCGATCTGGCTGCCGCTGAGCTCAGGCAGCAGCAAGTGTTCGCTGAACAGCGGAATGTGGAAATGAATCCGCAGTTCGGGGTATTGCCCCAGGTTGTTGGCGCAATCGTCGAGGGCGGCGGGCAGGTCGGCCCAGCCCGATAACCGCGCCTGTGCATCGCGGGCTTTGACTTGATGCAGGTAGGTGGTTTCGGCGAAGTCGCTCAAGGTCTTGAGCACGTGTTCGCGCCGGTTGTGGTCTTCAGCGGGCAGGCGACAAATCAGCGCGTTGGACAGCTGGATCTTGCCGACAGGCACCCGGGCCTGGCGCAGCTTTTCCAGCGACTGATAGCAGTGTTCGAAAACCACGGCCTGGTGGCAGACATCAAAACACAGCGCCAGATAGTCATGGTGCGGGTCGCTGGCTTGGTAGCGGTGGAAGAAGGCGATGGCCTGGTCGGTGTTTTCCAGCACGCAGTCCGGCTCCATCTCCAGGCAGAACACGATCTTCTTGCCCGTCTCCCGATGCAGCCTGGCCAGTGAAGCCGTGAGTTGGCGCAGCAGATGTTCGGCACGCTGCTGTCGCCGCGGGTTCCAGTCGGCGGCATAGCCCAGCGGTACGGTGGAAATCACGCCTTGGGGGCAATCCGACGGCAGGGCGTGCGCCAGGATTCGGGCCAGATTCAGGCTGTACGCCAGCCGTTTCGGATCAGTCCAGTTGGGCAAATAGACGTCGGCTTTCACCGCGCCTTGATGAAATTGGCCATAGGGAAAGCCGTTAAGTGAAGTCAGCCGCAGCCCGCTGCGTTGCAGCAGGCTGAGGAAGTCCGCGCGAGCTGACGCCTGCTGTAGTTCGGCTGCGGCGAGGGCGCTGATCCACAGCCCACTGTCTTGCTCGTTCAGGCCGCGCAGGGTACGCACACCCCGGAAATGCCATTCGATGGATGACCGTAGCCCCGCCAGGTCACGGGTCGGGTGCACATTGCTGCAATAACCGACCTGCGCGGCAGCCCAACCCGTGCCGGCACTCATTTGATCACCGGTTCCTGGCCACGCAGGGCAGAGTTGTCCTGCCACTGCCGACGCTGGTCGATGGGCAGCGGGGTGCTGACCAGGGACTTGTCCAGTTGGCCGCTTTGGGCAAAAAAGTCCACGGGGTTGTGGAACAGCACCTGTTCGACCTGGCTTTCGCTGAAGCCGGCAGCCAGCATCGCTTCACCCGTTTTCGGCACCTTGAGCGGGTCGCTGATGCCCCAGTCGGCGGCGCTGTTGACCACCATTTTCTCGGTGCCGTACTCCTGCAACAGGGCGACCATGCGCTGTTCCGACATCTTGGTGTTGGGGTAGATCGAATGGCCGCGCCAGCAGTCGCTGTCCAGCACCAGCGGCAGGGTCAGTTCGTTGAGGTGGTCGATGATCACCAGGTGCTCGGCAATCCCGACTTCGCGAATCACTGCCAGGGTGCGTTTGGTGCCACCGATCTTGTCGCGGTGCGGGGTGTGCACCAGCACCGGCAAATTGAATTGTCTGGCCAGCTCCAGCTGAGCGGCGAGGAAGCGATCTTCCTCCGGGGTGATGTCGTCGTAACCGATTTCGCCGACCGCCACGACGCCGTCTTTCACCAGGTAGCGCGGCAGAATCTCCAGCACTTCATTGGCCACCGACAGGTCATTGGCCTCCTTGGGGTTGAGGCCGATGGTGCAGAAATGATGAATGCCGAACATGCTGGCGCGAAAGCGCTCCCAGCCCAACAGAGTGTCGAAATAGTCGATGAAACTGCCGACGCTGGTCCTGGCCTGACCCTGCCAGAAGGCCGGTTCGATCACCCCGGTGATGCCGGCGGCGGCCATGTTCTGGTAGTCATCGGTGGTGCGGCTGACCATATGAATATGCGGGTCGAAGTACTTGAGCATGGTAAATCCTCGTCAAGGAAAAGGAGTCGTTGAGTGTCAGTTCTGTGAGGTGCCGGCCAAGTACTCATGCCACTCAGGCGGCAAGCGTTGCTGCTGACTCAGGCCGGCCAGGCGCTGGTGTTGCGCCGGGCTGAGCAGGTCGAAGGCAATCACTCGGGGCAGCCCGGCGGACACCGTTCGTTCGGCGGCGAGCTGTTCGTCCAGCAGGTCGAGGGCCAGCTGGTTGAGGGTGACGCTGTGTCGTTGGGTCAGGCCGATCAGGCGTCGTATATCGAGCCCCATGCCCAGCGCCTTCAGCACCAATTGATGGAAGGCCCGTTCGCTGTAATGGCGCGATGGGTAAAGGGTGTCGAGCGCGAGGGCGGCGAACACCTGGCTGTTACTGGTACGCCCGGCCTGCAGCGCCAGCTCCACACAGAGCCCACGGCTGTCGAGCCAGTCGAGGGCCTTCAGGGTGGCGATTTTTTCTTGATCGTCGCCCCACAGGAACAGTTGGCGCAGTAACGGCAGTTGCCCGGCGAGGGGCTGTTGCTCCAGGACCTGAGCCAGCAACAATGCCCGCGCCAGTTGGACACTGCTCCAGTCGGGACTGTGGGGCAGCGATTGCTCCTTGAGGTTGCGCTTGCACTGGCTGCTCAACAGCGCCGCGGTATTGCCGTCCGGGCGTTGGGCAAGCTGCTCCTGGGCCTGGCGCCACCACTGCAGCTCGGTGTCATCGAGCTGTTGGGTGAGGGCCTGGTGTTGTTCGGCGAGGCAGTCGTGGCGTATTTCGAGAGCCGCCGATGGCGATGCAGTGACGTCCATGTTCATGTCGGTTTGATCCAGCGCTGGAAGTGTGGAAGCAGGAAAAACACTAGAACGCATAACAGGCTGCCCAGCGGCTGGTTGGCCACAGCCAGCACCAGGGCATCAAACAGTGGCAGAGCCGCCAGGCCAGCGCCGATAAAGGCACGGACTTGCCGTTGCTGCGGGTTGGCCAAGTGGTGCCAGTAATGCCAGCCCAGCCAGCCAAGCCAGAGCAGTAGCACCGGCCAGAACCAGACGTTGTCGGAATAGATCGCCAGCGCCAGCGGGCTCAACATCAGCAGTAGCGGCAGGCGGCTGAGCAACTGGTTGTTGTGTTCCTGACGAGCCAGGTAGGTCAGGCCGCTGATGTAGACGCCAAGCAACATGGCGCACAGCCAGATCGGCTCCGGCGGCACCGCCAGGCTGGCCGCCGCCGTCAGGTAGAGGGCCGAGCGGCAGGCGCCCATCAGCCAGACGCTGTGGGCGTATTTCTTGTGCAGCACGTTGTAGCCGAGGATGCAGCCCACCAGCAGGGTGGCGCTTCCCAGCAACCAGTGCGGTTGATCGATCAACCGGCTCAGGCCCAGTACCGAGGCCGCAGCCAGTATCAGCAACAGCGCAGTAGCCAGCCCCACTTGCTGGCGGCTGACCAGGCCCAACGTGATCGGGCGGGGGTTGTGGTGCTGTTGGTCCCAGTCGGCGTCCAGCAGGTCGTTCAATAACATGCCGGCCAAATACAGCAACGACAGCGCAGCCAACAGCAGGATCCACACCAGCGACGACGGCGGCGCCAGGGCACCGGCGCTGCTGGCGAGCAGGGCGGCGGCCAAGGTGTTGGTCCACACGGTGGGCAGGTTGGATACCCGGCCGAGGGTCATCCAGGTTTTCAGGTTCAGTGGTGTCTGGCTCATTGCGCGCAGCCCTCGCTGAGGGTGAGCGCCGGATCGATGCGGGTCGACAGCCGTTGCAGCGCCTGTTCCATCCGCGCGGCATCGATCTCGTGCAGGTCCACCGACTCGCCGATCCGGCTGAGCATGGGGATGGAGAGTTGCCCGCCCAGGTGCTGGCGGAATTCCTCCAGACCGAGCAGAACCAGCGAGCGTCCCTGTGCATCTTTCAAGGTCAGTTCCGGCGGGCTCAGGCTGAAGCCGAGCTTGAGCAACAGGTTCAGCAGCCGTTCGGTGTCGGCATCGCTCAACAACCCCAGGGCATTGGCATAGAGCCCATCCAGGGCCATGCCCACCGCTACGGCTTCACCATGGCGCAGTCGGTGCTGGCTGAGGTTTTCCAGTTTGTGCGCGGCCCAATGCCCATAATCCAGTGGCCGTCCGTTACCGCGCTCGAAGGGGTCGCCGGCACCGGTGATGTGCGCCAGGTGCAGTTCGGCGCAGCGGCGAATGGCATAGCGGCTGGCCGAGTGATCGAAGTGGGCGAGGGCGTCGGCCTGTTGTTCCATCCATTGGAAGAAGGCCTGGTCTTTGATCAGCGCCACTTTTACCGCCTCGGCCAGCCCGGCGATCTGGTCGCGGCGGGTCAGGCTGGTCAGCAGCTGGAAGTCGTTGATTACCGCGGTGGCGGGGTAGAAGGCGCCCAGCAGGTTCTTCTGGCCGAAGGCATTGATGCCGTTTTTCACTCCGATGCCCGCGTCGTTCTGCGCCAGCACGGTGCTCGGGATGCGGATCAGGCGAATGCCACGGTGGAAGGTGGCGCAGGCGTAGCCCACCGCATCCAGCACCGCACCGCCGCCCAGGGCCAGCACATAGCAATGCCGGTCCAGCCCATGCTGCAGCATGTCGGTGTAAAGCTGCTGCAACACCTGTGAGTCCTTGCTCAGTTCGCCGGCCGGCACTGCAATCGGCGCGGCCTGCAAATGCAGGTCCGCCGCATGGGCGGCAAAGTAGGCGTCGATCTGTTCCAGCAGGTGCGGGGCGCTTTGCAGCAGTTGTTCATCGGCGAACACCAGCACCGTCACCGGGCCCCGGTGCTGTGGGGTGAGTCGTGCGGTGAGCTGGCGGTGTAGACACGGATTGGACGGCTCGAACAGGTGATCGGTGAACACCACCGGGTAGTCGTAACGGACCTCGAAACGCCCGTGCAGGGATTGCTCGGCGTTTTGCTTGCGCAAGGTTTTGAACAGGCTGTACCCGGCGATAAACAGCCCGGGCAACACCATGCTGGCGAGGAGGGTCACCAGCAGCGCGTTCTGCTCGACGAGGTAGATGCCGATGGCGCTGTAGGCCAGTGCCAGACCGGCATTGGCCAGGGTGGTCACTAACACGAACGCGGGCAGCGGATAACGTTGCATTCCGGCGGCCACCACCGAGGTTTCGGCCAATACCGGCACGCCGCGCAGGCAGATCAACGACAGCGTGCCCAGCTTGTACGCCAGTTGCCCCGGCTGGCGCTGATGCAGGCCCAGGCGGCCGGACAGCAGCCGAAAATAGCCCGCCCCCAGCGCATACCCCAGTCCGGCCCCCAGGCACAGCCCCACGAAAATCACCAGGTAGCCGCCAACAGCGCCGAGCATGGCCACGGCCAGCAGCGCGACCATGCTCGAAGGCACCGGCAGCACCACGTCCAGCGCGAGCAGGGCGATCAGCAGCAGGGCCAGGTTGAGTTTTTGGGTGGGAGTGGAAGGCTGGTACAAGTTGAGATGGGTCAGGAAGTCCTGGATCTGTTGTTCGAACAACAGAAAGCTGGCGATCACCAAGCCTGAGAAGCAAAGCAATGAAATCCAGAAATGACCGGCAGGCCCCCGTTGCGAGAACGCACGATACCCATGGCTGCGCTTCATCAAGCATCCCTCTTTATTTTTATGACTGATTCCGTGTCAGTAATTAAAAGCAGCGTCTGGTTGGTTTTAGATCAATAGATTCTCTCGCCTGAGGGGCTGGTTTATGTACGGTTTGGTTACGCCTGTAGAGATAGTTCTGAACTTAGACGGTCGTGGTGTTTTTGCAAGGCGGCCTGATGGCAATCTGACTTTTTCACCTGCGTCGACGGATGCCCTGAGCTGATGTTAAAAAATGTTATTTTGAAAAAATACTTCACAGCTGCCGGCCGACTCGCTCCTGCGCGGCATCATGACCGTGCTCGGTGCGCCATTGGTGGCGCTGCTGATCGACACTTTGCTGTGTGCCTGGTTGCTGGGTTCGCGTCGGGGCTGGAGCCGTACCCAGGTGTCTGACGTGATCGGTTCGGCCTTGCCAGGTGTGGCCATGGTGATTCTGATTGCCGGTGCCGGCGGTGTGTTCGGCAAGGTGCTGGTGGACACCGGCATCGGTGCGGTGGTCTCCGATTTGCTGCGCACCACCGGTCTGCCGGTCCTCGCGCTGGGCTTTCTGCTGACCATGCTGCTGCGTGCGGTTCAGGGTTCGACCACGGTGGCGCTGGTGACCACTGCCGGCATCATCAGCCCGTTGATCGCGACCCTCAACCTCACGGCGAATCACATGGCGCTGCTGTGCCTGGCCATGGGCGGTGGTGGGTTGGCCATGTCCCATATCAACGACGCCGGTTACTGGATCTTCACCAAACTGTCCGGGTTGAACGTGGCCGACGGCCTGCGTACCTGGACCGTGCTGACCACCTTGCTCGGCACGCTGGGTTTCGGTATTACCTTGCTGATCTGGCCGTTTGTCTAACCTTCTGTCCAAGGAGCTACCATGCCTCGTTTTGCTGCCAACCTCAGCATGCTCTATTCGGAACATGAGTTTCTGGATCGCTTTGCCGCCGCGGCCGCCGATGGTTTCGAAGCGGTGGAGTACCTGTTCCCCTACGACTACAGCGCCCAGGAACTCAAACAACGCCTGAGCGACAACGGCCTGGTACAGGCGCTGTTCAACGCACCGCCCGGCGATTGGGCGGCAGGCGAGCGGGGCACGGTATCGTTGCCGGGCCGGGAGAGTGAATTTCGCAGCGGTTTCGATCGCGCACTGGAATACGCCGCAGTGCTGGGCAACTCGCGCATCCATGTGATGGCCGGGTTGCTACCGTCGGAAAGTGATCGGCCGCGGCACCACGGTGTGTACCTGGAGAACCTCGCGTATGCCACCGCGCAGGCTGCCAAGGCCGGCATCACGGTGCTACTGGAGCCGATTAATACGCGCGACATGCCGGGCTTTTTCCTCAATCGCCAGGATCAGGCCCAGGCCATCTGCAAGGAAGTGGGCGCCGGTAACCTGAAGGTTCAGTTCGATTGCTACCACTGCCAGATCGTCGAAGGTGACCTGGCCACTAAACTGCGTCGGGATTTCGCCGGCATCGGTCATATCCAGATCGCCGGCGTACCGGATCGACATGAGCCGGACCTGGGCGAAGTCAACTATCCCTATCTGTTCGAGTTGATCGACCAGTTGGGTTATGACGGCTGGGTAGGGTGCGAATACCGGCCCCGTGGCAACACGTCGGCCGGCTTGCAGTGGCTGCGGGACTGGAAGGCGCGCTAACGCCTTACAGGTTGTTATCGGAAGGCAACAGCAGTTCGACACCCTGTTTGCGGATGCTATCGGCCGCGGCAGGAGTCAGTGCGTCGTCGCTGAGGATGGCATTCTGGCTCCAGAGTGAAGAAATCCGCCGACAAGGAAAGCGGTGCAAACATAGTAGCGAATCTACGGTAAAGGAACGAGCTGTTGCGGATCTCTGTTCTGGTGACGGCAGCCTCAATCCAGATCCCGGCGGATAGCGTCCAGGCGTTCGTCGAGCAATGGGGTGAGGAGGGCGTAGCACTGCGCCGGGGTGATGGACACGGTGGTTGTCCCGATCAGGCAGCGTTGCAGTTGTTCGAGCGCAGTGTGCAGCGAATGGGGAGCGTGCTTGAGCAAGCGTTCGTGCAGGTACTGCAATTGAATCAGCATTTCCAATGGGCAACTTCGATGGGCGGCGGCGCGTACCGACAGCCCGCGCAGTCGTCCCAGCTCTTCAAGTTCCCAGCAGCGCGCGGCGATGCTCGGGCGCGCCAGGCTGAGCGCACAGCGTTGCAGTTCGAGGTGCTGGATGGCGCCGAGCAGGTCCTGCAGCAATCGGCAATGGCCATCGAAATCCGCCGGGTCGCGACGTAACGCGCCCCAGGCCTGGCACTGTGCGGAATACGGCCACTCCCTCCAGCGTTGGTCGAGCGCGTGCCCCAATGCCTGGCAACGTTGTTGCGCCTCGCGGGTGACTTGTCCGCCGAGACCGCGATGTTGCTGTAGTCCTTGCAGCAGGTCGAGACCCAGCAACAGCGCCTGCCTTAGTCCGGTGTCACCCTGCGGCAGACGGACTTGGCGGGATGGCCCATCGTCGAATGCTGTGGCGAGTGCTGGATTCATGGGCGGCTTCCGACGGTGAGCTGGTTGATATAACGGGTCAGGTCGTGCAGCGCATTGGTTTGCGTGCTCTGTTCCTGTACCGCGCCATTGACCTGTTGCAACTGTTCGCTGAGGGCATGATTGGCTAGCTGATGCTCGCTGAGCGCCTGTTGCATGGCGCCGAGGTGTTGCAGATTGCTCTGGCTATGTTGCGCCAGGTCGTCGAGGTTGGCGGCGAGCTGCTCGCTCTGTTCACTCCCGGCGGCCAGCAGATCGCGGTGTTCCTTGACCTCGCCATCCACCTGGCGCACGGCCATGGCGATCGCTGTCGCGGCGGTAGTGATTTCATGGGTCGCCCGGTCGGTGGCCTGGGCCAGGCTGCGGACCTCATCGGCGACCACGGCGAAACCGCGCCCGTGCTCGCCGGCACGGGCCGCCTCGATGGAGGCATTGAGCGCCAGCAACTGGGTCTGTTTGGCCAATGCCTGAATGCTGTTGACCGTGCTTTCCACGGCGGTCGTGCGCTGCAGCAACGCGTCCACGGTATGCGCGGTATTGCCCAGGCGGTGCTGAATGGCGCGCATGCTGTCACCCACTGAGCGCGCCTCCAGGCAACCGGTTTCGCTCTGGGTGTGAGCGTTGGCGAAGGCTGCCAGCGCGCCCTTGGCCAAGGCATCGATGCTGTGCAGGGTCTGATCGATCTGTTCGCTGGCGGCGGCGATCATCGCGATGCGTTGGCTCTGTTCCGCTCCCTGGTCGCGGGCCTGTTGGGCCATCTGCTCCAGGGCACGGCTGGCGAACTGCACTTCGCTGCGCAAGCGTTCGTTGTTGCGCAGTTGCAAGCTGGCGGTCACCAGCAGCGTCGCGGGGTCGGCATCCCGGGAACTGCGCAGCAGTTGTGCGAGTTCCGTGTCCCAGAATATCTGTAGCTGGCGTTGATGACGCTCGCGCAGCTGCCAGGCGCATCCCAGGTACAGCACGCCAGGTATCAGGGCCAATGCGCTTGCGGGCTGTTCGGCCAGTGCGAGACCACAGGCGCCGAGGGCTAAACCGAGCGGTAGCCAGAAGCCGATCCTGCTGCGTTCGAGCAGGGCCATGCCGGGTTCGAACAAGGCTTTGGCGAATGATGTGCCGGCCGGGTGCGATGTGCCGCCATCGCTGTGCAGATGAACGATGGCGTGACCCGGTGGGTGCATTCCTTGAGCGGACATGAGGATTTCCTTCTGATGCCGGGATGAAAGCAAAAACGGCGCACGCTCTCCTGCCGCAATGGGCAGGGGAGCGGACGCCGTTGTCCGAGATGTTTGCCAAACCATCGGTGTTGATGGCTCAAGCTTGAACAGAGCCCAAGCAAGTTGTTTGCCAGCCTTTGTGCTCGACAACGGATCAGCCTGTCACCCCGCGGTGGAAGGAGAATTGCACCTGATGGCTACAGGGTTGCGAAGGGCAGCACAGACGAGCAACGCACCAGTCGCGGGAATGGCTGCGTCGCTGTGCTCTGTTCTGGTTCGTGCCCATCCGCACCGGGCGCACACTTGGTAGCAGCTGCCGAGCCTGCGAGGCTGCGTTCGGCTGCGAAGCAGTCGTGAGTCCGGCTGATGTGGTCTGCCTGACACATCGCGAGCTCTGGTTTTACGACTGCTTCGCAGCCGAACGCAGCCTCGCAAGCTCGACAGCTGCTACAGCGAACGCAGCCTCGCAAGCTCGACAGCTGCTACAGCGAGCGCAGGCTCGACAGCTGCTACGGATCGCATTGCGGCTTACACAACGCGAGAAAATCCGGCATCGTTAGTTCATGAATTTCTGAACTAACTATTTGCTGCAGCCTATTCAATCGCTTGTCGCCGTAGCCTTAGGATTCGTCACACGGGATCGCAGCCATCAGAGCCGCGGCCCGCAGCAACTTCTTTCGACTGCCCAGTAACGCCAGCCCAATAGCGGGTGGCCTGACGCAGCCGAGAGGAATGCATGAAGCTAGAAATTTTCCGCACGTTATGGGGCTATACCGCCAGCAAGGCGCAGGCCCTGGATGAACTGCTCACCGCCGGCTTCGATGGCCTCGAAGCGCGCCTGCCACTGCAGGCCGATGAGCGTGGCGAGTTCGGCGCTTTCCTGCGCAGTAATCAAGTTCCCTACATCTGCACACTGTTCAGTGCCTACGATGTATTGCCCGACCAGAACGCCACGCCCACCCAACACTTGGCCGACATTGATCGCAAACTGGGCTGGGCCTCGGAGCTGACCCCACGTTTCGTCAATCTGCTGGCAGGCAACGACCGCTGGCCGCAGGCATTGCAGGTCGAATTCTTCGGCCAGGCCATGGAACTGGCCGCCAGGCATGGCGTGTTCTGCAGTTTCGAGACCCATCGCGCCCGTTCCCTTTACAGCCCTTGGGTGACCCTGGAGCTGATCCGCCAACTGCCGGGCCTGCGTTTCACCAGTGACATCAGCCACTGGGTGGTGTGCTGTGAGCGACTGCTGGACGATCCGGCCGACGATCTTTCGGCCTTCGTTGAACGCGTGCATCACATCCAGGCTCGGGTCGGCTACGACCAAGGCCCGCAAGTCCCCCATCCCGCCGCACCGGAATATGCCCGTGAACTGGCGTTCCATCAGCGCCACTGGGAGGCCGTCTGGACCGCTCAGCGCGAACGTGGCTACCCGGTCAGCACCTTGACCCCGGAGTTCGGTGCCGACGGTTATCTGCACCACTTGCCCTTCACCAACATGCCGGTGGCCGACCTCTGGACCTTGAACCAGTGGATGGCCCGGACCGAGCGCGAACACTTCGACCGTTTCACCCGTGAAGGAGCCCGCCATGCGTAGCACCTCGCCAACCCAAGCCAACTTCAACAGCATTCCGGTGGTGAACATCGCCGGGCTCTTCAGCATCGAACTGGAGCACCGCCTGGCCGTGGCCGAGCAACTGGGCCGCGCCGCCAGCGATGTGGGCTTTCTGTACATCACCGGGCACGGCATCGATCCGGCGCTGATCGAGGGCCTGCGCCAGGCGGCCAGGGATTATTTTGCGCAACCGCTGGACGCCAAGATGCGCCACTACATCGGCGCCTCGGAAAGCCACAAGGGCTTCGTGCCCGAAGGCGAGGAGGTGTATTCCAAGGGCAAGCCGGATCACAAAGAAGCGTTCGATATCGGCTTCGAAGTGCCAGCGGATGACCCACTGTTTCTCAACCGTACGCCGTTGCTGGGGCCGAACCACTGGCCTGAGGTGCCGGGCTTCCAGAACGCGGTACAAAACTACTATCAGGCGGTGTTCGCGCTAGGCCGCCGACTGTTCGATGGCTTCGCCTTGGCCCTGGGGCTGGAGGAGGGCTACTTCGACGCGCTGGTGACTCGCCCGCCCTCCAAATTGCGGCTGATCCATTATCCCTTCGATGCCGATGTCGTCGACGCTCCGGGCATCGGCGCGCATACCGACTACGAGTGCTTCACCATCCTGCACGCCGATCAACCGGGGCTGGAGGTGCTCAATGATCAGGGGCAGTGGATCGACGCGCCACCACTACCCGACGCGTTCGTGGTGAACATCGGCGACATGCTGGAAGTCATGACCGCGGGTGCCTTTGTGGCCACTGCCCACCGGGTGCGCAAGGTCGCGCAGGAGCGCTACAGCTTCCCGCTGTTCTACGCCTGCGACTATCACACGCTGATCAAGCCGCTGCCGGCCTTCGCCAGGGATGACCGGGAGTACGAGGCGCTGGCGATTGGCGAACACATGTGGAGCCAGGCCTTACAGACCTACCAGTACCTGCGCAAACGCGTGGAGAACGGCGAGCTTGAGTTGCCGTCCCGGGCCCGAAAACCATCGAGTTTCGGCCACCTGAAGAACACCCCCTCTCATTCCTAAAAAAACAACCCACGGAGCTTCCCACCATGAAAATCCATTGCGCCTCGACCCGACTGAGCCTGCTCGCCGCCAGCCTGTTCTGCGCCAGCACCGCCTTCGCCAGCACCGCGACCCCCGGTGTGTTGAAAGTCGGTATGGAAATCACTTACCCGCCGTTCGAGTCCTACGACGCTGACAAGAATGTGGTCGGCTCTGATCCTGAGTTGGCCCACTCCCTGGCCAAGGCGATGAGCGTCAAGGCCAACTTCGTCGACACCAAGTTCCCCAATCTGATCAACGGCCTCAACGCCGGGCATTACGACGCGATCATTTCCGGCATGTACATCACCCCCGAGCGCCAGCTCCAGGCCCGCACTATCGCCTACGCCAATACCGGCGCGGCGATCATGGTGCCCAAGGGCAGTGAGTTGAGCCCGCAGGTTCCCGAGGACTTGTGCGGCCTGAAGATCGGCCTGGAGCAGGGCACCACCTGGGTCGCCAAGTTCAACCAGTTGTCCAGCGACTACTGCGTGCCGAACAACAAAGGCGCGATCACCGTCAACGAATACCCCTCGGCTCCCGAAGTGACGCAGGCGCTGCTGTCGAAGAACATCCAGGCCCAGGTGGAAATCGCCGGTGCCGCGCACATGATCGCCCAGCGCACCAACGGGCGGGTCGTGGTCAGCTCGCAGAAACTGGTTTACCCGCAGACCTTGGGCATCTACGTGAAGAAAGACGCCGAGGCAACCTATCAGGCGCTGGTCAAGGCCCTGGCTGACAGCAAAGCCAACGGCGAGTACGCCGCCATTCTCAAAAAGTACGACCTGGAACCGGTCTCCGAGTAATGGCTGAAGCCGCGCCCTCGGTCGAGGGCGCGGCGTGCACGAGGTGTCTATGCAATTCGACTGGTCTTACCTTATTTCGCTGTTCTCCAAGACTGACTTCTGGGCGGCGAGCCTGACCGTCATCGAACTGAGCGCCCTGGCCTGGTTCCTGGGGATGTTGCTGGGCTTCATCCTGGCGTCAGCCAAGCTGTCCGGCTCGCCCTGGCTGCGCTTGCCGGCGTCACTCTACATCTGGTTCTTTCGCAGCATTCCGCTGCTGGTGCTGGTGGTCTTCATCTACAACCTGCCGCAGTTGCTGCCCGGTGCCGGGCCGGTGCTGTCGGTACCGTTCTATTCCGGCCTGTTGGCGCTGGTGGTCACTGAGGCCGCCTACATGGCCGAAATTCATCGTGGCGGACTGATCTCGGTCGCCAAGGGCCAGAAGGAAGCCGGCCGCGCCCTGGGAATCGGCCTGTTCGGTCTGCAACGGCTGATTGTGATTCCCCAGGCCTTTCGTATCTCACTGCCGACCTTGATCAACGAATACATCACGGTGGTCAAACTGACGTCGTTGATCTCGGTGATTTCATTGACCGAACTGTTGACCGTCGGCCAGCGCCTGTATGCGCAGAACTTCCTGGTGATGGAAACCCTGGCGGCGGTGGGTGTGTACTACGTGCTGATCGTTACGCTGTTCGGCTTTGCCCTGCAGCGTCTGGAACACTACCTGGACCTCAACCTGCGGACACCGCAAACCCTCGACAGCGCCTCGACACAAGCGCTGCGTGACAGTCTGGCGCCTGTTCTATCGAGCAAGCTCAAGCCGCCATCCAAAGGCGCCGCCCCGGCCCTGCAACTGCAGGGTGTGCACAAACGCTACGGCGATCATCATGTGCTCAAGGGCATCGACCTGAAGGTGCAAAGTGGCCAGGTGATTTCGATCATCGGCCCGTCCGGCTCCGGCAAGACTTCGCTGATTCGTACGGTCAATGGCCTGGAGCGCATCGATCAGGGCGAAATCCTGTTGTTCGGCGAGGGCTACATCAATGCCTGGGACAAACCGGATAGCCGTCGGATTCGTCAGGGCGTACGGCGCATCGGCATGGTGTTCCAGAGCTTCAACCTGTTCCCGCACCGCACACTGCTGGACAACATCAGCCTCGCTCCCCGTTATCACGGTGTCGGTCGTGTGTTGAGCGAGCAACGCGCCTGCCAGTTACTCGACAAGGTCGGCCTGTTGGCACACGTCCACAAATATCCGCATCAACTGTCCGGCGGCCAGCAACAACGCGTGGCGATTGCCCGGGCCATGGCCATGGACCCGGATATCCTGCTGTTCGACGAACCGACCTCGGCGCTGGATCCGGAGCTGGTCGGCGAAGTACTCGCGGTCATCAGCCACCTGGCCCGCGAAGGCATGACCTTGCTGATTGTCACCCACGAGATGGATTTTGCCCTGTCGATTTCCGACCGGGTGATCTTCATGGAAAACGGCCACATTCAGCTGGATGCCTCGCCACAGGCGATCCGCGAGCAGCCCGAGGCTCATAGAGTGCGGCGGTTCATGGGATTGCAGGTGCCAGAGGAGGAGGGATGCCTGCCTTGAATGGGTTTAGCCGTGTGCCCTCAGAATTCCTATGGCGACAAATAGCGCTTTTGTATGCGCGCCAGGGTGCCGTCATCGCGAAGCGTTTCAACCGCCGCGCGCAAGTCTTGCACCAGTTGGGCGGAGCACTGCTTCGAGCAAGCCAGGTAGAGGTCCACACTGCTCATGACGGGGCTCATGTGCAGTGTATGTTCAGACACTTTCGGCCAGATGTATCGACTCTCCGGGACACCGTTGAACCAGGCATCGATGCGACCTTTCAAGAGCATCTGCGCGGGGTTGTCGCCAATGGTCAGGGGGTGGATCTGCTCGTCGCTGAAGCCTTGTTCACGGAGGATTTCCTCCTGCGCACTGCCCAGGCCGACGCCGATCCCCCGGTAGGTTTGTTTCGCTTGCTCGAAGCTGCTCACCGGCCGGTCAAGGCTGAAAAAAGCACGCTCCATGGGCATGATCGGCGCGATCCAGGTGAAGCGATCTTCACGTTCCTGCGTGCGTGACAAAGGGGCGATCAGGATGTCCTGAGTCTCGCTGACATGTTTCTGCGATCTGGCCCAGGGAAGCACATGGACATGCGCGACATAGCCGGCGTTGGCAATGGCGGTCATCACGGCCTCGCCGACCATGCCGTGGCCTTTGGAGCCATCGACGAACGTCAGGGGTGGAGCGTCCGGGATATACAGTTCGAGCGGCAAGGGCGCGCCACTCGCGTGACAGGCAATCAGCAGCGAGATCGACAGGCACAACCTGCAAAGCGTCTTTGTACGGGCAGTTGAGATCCGTGAACTCCCGCTCATGGTTGATCATTCAGGCATTGAAAGTAGGGGGGAGCCACAATTCACCGGTGGTATTGATCACAGGGATGATGAGTCTGTTTTTGTATTGGATTCGGCATCGACGCCGTATTTTACGCAGACTTTGTAGCGGGACACATCTACCTCCCAAGTGAATGTGTTGTGCGGGGCCAGTACCTGTTGTGCACCCGCATCACAATGGGCGAGCAGCAGGTGGCGTCAGGATCGGGCCTGGGTATCGCGGAACAGCTTGGGCGATATGCCGAATGCCGATTTGAACTGTCTGCTGAAATGAGCACTGCTGCCATAGCCCCAGGCAAAGGCGATGTCGGTGAGTGAGCGATGGGCATGTTCCCGGCTGCGCAGATCTTCGGCGCAGCGCGACAGGCGCCGTTGCCAGATGTATTCGCTGATGCTGCAGCCGAGCTCTTCCTGAAATGCGCGGTGCAAACTGCGCACCGAGCATTGCTCGACGCTGGCGATGCGCTCGATGGTCAGGTCGCGGTCGGCCAGGTGGCGCTCGATATACGCCTTGAGGCGGTTTTGCTTGAAGAAGCGGAAATCGTGTTCGAGTTGTTTTTCTTCCTGTTTGTTCTTCAGGGCGTTATCCAGAAGCCCCACGATGCTGTTGCCGATCAGTTCGGCCGAATGATTGTTGAGCAGTGGGTACTGGCTGTACGCATCACTGATCAGATGCATCAACATGCGGCCCAATCCATTGCGCCCGTTCAGGTGAACATCGCCCGCTTGCGGTGGCTGTCGGGCCGGCCCCTTGAAGAGCAGGATAAAATGTTCGCAACCTTGAGTGCTGGTGACGCTGAAGGGCTGGCCGCTGTCGACCAACAGCATCTCGTCAGGCGCTAATGCGCTGCAGTGCCGACCTTGTTCGAAATGACTGACGCCGGCGATCTGCAGAATCAGCATGCGCGGCGTATCGGGTGAGTCGACCGCTTTGCTCAGATGGCGTGAGTAGCGATGGGCACTGGCGGTCATGCGGCAGAAGCCGAGCTGACCCAGATCGCCATATTCCAGCCGACCTTGAAAGTTGCTGTTATGCAACGGGTCGATGAATGTCGACTCCAGACGCTTGATGTAGTCCGGCGTGCGACCCAAGTGATCGCTCATGAACTCTTTCCACTTCATCAGCCGGTCGGATCGAACAACCTGATCGGTGGACACACAGGCTAAATGACTCATTTTTTCGCCTCTTTTCTTATTGTTTTTGTTGATTGGGCAAATGGGTCAACACTTGCCCAATTTTAGTCCGGTCAGTATCGATCAAGAATCAGAAAGGGTAGTGGTGGCTCCCCGGTTGCCAGGTGACCCAATGGGCGCGGGTGAATTCATCCAGGGCGTAGTGACCATTGAAACGCCCGAGGCCGGAGTTCTTTTCGCCGCCGAAGGGCGCATTGGGCTGGTCGTCGACGGTGATGTCGTTGATATGGGTCATCCCGGCCACGATGCCACGGGCGAAGTTCAAGCCTCGGGCCATGTCCCGGGTGAATACCGCGCTGGACAGGCCATATTCGCTGGCGTTGGCCAACTCCAACGCATGCGCTTCGTTTTCTGCGATCAGCAGCGGCAGCAACGGCCCGAAGGTTTCATCACGTGCCAGTTCCTGATCGACCCCGACTTCACCGAAGACATGCGCAGGCAACACCAACCCGGACGCTGGGCCGCCACACAACCGCTTGAGGCCCGCATTCTCGGCGGCATCGATTTTACGCAACAGGCCATCGAGCTGGTTCTGATTGACCACCGGCCCGATCACGGTGTCTGCGTGGGCCGGGTCGCCGGTCTTGAGCTTGCGCACTCGCTCCACCACCAGCGCGGTGAAGTCCGCATACAGCGAGCGGTCGACGATCACCCGGTTGACGCTCATGCAGATCTGGCCCTGATGCAGGAAACGCCCGACCACTGCTGCGTGCGCGGCTATATCAATATCCGCATCATCCAGGACCACCAGTGGAGCATTGCCGCCCAACTCCAGCGCAACGCGCTTGATGTGTTTGCCGCCAGTCGCAATCCGGCCGACATTGCGACCGACATCGGTTGAGCCGGTGAAGGAAATCAGGCTTGGCACCGGGTGTTCGACGAAGGCATCGCCGATCTCCGAACCTGCACCGACCACGACATTGAGCGAACCCTCCGGGAAGCCTGCGTCTTCGAACAAATGAGCAATCAGCAGGCCGCCTGTTACGGCCGTGTCGCTGGCGGGTTTAAGCACCACTGTGTTGCCAAGCGCGAGTGCCGGGACCACCGAACGCATGCTCAGGTACAACGGAAAATTCCATGGGCTGATCACCCCGACAACACCCAGCGGTTCACGGAAGACAAAGCTCTGTTCACCGGGCTTGTAGCTTGTCAGGATTCGTCCTTCAACCTGCATCGGCAACGTTGCGCACTCACGCACCAGGTTCAGGGTGAACTGCCATTCCATGCTCGCCTTGATGCGCGTGCTGCCGGACTCACGTATCAGCCAGTCGATGATTTCATCGCGGCGGTTCAGGATGACGTGAGCGAGTTTCTCCAGTTGCGCGCTGCGCTGTGTCGGATGCAGCTGTGCCCACGCTGTTTGCGCACGATATGCAGCCTGATAGGCATCGTCGAGATCGGCAATCGAGGCCAGTGGCATTTCCAGCAGTTGCTCGCCATTGAAGGGGTTGCGGTCATCCAGGCGCCGCGAGGAACGACCTGCGCGCCAGGTGCCATTGATGTATTGGTCGCCATTGATGGCGTAGAGGGGCAAATGTTGAGTCGTCATAGTCTTACCTTTGGAGGCAGGTGGCCGCGTCGATTAAGGACATGGATGATGCAAAACCTTGTCTGTAGAAACTGCTCAGCTCCTGATCCAGGCGCGTCCCCAGGAATTGAGCGTGTATTCCTCTTGAGGCCAGACACCGGGTTGGCGGGCGGCATCGGTTATTTCGAGTTCGGCGGAAAACTCCAGACGGTTGCGATCGGCATCGACCACCATGAAGAACAAATTGTTGCCAGGGCCATGTCGGCCGGGGCCGAAAAAGAGGGTTATACGTTCCTTGGCGAAGCGATCACCCCAGTCACGGATGTCGTTCCATTCATTGGTTTCGTAACAGTGGTGATCCCATTCGTTTTTCGAACCGCGGAAAAACGCCAGCGAATGATGCTCATCGTCGGAGCGCAGAAAACACGTCATGAGCTGGCCGGTCTGCTCGTCGACGACATTGTCCGATACCGTAAACCCGACCTTATTGACGTAGAAATCGATCATGGCTTCCAGTTCAGTGGTCTGGAATACCACGTGCTGCAAGCGGCCCGGCATGCCTTGACGGTCGACACCGGGATCAATGCGGGACACGCCAAATATCGTTTGTCGGCCTTGAGGGTCACGAAGCACAAAGGCATCCGGTTCGAGCAACGGCGAGTCGATGTCTTCGACAGCACAGCCGTTCTCGTTCAGGCGAGCGCGCAGTTCTCCCAGCCGAGCCTGATCGCCCAGGTCATAGGCCGCCGCGAGCAGGCCGCTGTGGTCGGCGGGCGATACGAGCATGGCGCGTTGCGGGCCACTGAGTATCCAGCTGCCATCGGGCTGTGCCAGGCCTTCCATGTCCAGCATGCGCCGGTAGAAATCGATTTGTCGTTGCGGCTCTTTGCTCGCCAGATGCAGGTAGCACAGGCGTGCAGGGGTGCAGGTCTGTAGGGTTTGCATAAACACCTCCGTGGCTTTAAGAATTCAGGGAAAGACTGGCGCGATGCTTGATTCGGCTTTTTGGTTTCGCGCCTGTGCGATGCCGAACAGCAACTGCAAAGATTCGGCAGCCTTTGTTTCGCCGGCCTTATCGAAAATGGCGGCGATATAGCGATCCGGGCGCAGCAGCAAGAACGTGTTTGAATCGCCCAGTATTTCTTTGAGCAAACCCTGGCGGTCATGAAGCACCGTGCAGCCAGGCATCGAAGGCATGTTTTTGACAGGCTCGGGAAGGATCAGAATGCGCTTGGCTTCGAGGTGGAACCACAAGCCATGCTGGAGTTCGTCGATGCGTTGGCGGCTGTGGTCGCCGTACTGAATCAAGGCGAAGCCGGCACCGATCGAGTCATCGAGCAGAATTTCCTGGCCTTGAACATCGGTGAGCATCGGTTGAGGGAACATGTGTCCGCAGGACAGTTTCCCGGCTTTGCCTTCGATCAGTACCAGCCCCTTGGTGAATCGGGGTTTAGGCTTGAAGCGCATTTGCAGGAAATAGTCCCGCAACGGCGGCAGCAGGCCGATCAAAGCAAATGCACCGCTGATCAAACGAGCGCGCAAGACAGTTGCCGGCGCCATGACCACGCCGAGGTTCAAGGCCAGTCTGATCAATGCCCAGGCGTGATCGCGACGCTCGCTTTCGTAAGACAGTAGAGCCGTTTCAGCCATTTTTCCCTTCAGCACGCCGATCAGTTTCCAGGCCAGGTTATGGGCATCGCGAACACCGCTGTTCATGCCCTGTCCGGCATAGGGAGGGGTCAGATGCGCGGCATCGCCGGCGAGAAACACGCGGTTCACTTGCCACCGTTTGGCAACCCGGGCGTGGAAGGTATAAACGGTCTTGCGCACGATGGACGCCGGGGTGTTGCCCTTGAAGGGATAAAGCAACGCTTGCAGGCGAGCATCGCCGAGTACCTGCTCATCGGTTTCGTCCGGCTTGAGCAGAAACTCGAAGCGGCGTGTGCGGTGGGGGCCGGGTACTTCAACGACGGGACGGCGTGCATCGCAGTACACACGCGTTTGCCAGAACGGATCGTCATCCTGATCAGTGTCGACCACCAGCCAGCGCGAGGAGAAGCTCGAGCCAACCATCTCGATTCCGAGTTGCTTGCGCACCGGGCTACGACCACCGTCGCAGGCGACCAGATAGGCCGCATGGACTTCGACAGTTTCGCCGTCTGCGTCACGGATCAATGCGCGTACGCCATGCTTATCCTGACTGAATTCCAGCAGCTCATGGCTGAACCGGGCCTTCAGGTTGGCAAAGCGCTCGAGGCCCATTTTCAGGGTGTGTTCAAACAGTGGCTGGCGAAATGCATTGCGCTTGGGGAACCCGTACAACTTGCCGGTGGGCTCGACTTTGCCGAAGCAGCGGCCACCGGGCCGAGTGAAGTAGTGCACGCCATAGCCCGGCACTACATCTCGCAACACGGCTTCATCCAGTCCGACGGCCTGCATGGTGCGCAAGGATTCGTCATCGATCGAAACGGCCCGCGGCTCGGTCACGGTGTTCGGCTTGCGATCAATGATCAAGGTGTCCACATCGGCTTGGCCAAGCAAGTTGGCCAGGGTCAGCCCGGTGGGCCCGGCGCCGATGATCAAGACGTGTGTACTGATTTTTTTGAGGGGTGTCATTGTTGTTGTTCCCTTCCGGATGGCTCAGTCCAATGGCTTGGGGCGGTTGGCGAGTGCAGCCATGAGTTGCGACAGGTTTTGCGCCAGGGCGAGGACCTGCTGTCCTTGCTGTTCTTCCTGAGTGCTGTCACGTTCCTGAATCGGGCGCACGCAGCTGATGCTGCCGACGACTTTGCCATCGCCATCGAAGATCGGAGCGGCGAGGCCATAGACGCCAGCGTCGACTTCGCCGGCGCTGGCCACATAGCCCTGATGACGAAGACGCTGCAGCGAGCGGCGGAACTGTTCCCAGGTCTGACCAAGATTGCTGGCGCGCACCTCATCGGGGTTTTCCAGGAAGAGTTGGCTGTGTTGACGCGAGGTCATGTTGGCGAGGATGGCCTTGGAGGTCGCGCCCAGGAACAACGGCCTCGGTGAGCCGCGTGAGTAGCTGACCTCGCTGAACAAATCGCCGTATTGATGAATGCAGACCACCTGGTCCTTGAACAGGCGGCAGATCAGCCAGATCTGCTGCTCGCTCCAGCGTGGGAGGCTTGGCTCCAATGATTGTGCGGCGCGCACCAAAGGGTCGCTCAGTCGCAACTGACGGTCCCAGGTAATGATTCTCGCGCCCAGGGCGTAACGTCCGGCCCCGACCTGAAACAACAAGTTGGCCTCGGCCAGTTCGCGCACATAGCGGTAGATGGTTGAACGGGTAAACCCCAATGCACCGCCCATGTCATCGACAGCCCAGATCGGACTCTCTTCGGTAAACAGATCGAGTACCCGCAGCATGCGCTCCAGGCTAGAACCTTTACTGTCGATATCCTGCACCGGCAATTGTTCTGATTCGCGTAGTGTGGCCATGGCTTACTGCTCGTCGACGATGCTGTTGCGCAGGATGCCGATTCGCGAAATTTCGATCTCGACTTCATCGCCCGGTTTCATCCATACCGGCGGTTCACGGAACGCGCCGACGCCGCCGGTGGTGCCGCTGACAATCACATCGCCGGGGGCCAGTTCGGTGAAGGTGGAGCAATATTCGATCAGCGCGCGGACATCGAAAATCATGTCGCTGGTGCTGGTGTGCTGCATGACTTCGCCATTGAGACGGGTAGTCAGTTCCAGGTCCTGCGGATCGCCGATCTCGTCGCGGGTGACCAGCCAAGGTCCAAAGCCGCCGGTGTTCGGGAAGTTCTTGCCCGGCACGAATTGAATGGTGTGTTTCTGCCAGTCGCGGACACTGCCGTCGTTGTAGCAGGCGTAACCGGCGACATAGTCCAGCGCGTCGGCTTGCTTGACGTGACGCGCCGGTTTACCGATCACCACCGCCAGCTCGCCTTCAAAATCAAGCTTGTGCGAGGCCTTCGGGCGAACGATGGGTTGCAGGTGGGCAGTCTGGCTGTCAGCGAAACGAGTGAAAATCATCGGGTAGGTCGGCATCTCACGACCGGTTTCACGTACGTGTGTGGCGTAGTTGATGCCAATGCACAGCACTTTGCCCGGGTTCGGGATGACGGGTAGAAAAGTTACTTCAGCCAATGGGATACGAGGCTGGCTCGCGAGGACCTCGTGGCTCAGTTCGGCCAGGCGATTGTTGGCGATAGCCTGCTTGAGATCGGTGCCGAAGGTTTGCTTGACCGACTCCAGATCGATGACATGCTCGCCATCGACGACGCCGTAGGTGCTACGGCCTTGAACAATAAAGCTCGCGAGTTTCATTGAGTGCTCCTTGATAGAGGATCAGCGCATGCGCAGGGAGCAAAGAAGCTCGGCACTGCTCATGCAGCTATGGCGGCAGGTAAGCCGCGGCGGTTGAGGTTCAATCTAGTTGTGGAGATTAATCCTGTAAAGCGGGATTTATTAAAAATCCCAAAATGCAGGAATTATGCTTTTTTATGTATTTTTGGCAGCATTTTGCCGACCCTCCGGAACAGGCAATACGAGACAGTGAAGTGTTTGGAAGGTCAGGGCAGGGGCCGTATCCCGGCCTGGTGAATCACAGGCTTCCTGTCATTTCAGTGGGCCGCCCATGGTTTCATTGTTTGCTCGGCACCCAGCAACCATGTAGCGACATGCGCATCCGGAACGGCACTTTGATTCGTGCAATGGGGCCATTCTCCATGTCACGAGAATCCAGAACTACAAGCTCGCTGCGACCGTCGGCGATGTGATTGAGAACGGAAACGACGTAGCCATCCGCCTCCTGCGCATCAGGGGAGCGCGGAATGAAAATGGGCTCCTGGAAGCATCCGCTGTCACCGGGAAACCAGGTATCGGTGGTGCCTGTTTTCAGGTTCACATGGGCCAGCAGATTGAAGAATTGAAACGGAATCGGCCCATTCGCCGGGTTGTACGGGCGCTCAGGATCGAACGCGAGCACAAAGCCGTGCTCATATTTTCGACCGATGTAGCGGTCATCGCACCTTGGGAATTCGCAGGGGTAATCCGTCAATGGCTGCGGTTGCATGTCCTCCTGCGTGCTGGTCAGGTCGAAGGTCCAGCGCATCAGGCTGGCAGCCAGTGTTTCGGGTGGCGGGACATGACCGTCGGCCTGGGGAAAGAAGTAAAAGATATTCCCGCCGGTGACCGGCATGTCTACGTAAACCTTGTCGCCCTCATCGAACGCGTTGAGCGTATGGCCCTGGAAACCGTCCTTGGGGCCCTTGAACCATCGAACGTCCTCCGCGCGCCCATTGCGTGGTACGACGGCGAAGAGCTGAGGCAGATCGGGTTGCCATTGGAAATGCTGGCCACCTTTCTTCATACGCTCGAGGTCGGTCGTCAACGGAATCAGCGGGAACACCACGTAGTGTTCAGTCACCGCGAAATCATGAACCATGGCCGCGTACGGCGCCTGGAACCAGATTTGGTGCAACAGCTTTCCGTCGGGCGACAGTTCGAAATAGGCCAGGTCAGGTGTGCCGTCACCTTTGGCTTCGTAGCTGAAGGCCAAGAGGTTTCCTGTTACCGGGTCGAGCTTGGGGTGGGCGGTGAACGTCGCTGATTCGATCTGCCCGTCAAAATGCCACTCGCCGAGGGTTTCCAGTGTTTCAAGATCCATTGCCCAGGGCATGGCATCTTCTTTGAGTGCAAGCAGCACACTGTTATGAGCGACAACGCTGGTATTGGCGGTGGTGTTGTTCTTCGCCGCCAGTGGATCATTTGTGTAGACGTTGCGATAGATTCCATTGAGCGAGCGACCTTCGCGGCGCTGAGCCATCAACCGGTCGGTTTTTACGTAGCGACGTCGCATCGACACCTTGCCATCGGCAAAGTAGAACGCGCTGACCATTCCGTCGCCATTGAAGAAAATATCCGAGCCCAGCATCGGCGGGTATTGCGGGTCTGGCGCAACCTGATAAAAAACGCCACGGATAGAAGCGGGAAGGGTGCCTTCAATCTCCAGGTCGAACACCTCGGCTTCTACCCGACTGGGTGCATAGAGCGCGCCGGAAAATTCAGGGGTTTGGGGAAACGGGGTGGTCATTGGCATAACCTCTGAAGGTGGGTATCGATTGTTCATTGACGGGGTTCCTGTTTGATATCAGGTCAGGTCGACTGAGGCGACAGTGCTGTTGCGCAAGGCTTCGCGTCACGACGAAAACGTGCAACGAGCAGACACGAGATAACCAGGGCTGTCAGGTAGGCCGAGGCCGCCAGCCATCCGACGGCGCGGAATTGCCCTTCGCCTACCACGAGTGCCGCGCCAAACGGGCCGAGCCCCTGACCAACGAAAATCGCGGCGTTACCCAGCCCGGCCAGTCGGCCGGAAGGGTCCAGCTCGGCCGCCATGGACAGTAAGTAAGGCAGGCTGAAAAACCATACTGCATGGATCAGGCAGGCAGTGACCGCAAATGCGACAGGGGTATTGCCATAGACCATGACCAGAGTCGCAATCAGCGCCGTGCCGAAGCTCAGTAGCTGCGGAAACAGCAACCCAAGGCGTCTGCCGATAAGTCCGGCCAGTGCCGCTCCAAGGGCACCGGCAAGGATGCTGCCCCCCAGTATTGCACCGATCTGTTGCGGCTCCAGGCCAATGCCTTTACCAATGCGCTCTTGATAAACCCACAGTGCGGAATGGCCAAAAAACAGCAGCGTAAAAAGCATCAGCAGTAAGATCGATGTGAGCCCGAAAGGCGGGACCGAGCCGCTCGCTGCCCGATGTGCCTCGGGGTAGCTCCTCGGCACTCTCCAGCTACCAACCATCGCCAGGGCACTGGCGATGGCCAAGAGATAAAACGCCCCGGCCACGCCGAATGATTTCAGAATCACCGGCATGGAACTCACAAGCAGCATCCCCCAGAGCAGGTTGCCGATGTTTATCACCGCGAACGTCGAATCCTTGGATGTGCGCAGGGCTGCGGTGGCGTAGACAACGGCCATGACCGCGCCACCGCTTGCGCCGCATATCATTCGGCAGATCAGTAGCAACCCCTGGTTATGCAGTTGAGCACTGGCCAGATTGCCGAGTACCAGCATCAGCAAGGCAATCAGGGCAAAGCGGCGCCGGTCGACGCTGGCCATCAACATGGCGCAAACGCCGCAGGCGACGGCCATCGCAATCAGTTCTGCCGCAAAAATGGCGCCGATGGCATTCAGTGGCAAACCGAGTTGGTCGATAAAGGCTCCGCCCAGAATAGGCTGGATTTGCAACGTCCCTAAGGAAATGACCATCATCAGGCAGATAGCGGCCAATGATTTTTTACTGTCAATGGAGTCGAGCGCGTTCATGAAACATCACCTCGGGTAAAAGGGCCCGCTCATGCACGAGTGGGCGCACATCGGTCAGAATGTGTGGGCGTATCGGATCTGGACGGCGTAATCCGTTTGCGCGCGGTTCTCGACGCCGGTCTCTTTATAGGTGTTCAACCAGAAGCCCTGGCCATCGCTGATTTTCCAGAACAGGCCCGGGCCAATGCCCAACACCTTTTCCCGAGAGTTGCTCAGCCGACCTCCGTTAACCTCGTCATCTGATATTTGCCTGAAGTAGTACCCGTTGATCCCGACGGATACGTTGGGGACCACTTCATACGAGGCCGTGAAGTTGGCCCACGCCGATTGTCCTGCCCGGGTGTCGCGCACAGGCTGGCCCTCGAAAAGTTGCGTCGAACTGCTCGCCGGATCGTTGTTCTTGAAGTTGTACAGGTAGTGCAGCCTCCAGCTCACTTCCCAACGAGGCGCCGGCATCCAGGTCGCGGCCCAGTAAGGGTTCAGAGAGAAGTAGTTGGAGCCTGGGTTCAGGTCTTTATGTTTATCGTATTTGCCGGTTGGAAGGATGGTGTCGAAAGCCAGACGCTGTACAAACACGGGCCTGCCGTGGGCGTCGACGATCGGGTCGAACTGGATCTGCGGCCCTACCGTGACATCACCAAGCCCTGTGCCGTTATCCTGGAGCTTGGCACCGTTGTCGCCAAAGTCACCGTCCAGGGAGATGATGGGCACCAATAAGCTCCAGCCCAGGTGTGCACCACCGCCGATGGTGTCGGGTGAGTAATAGCTCAGTTGGTTGATCAGCGAGATGACGTTGATCTTCGGATTGTCGAAGGCGCCATTATCCTTGCCTGCATTGTCCCTGATGCTGCGTGCGGTGCTGAATTTCAGATAGGTCAGGTGGGACAGACCGGGCGGCCCCGCGAAACCGTCGTAGAAACTGGTGCCGCCCAGATTGATGCCGCTGGGTTCACTCACCGACGGTGGTGGAGGGCCCTCTGCTGCTGGTACGGCAAGCGATGCGAAGCTGAGTGCCAGGCATACTGGCAGGGATTTTTTCAGGCTCATCGAAGTGGCTCTATTCTTGGAATTGTGAGCCGGGGTAGCTCCCCTGGCACTTCGACTTTAATTCCCGAACGTTCGTGATGCTTGAGCACAACGGCCAGAGTTGACTGAGAGCGCCATGATGCAGGGGGGGGGCAACGCGAAACCTGTGGGGGCGGGCTTGTCCCACATTCTGCACATCGTGTCAGTGCACCAACGAAGTGGAATGCTTGCGGACTCACCGGTTCAAAAAGTCTGCCCCATGGAGAACTGGAACACTTGCGTATCAGCGTTCTCAGGCTTTTTGACCGGGAAGGCCAGGTTGAAACTCAACGGTCCCATCGGGCTGTACCACGTGACGCCGACCCCCACGGAACTGGCCAGTTGACCGAGGTCGACACCGTCGCAACCCTGGGTGGTGCTCAGGTAGCACTTGTTGGAGTAGACGCTGCCGACGTCCCAGAAAACCGAAGTGCGCAGGGACTTGTTGTCTTTGATGAAGGGCATCGGGAACAGGTATTCGACCCCGCCGGTAATGAGGATATTGCCGCCCAATGCGTCGGTGTCCCGATCCGAATAATACGCCTGGCCGGCACTGGCATAGGTGCCGGTGGCCGGGGTGTTGCGCGGGCCGAGGGTGCCGCTTTCAAAGCCGCGCACCGAACCTTCGCCACCGGCCGTGTAGTTTTCATAGAAGGGCAGGCCGTCGGTCGAGCCGTAGCTGTTGCCATAACCGAGCTTGGTGTGGAAACGCAGCGAAGTGGCGTTGCTGATCGGCAGGAAGGTCTGCCCGGTGTAATCGATCTTGTAGAAACTCAGATCACTGCCGGGCACTGTCACCGTCAGGTTGAGGTTCTGCGAATGCCCGCGGGTGGCCAGCACGCCCTTGTTCAAGGTCGATTCCGACCAGCCGAGGTTGGCCTTGAAGTTGTTGAACTCCTTGCCCTCGCGTGCAATGAAATCGTAGATCTCATCGGCGCTGTAGGTGCCTGGCTCGATGCTGTCGTGTTGCACGGTCAGGCCGAAACTCAGCCGTGAGGTTTCATTGATCGGGTAGCCAAGTGAAGTGCCGGCGCCATAACTGTTGATGGAGTAGTACGAAACGCCGTCACTGTAATAATCGCTGTAGTCGGTGGCGTTGTAGAACAGGTTGTAGCCCAGGCTCACCCCGTCCGGCGTGAAGTAGGGGTTGGTAAAACCGAAGTTGTACTTGCTTTGGTAGTCCGAGCGGGTCAGGCCCAGGCTGGCGTAGTTGCCCGTGCCCAGGAAGTTGTTCTGAGTGATCGAACCTCCGAGGATCAGGCCGGAACTCTGAGAGAAACCGACGCTGGCGCTAATCGAACCGGAGGCCTGCTCTTCGACGCTGTAGTTCACGTCAACCTGGTCGTCGACGCCCGCTACAGCCGGCGTCTCGACGTTGACTTCCTTGAAGAAGCCCAGTCGTTCCAGACGGGTCTTGGATTGGTCGATCAGGTAGGTCGATGCCCAGCCACCTTCCATCTGACGCATTTCGCGGCGCAGCACTTTGTCGTCGGTCTTGGTGTTGCCACGGAAGTTGATGCGGTTGATGTAGGCCCGCTTGCCCGGGTCGACCACGAAGGTGATATCGACGGTATGGTCGTCATTATTCGGGTTGGGGACCGCATTGACGTTGGTAAAGGTGTAACCCTCGTTGCCCAGGCGACGGGTGATCAAGTCCGAGCTGGTGGTCATCAGCTTGCGGGAAAACACCTGGCCTTTCTGAACCAGCAGTAGCGATCTGATCTGGTCTTCAGGCACTTTCAGGTCACCGCTGAGCTTGACGTCACGAACGGTGTACTTCGCGCCTTCGTTGATGTTGACGGTGATATAGACGTGTTTCTTGTCCGGGGTGATCGACACCTGGGTCGAGGTGATGTCCATGTTGATATAGCCGCGATCCAGGTAATAGGAGCGCAGGCGCTCCAGGTCACCGGAGAGTTTTTCGCGGGCGTACTTGTCATCGTTCTTGAAGAACGACAGCCAGTTGCTGGTCTTGAGTTCGAACAGGTTGATCAGGTCTTCATCAGCAAAGACCGTGTTGCCCACCACGTTGATGTGCTGGATCGCCGCGACAGAGCCTTCGTCGATCTTGATTTTCAGGCCCACGCGGTTACGCGGTTGTGGGATCACTTCGGCATCGACCGACGCCGAGTAGCGGCCCTGAGCGACGTATTGGCGCTGCAGCTCGTTGCGCACGCCTTCGAGGGTGGCGCGCTGGAAGATCTCGCCTTCGGCCAGACCGGATTGCTTGAGGCCCTTCATCAGGTCTTCAGTGGAGATCGCCTTGTTGCCTTCGATCTCGATACTGGCGACCGAGGGGCGCTCGACCACCGTGATGATCAGCACGTCACCGTCGTGCCCCAGCTGGATATCCTGAAAGAAACCGGTCTTGAACAACGCACGGGTGGACTCCACCAAACGACGATCATCCGCTTCATCACCGACGTTCAACGGCAATGCACCGAACACGCTGCCGGCGGAAACCCGTTGCAGGCCATTAATGCGAATATCGGAAATTTTGAAGCCTTGGGCGTGCGCAAATGTGGCGTTGAGCAATAGTGCAGCCGAGCAGAGCAGGCGCGAAAAATTCATCAAGATCTTATCCAGAACACATCGACAAGCAGCGTAGGCGGGCGCGGATATCTCACAGCAAGACGAGTTACCGCGAAGCGAGCAGGCTGGTGGAGGTGAAGCATAAAAGCTCGGTGCGTTTGGTGCGGTTAACCAAGTGTCAAGTTAGGTAAAGGTTTGCCCGGGGCGATGACGCTGTGCAGCGCAAGGGCGATAATGCGCGGCCCCCACTCAAGAGCCCGCCATGATCTCTGTATTGCTCGTCGACGATGACCAGGAACTGACTGGAATGCTCAGCCAATATCTGGAGCATGAAGGCTTCGAGGCGACCGCCGTGCACACGGGCGAGGAGGGCGAGATTCAAGCACTGTCCGGGCGCTACAGCATTGTGGTGCTGGACGTGATGCTGCCACGCCTGTCGGGTATCGAGGTGCTCAGGCGCATTCGCGCCGTGAGCCAGGTACCGGTGGTATTGCTCACGGCCCGTGGCGATAACATCGACAAGATCACCGGCCTGGAACTGGGGGCCGATGACTACGTGCCCAAACCCAGTTCACCGGGGGAACTGGTGGCGCGTTTGCGGGCAATCATGCGCCGGGTGCAACCGGCGGATCAGCCCACCACCGAAGTGATCAGGACCGGCCCGCTGGTCTTGTGGCCCGGCAAGCGCCAGGCCCAGTGGCAGGGGGGCGAGCTGGGGGTGACCAGTACCGAGTTCAGCCTGCTCGAAGAACTGGCCCGCTGTGCCGGGCAGGTGGTGAGCAAACAGGACCTGTCGCTCAATGCCTTGGGCTGTCCCTTGACCCGCTACGACCGGCGCATCGACGTGCACATCAGCAGCATTCGCCAGAAGCTCGGTCCGCGCCCTGACGCCAAGGCCTGGATTCAGAGCGTGCGTGGCCTCGGTTATCTGTTGATCGCCGAATGATGAAACCCAGTCGGCTGTTCTGGAAACTGTTCCTGGCGTTTTGGCTCGCCACGAGCCTGACGTTTCTGGTCGGGGTGGGCATTCTGGTACTGGGTAATCACGGGCCTGGCGATCCTCATTTGGAGGCCATCCTGGCCAGCGAGGAACAGCTGCTGCGACAATTCGGCGTCGAGTCGGGAAGGCAATTGCTGACAGTGTGGCGGCACCCCGGTGACGAAACCATTGGTGTCTATGACAGTGCCGGTCAACTGCTGGCTGGGTCGCCGGTTCCGCGGCCAGCGTTTGAGCGAACGGTCATCAGCAAGGACGGTCTGGCCCTCTCGCTCAGATCCTCACAGCCCCTTGGCAAAGAAGGTGAGCAAGGGCCGGGGCGTTCGATCCCGCTGATCATCGGCACGGTGATGAGTGCGCTGTTCAGCGGGTATATGGCGTATTACCTGGCGTGGCCGTTGGCCTATCTCAGGCGGGCGATGAGCGATGTGGCCAAGGGGCGCTTCGAAACCCGGGTCAAACCGATGATGGGCGGGCGCCGCGATGAAATCGTCGATCTGGCCGGGGACTGTGACCGAATGGCCAACCAGCTGAAACTGCTGGTGGAGGCCCAGCAACACCTGTTGCATGACATCTCTCACGAACTTCGCTCACCGTTGACGCGCATGCAAGCTGCCATCGGGCTGTTGCAGCAAGAACCGGCCCGCCAGGAAATGGTGGAGCGCATCCAGCGCGAATCGGTGCGAATGGATACGTTGATCGAGGCGTTGTTGACCCTGGCGCGCATGCAGGGCCGGCCCGAGAGTATCGACCGCGAGCCACTCGACATCATCGAGTTGCTGGCGGTGATCGTCGAGGACGCTCAATTCGAGGCGGGAATGAAAGGTTGCCGGGTCAGTCTGCAGGCGTGCCCGGCCTTTGTCAGTCGGGTCAGCGGCGAGTTGCTGTATCGGTGTTTCGAGAACGTCATTCGCAACGCGGTGCGCCATACAAAACCGATGACGGCGGTTGTTGTGTCGGCTGAGGTCAATCTCGAAGCAGACTGCCTGACGGTGCGGATTACCGATCAGGGGGCGGGTGTTGAAAACGAGCGGCTGCTGAGCATTTTCCACCCGTTCGAGCGTGGCTTGAGCGAGGCCAGTGCCGGTTTCGGCCTGGGCCTGGCGATCGCCTCAAGGGCCGTGGAAATGCATGGCGGCACGATTGTGGCGCGCAACGAGCCGTCCGCTGGGCTGACCGTGGAAATCAGCTTGCCCCGTCAGGCGTGATCTTTACACGATATTACATTGGCTTGACGGCTCTGTACGCCCCGCCTCAGTAGACTTCCCGCTCAAACTTACGCAGCGTTTGCTGATGTTTCAGCGTGGAGGTGGGCATGTTTCTGGTTCATAAAAAGGGCTTCGTTTCCGGCAAGAAAATGGTCGACGGGCTGGTGCCCTATGACTTCTTTTGTGAAGACAATCCGGCCATCAATCTGTTTGTGTTTACGGGTTCTACCGCGCAGGGCAAAACGGTCGAGGAGCAGACGCTCTGGGGTTTTACCCGGTTGGAGCGTTTCGAGGCGCTGACCAGCACCCTGGTATCGAACAAAAAAAATGATGGCTGGTTTCAAACGGTCAATGTGCTCACCGGGCCAGCCCAGAACGGCACCCAAAGCGTTAAATTTCAGCGGGTGCTGAAAATCATCAAGCATGCCGCTATATCGAGCCGTGTCGCCGGCAAGGTGCAATACGAGATCCTCACGGATGACGGCGACACATACTTCACCCGGCCGCCCGCGACAGCAGACAGCGCGCAAACCATCATCTATGTGGCAGAGCAATAACTCGTTAGTTAATAGCCGCGAAGGTGTTTACTGGAAATACATCGCACCATACAATGAGAATCATTACTACTAACTCATTGAGTGCAACATCTTGAGCCATCCCCACCTCTTTGCCCGCCGCAAGGTTTTCATCAAACACGCGCTGCCGACACTGTCCTGCGTGATGTTCGCCGGTCCTTTGTGGGCACAGGAATTGATCGAGCTGCCGACCACTGATATTCAGGCGAGCCGCGTCAGTCAAGACACCAGCTACACCACCTCTCAAGCCAGCACCGCGAGCAAAAGCGATGTGCCGATCAAGGAGGAGGCGCAATCGGTCAATGTCGTCACCCGGCAAACCCTGGCCGACTATCAGGTGCGCTCGCTGGACGACGCGATGAAGTTCGTCAGCGGCGTCAGCCAGGGCAACACCCTGGGCGGGTCCCGGGACTCGTTGGTCAAGCGCGGTTTCGGCACCAACGATGACGGCTCGATCCTGCGCGATGGCGTGCGTTCCAACCTGGGGAAAAATTTCAGCGCCACGACGGATCGCATCGAAGTGCTCAAAGGGCCTGCGTCGATGCTGTACGGCGCGCTGGAACCCGGCGGGTTGATCAACGTGATCAGCAAGAAGCCTGAATACACCCAGAGCACGACCCTGAGCGGCTCGGCCTACAGCGAAGGCGGCGGCACCATGGCCGTGGACACCACCGGGCCGCTGGGCGATACCGGCCTGGCTTATCGCCTGATTGCCGAACGCGGCCACGAGGATTACTGGCGCAATTACGGCGTGAATGAAAGCACCCTGGTTGCACCCTCGCTGACCTGGACGGGCGACCGTGCCAGCCTGACCCTCAGCTACGAATACAACGATTACTCCAAACCCTTCGACCGTGGCACGGTGTTCACCAATGGACATCCGGCGGACATCGACTACGACAAGCGCCTCGACGAAAAATGGGCCAAAAGCGTCGGTATCCGTGAATTGGCCACCGCGCGTTTCGAGTATCAACTGAGTGACGACTGGAAGACCCGCGTTACCTACGGCTGGAACAACGACCGCTACAGCCTCTCGATTGCCCAGCCGAGTTCGTTGACCGGCAACAACCTGCGACGTGCTGCCAACGGCGCTCACTACGACGATGAAACCCGTTACGCCAGCTGGGATTTCATCGGCCAGCAGGAACTGTTCGGCCAGCGCCATGACTTGCTGATCGGCGCGGACACCGAAGCGTCCGACCAATTCCGTGGCAAAACCTACCGTAATACCGCGCAGTCAGGCTTCGACATCACCTCGCCGGTTTATGGTCGTCTGGCCGAGCCGAGCCTTGTCAGTGCCAGCCAAAGTGACCTGAGCAACCAGCTGAATTCCAGCTCCGTGTACTTCAAGGATAACTGGCACCTCGATGACCGCTGGATCCTGGTTCTCGGCGGTCGCCAGCAGCATTACGATCAGTACAGCGATCAGGGCCGCGGCAGCAGCTACACCGTCAACCGCGACAATAACGGTGATGCTTTCGTACCGTTCCTGGGGCTGGTCTACAAAGCCACCGATAGCTTGTCGCTGTACGGTAACTACAGTCGTTCGTTCAAGCCCAATACCCAAGTCGACGATGCCGGCCATACCTTCGATCCGGAGGAGGGCCGCAGTTATGAGGTCGGCGCCAAGTACGATCCGCTGCCGGGGCTGAACATCAACCTGGCGCTGTTCGACATCGAGAAGAAAAACGTCGTGACCACCCAGACGGTCGGTGGCGTCAGCCTCTCGGAGGCGGCGGGCAAAGTCGGCTCACAGGGCCTGGAACTGGACATCACCGGGCGTGTGGCCGAGCGCTGGGACCTGATCGGCACCTACGCTTACACTCACACGGAAATCCTCGACGATCCGGATGACGAAGGTCACCGCCTCGCCGATGCGCCGAAGCACACCGCAAGCCTGTACCTTACCCATCACCTGAATGTGCCTACGGAGTTCGGGGCCTGGCATGCGGGCGGCGGTGCGCGTTATGTCGGCGAGCGTGCGGCCAACAATGCCAACGATTTCTGGCTGAGCAGCTACACCGTCGCCGATGCCTTCGTGCGCTGGGAGGCGCCGATGTTCGGGTACAAGACTTCGCTGCAGTTCAACGTCGACAACCTGTTCGACAAACAGCACTACCCGTCCTCCACCGGCAGCCAACTGGCGGTCAATGTCGGCGAGCCGCGCACGGCACGCCTCAGCGCCAGCGTGACGTTCTGATCGCACTGTCTTGATGTGCCGCCCCGTTCTGCCCGTGGAACGGGGTGGTAGTCTTCCTTCATCTCGGCGACGCTTCAGGCGTCGGCGAGCTGAAACCGATAACCCACCCCATACAACGATTCAATTGGATGCTCCCCCGGGCAGGCCTGTTCGAGCTTGCGCCGCAGATTGCGGATATGACTGTCGACCGTGCGGTCGGTGACCACCCGGTGATCGGAGTAGATCCGGTCGAGCAACTGATCCCGGGAAAACACACGTCCCGGCGAGCGGGCGAGGGTGCTTAGCAGGCGCAATTCCAGTGGTGGCAGGTCCAGCGTTATGCCGTCGAGGGAGGCCAGGTACTGTTCTTCATCAATCTGTAGACGCGGTGGTGCGGACGTCAAAAGCTGCGGGCTGCGTCGCAGGATGGCTTTGACCCTGGCCACCACTTCACGCGGGCTGAAGGGTTTGCAGATGTAGTCGTCGGCGCCCAGGTCCAGTCCGAGCAGGCGATCCACTTCCTCGACGCGGGCGGTGATCATGATGATCGGTACGGCACTGAAGCTGCGCAGTTCCTTGCACACTTGCAGACCATCGCGTCCAGGCAGCATCAGGTCGAGCAGGATCAGCCGTGGCTCGCGGGCACGGACCGCCGGTACCACCTCCAGCCCGTTGTCCAGGCATTGGGTCGCATACCCAGCGGCGATCAGGTAGTCACGCATCAACGCGGCCAGTTTGGGCTCGTCTTCGACGATCAGGATTGGGTTGTCGTTGACCATGGTTCAGGCATTCCGTGGCAGGCGCAGGGTCAGCCAAAGGCCACCCAACGGGGAGTGATCGGCACTGAGGCTGCCGCCATGAGCCAGGGCGATGCTGTGACAGATCGCCAGCCCCAGACCGGCGCCACCACTGGCACGGTTGCGTGAGGTTTCGCCACGGTAGAAACGCTCGAACAGACGCGGCAACTGATCCGCGTCGACCCCGGGGCCGGAATCCAGGAAATCGATGCGTACGTCGTCGCCATCGCTGGCCGCACGAATACGCAGCACACCGCCTTCATCGGTATAGCGCACGGCGTTTTCCAGCAGATTGCCGAACAGTTGCTGCAAGCGCTTGGGGTCGGCTTCCACTCTTAGGGGGGGTGTCGGCAGCTCCAGCTCCAAGCGCAAGTGCCGGGCATTGCAGCGCTCCTGGAACATCGCCACGCAACTTTGCAGCAGATCGTTGAGATCGCATTCGCTTTTGCGGTAGGTCAGCGCGCCCACATCGGCCAGGGACAGTTCATACAGGTCATCCACCAGTTTGCTGAGCATGCCGACTTCGCCTTGCAGCGATTTCATCGACGACTGATCGAGCGTGCGCACACCGTCTTCGATCGCTTCCAGTTCACCTCGCAACACCGACAGCGGGGTGCGCAGTTCATGGGACACATCGGCCATGAACTCCCGGCGCATTTTTTCGTTGCGCTCCAGCGTATACGCAAGTTGATTGAAGTCGCGGGCCAACTGACCGACTTCGTCATTGGAGGACACCGCCACCCGGTTGCTGTACTCGCCTGCGGCCAATCGATGCGTGGCGGCGGCTACTCGCTTGACGGGGTCAAGCAAAGTGCGGGCGATCCACCAGGCGATCAGCATTGCCAGCAGCAACGAGAACACGCCCACGGCCAGACTGGTGCGCAACAGGTACAGGCGAAAGCGTTCACCGCCGGCTTCGGTCACGTTCTGGAACGGCGTTACCGCCAGCCAGCCGACGGTTTTACCGGCCACCTCGATCGGGCGCATCAGGGCGTCGTCGGCAATCGCCGAGTAGCCCATGACCAACTGCTTTTGCTGGTCCAACAGAGCGATGCGAAACACCGCGCCGGTCAGGTCAGACGTGGGCAGGGCCGGCTGCTGCGGGTTGGTGAAGTCTACGCCCGGCTCCGGTCGCATGAGTTCGAACCAGCGATCCGGCTGGTTGCGCAGAAATTCCCAACTGCCTTCGCGCTCATAGGCGCTGGCCAGGCGCGGCAGCACTGGGGTCATGCGCAACAGAGCCTGTTCGTTGAGGTAATCGAGAAAGCCTTTGCCGAAGCTCCAGCCGTTGGCCAGCCCCATGCTCAGGATGACAAACAGCACACTGGCCAGTACCGCGATAAACAGTTTGGTGGAGATACTCAGTTTCATGGGCTCGGGCAGGTCGGTGAATGGCCCGCCCATTTAGGCCCTGGCGCGACGAAGATTCAAGGGCGGCAGGCAATCTTCAATTTTCCTGCACATTTGCCTCGCAGTATGGCGTCTGGCTTCAGCCACCCCGTCTTGCAGAGGCATTTATGTCGACCAAAATTCTCGCCAAATCCCTGGTAACCGCCGCGGTTTTACTGTCCTTGATCATTCTGGTGGTGTTGAGCGGTTGCTCCCCCGGCGCATCCGCGCCCGTTATCGAACCGGCCAAAGTGTCAGTGATCACGGTGCAACCTCAAAGCCAGGCGCTGACCACGGAGCTGGCCGGGCGCACTCAGGCGTTCATGATCGCCGAGATTCGCCCGCAGGTCGGTGGTATCGTCCAGCAACGGCTGTTTGTCGAAGGCGCCGAGGTCAAGGCCGGGCAGGCGCTGTATCAGCTGGACGCGTCCTCATACAAGGCTGCATTGGCTGAAGCACAGGCGACCCTCGCCAAAGCTCGCGCCACGTTGAAGTCGGCCCAGGCCACAGCTAGGCGTGATGCCCAGTTGGCGAAGATCGATGCCATCAGCCAGCAGGACAACGAGGATGCCCAGGCCAGTCTGCTGACCGCCGAGGCTGAACTGCAAGTGGCCCAGGCCGGCGTGGATACGGCGCGCATCAACCTGGCCTATACCCGCATCAGTTCTCCCGTCAACGGGCGTATCGAAACTTCGACGGTCACCCCTGGCGCATTGGTGGTGGCCAATCAGGACAGCGCACTGACCACGGTGCAGCAACTGGACCCGATCTACGTGGATATCACGCAATCGACCACTGAGCTGTTGCGCCTCAAGCGCGACCTCGCCAGTGGTGTGCTGCAAAGCAACGGCGAGGGCGAAGCGCGGATCAGTCTCAAGCTCGACGACGGCAGCACCTACGCCCATGAGGGCCGCTTGAAATTCAGCGGGGTCAGCGTCAATGAGGGCACCGGCACCGTGACCCTGCGGGCGGAAATTGCCAACCCGGACCGGCTGTTGCTGCCGGGCATGTATGTGCGGGCGGTGCTGGAGCAGGCCCGGGACGATCAAGCGATCCTGATTCCGCAGCAAGCCGTGACCCGCAGCGCCAGTGGCGTGACGTCGGTGTTGCTGGTGGTCAATGGCAAGGTCGAACAGCGCGTGCTGACCATCGATCGCGCCGTGGGCAACCAATGGTGGGTCACCTCGGGCCTGACGGCGGGTGACCAGGTGATTGTCGAGGGCGGGCAGAAAGTCCGGGTCGGCGCCCCGGTGCTGGCGCAAAACCCGGGCACTCGCAGCCGCACGCGGCAATCGGCGCCGACTGCCATTGCGCAGGAGGGTTGAGCATGGCGCGGTTCTTTATCGATCGACCGATTTTTGCCTGGGTCATCGCCATTGTCATCATGCTCGCCGGCGCCTTGTCGATCAGCCAACTGCCGCTGGAACAGTACCCGGACATCGCGCCGCCAACGGTACGGATCTCCGCCACCTACACCGGCGCCTCGGCCGAGACCGTGGAAAACTCGGTGACGCAGGTCATCGAACAGCAGATGAAAGGGCTGGATAACCTGACCTACATGTCGGCCTCCAGCAGTTCGGCGGGCAGCGCCAGCATCAGCCTGACCTTTGCCGCCGGCACTAACCCGGATGTGGCGCAGATGCAGGTACAGAACAAACTGCAACAGGCTGAATCACGACTGCCGCAATCGGTGCAGAGCGAAGGCCTGACCGTGACCAAGGGCGGTTCGGACTTTCTGATGATTGCCGCCCTGGCCTCCGACAACCCAAGCGTCACCGGCACCCAGATCGGCGACTACATTTCCAGCACCTTGCTTGACCAGATCAGTCGAATCGATGGCGTCGGCGACGTGCAGACCCTCGGTTCGGGTTATGCCATGCGCATCTGGCTGGACCCGGCCCTGTTGGAAAAGTATGCGTTGATGCCCTCGGACATCAGCAGCGCCCTGGAAGCACAAAACACCGAGGTGTCCGCCGGCCAGCTCGGTGCCTTGCCAGCGGTGGCCGGGCAACAGTTGAACGCCACTATCAGTGCCCGCAGCAAGCTGCAAACCGCCGAAGAATTTCGCAACGTGGTGGTCAAGTCCACCAGCAATGGGGCGGTGGTGCTGTTGGGGGATGTGGCGCGGGTCGAACTGGGCAGCGAAAGCTACGACGTGAGTTCTGCCCTCAACGGCAAACCTGCCGCCGCCATGGGCGTGCAGCTCGCCGCCGGGGCCAATGCCCTGAGCGTGGGTGAAGCGGTGAAGGCCAAACTCAAGGAACTGGAGCCTTTCTACCCTGCGCAAATGCAGCTCAAGAACGTGATCGCTTACGACACGACCCCCTTTGTCAGCCTGTCCATCGAAGAGGTGGTCAAGTCTCTGGGCGAAGCGATCGTGCTGGTGGTGCTGATCATGTTCCTGTTCCTGCAGAATCTGCGGGCCACGCTGATCCCGGCGATCACCGTGCCGGTGGTATTGCTGGGCACCTTCGGCGTGCTCGCGCTGTTCGGCTATTCAATCAATACCCTGACCATGTTCGCCATGGTCCTGGCTATCGGACTGCTGGTGGACGATGCCATCGTGGTGGTGGAGAACGTCGAGCGGGTGATGAGTGAGAAGGGACTTTCGGCGCTGGCGGCGACTCGCCAGTCCATGGCGGAAATCACCAGCGCGCTGATCGGCATCGCTCTGGTGCTCAGCGCCGTGTTTATTCCCATGGCATTTTTTGGCGGTTCCACCGGGATTATCTATCGGCAGTTTTCGGTGACCATCGTCTCGGCCATGCTCCTGTCGGTGTTGGTGGCGATGACCCTGACACCGGCCTTGTGTGCGACCTTGCTCAAGCCGTCCGATGCCCAGGGCCATGGTGCGCAAAGCGGCTTCTTCGGCTGGTTCAACCGCAGCTTCGAACGCAGCGCCTTGCGCTATCAACAATGGGTCGGCGGCATTCTGCAGCGTGGGCGTCGGAGCCTGCTGGTGTACGGGGTGATTTTGCTGGCGATGGGCGCTGGTTATGCCAACCTGCCGACTTCGTTCTTACCGGACGAAGACCAAGGCATCCTCATGGCGCAGATCCAGTTGCCGGTGGGCGCCACCGATAGCCGTACTCAGGCCGTGATGAAGCAGTTCGAGAGCTACATGCTCGAACAATCGGAAGTCGAGGCGCTGATCAGCATCAGCGGTTTGGGCATGGGTGGCAACAGCCAGAATACCGGCCGGGCTTTCATCAAACTCAAGGACTGGAGCGAGCGATCGGGGAAAGGGCAGGACGCGGCTTCTATTGCCCAACGTGCAACCCTGGCGTTGGCGAGCATTAGCGATGCCAACGTGTTTGTCATGCAGCCGCCCGCTGTACGTGGCCTGGGGCAAAGTTCGGGTTTCGACCTGCAACTCAAAGACCTTGGCGGGCTGGGGCATGACGCCCTGGTCGCCGCGCGGGAGCAGTTCATCGAGTTGGCGAAGAAAGACCCGCGGCTGCTGGGAGTACGCAGCAATGGCCTGGACGATACACCGCAGCTCAAAGTCAGCATCGACGATCGCAAGGCCGGCGCCTTGAGTCTGAGCACCAGCGACATTAACAGCACCTTGTCCACCGCGTTGGGCGGCACTTACGTCAACGACTTCCTCAACCAGGGGCGGGTGAAGAAGGTCTACGTGCAGGGCGAGGCGTCGGCGCGGATGCAGGCGGCCGACCTGGAGCACTGGTTCGTGCGCAACAGCAAAGGTGAGATGGTGCCGTTTTCCTCGTTCGCCAGCAGCGCGTGGAGCTATGGCTCGCCGTTGCTGGAACGCTACAACGGCAACGCCTCGCTGGAGGTGGTCGGTGATCCGGCACCGGGGGTGAGCGCCGGGGTTGCGATGGATGCGGTGGAAGCGATCATCAAACAACTGCCCGAAGGCATCGGCTACGAGTGGACCGGGCAGTCATATCAACTGCGCTTGTCCGGCTCCCAGGCGCCGCTGCTGTACGGGATCTCGGTGTTGTTTGTGTTCCTCTGCCTGGCGGCATTGTACGAGAGTTGGTCGGTGCCGTTTTCGGTAATGCTGGTGGTGCCGCTGGGGGTGGTCGGCGCGGTGCTGGCGACCCGCTTCAGTGGTTTGAGCAACGACGTGTACTTCCAGGTCGGGCTGTTGACCACGGTGGGACTGGCGGCGAAGAACGCGATTCTGATCGTTGAGTTTGCCAAGCACCTGCAAGAGCAGGGCAACAGCCTGCGGGACGCGACACTGACTGCCGTGCGCCAACGCCTGCGACCGATCCTGATGACGTCTTTGGCCTTCATGTTCGGCGTGTTGCCACTGGCATTGAGCTCCGGCGCCGGTTCTGCCGGGCGCCAGGCCATCGGCACTGGCGTGCTGGGGGGCATGTTCAGCGCTACCGTGCTGGGGATCTTCTTTGTGCCGCTGTTTTTCGTGCTGATCCGTCGTCGTTTCGGTCGCGTATCCACCGCAACAACCGCCAACCCAACCGCGCAGAAAGGTGATGCATGATCAAGTTTCATTGGCCCTTGTTGGCTGCTCTGGTGTTGCTCAGCGGTTGTGTCAATCTGGCGCCGCAGTATCAGCGCCCCGAAGCGCCGGTCGCCGGGCAATGGTTGCCGTCGACCAGCGTGGCCTCAGGCGATGCGGCGGCGGATATTCACTGGCAGCAGTTCTTTACCGACAGTCGCTTGGCGCGTTTGCAGACCCTGGCGCTGACCAACAACCGTGATTTGCGTCTGGCCAGCCTGAACATCGAAAAGGCCCAGGCTCAATATCGCATTCAACGGGCGGCGGCGTTTCCCACCATCGATGCCGGAGTCAGCGGTACACATAGCCGCGCGTCCAGCAGCGGCACGGCGAGCACCAGTCATGAGTACAGTGCGCAACTGGGGCTGAGCAGTTATGAACTGGATGTGTTCGGGCGGGTACAGAACCTTCAAGACGAAGCGCTGGAAGACTATCTGGCACTGACCGAAACCCGGCGCAGCACCCAGATCAGCCTGGTGGCTGAAGTGGCCACGGCCTGGCTGACGCTGGCGGCGGACAATGAGCGTTTGCAACTGGCCCAGGAAACCCTGCGCAGCCAACAGGCAACCTACGAACTGAACCAACGCAGCCATGCCTTGGGCGGTTCTTCCGGCTTGGCCCTGGCCCAGGCGCAAACCACTGTGGAGTCGGCCCGAGGCGATGTGGCGGTCTACGCCAGTCAGATTCTCCAGGACCACAATGCCTTGCGCTTGCTGGTCGGCAGCGATATTCCCGATGAACTGCTGCCCGGCGCGAGCCTGCAATCGGTCGCGCTGCTGGTGCAGGTGCCGGATGAGTTACCGTCCAGTCTGTTACAACGGCGCCCGGATGTGCTGGCCGCCGAACACACCCTCAAGTCGGCCAACATGGATATCGGCGCGGCGCGGGCGGCGTTCTTTCCGAGCATCAGCCTGACTGCCAATGCCGGTTCTGCGAGTTCGGCCTTGTCCGGTCTGTTCAAGTCCGGCAGCGGCGCCTGGACCTTCGCCCCGAGCGTCAGCCTGCCGATCTTCGATGCCGGCAGCAATCGCGCGACACTGGATGCGGCCAAGGTCGAGCGTGAAATTCAGGTGCAGACCTACCAGCAAACCTTGCAGACTGCCTTCAAGGAAGTGGCCGATGCCTTGGCGGTGCGCAGCACCCTGGACCAACGCCTGACGGCGCAGCAAGCCTTGACCGACGCCAGCCGTAAAAGCTTTGAACTGGCCGACGCGCTCTATCGCGGCGGCTCGCAAAGCTACCTCGAAGCGCTGGACGCCCAGCGTTCGTTGTACAGCGCCCAACAGGACCTGATCACCCTGCGTCTGGCCGAGCAGAGTAATCGGGTGACGTTGTACAAGGTGATGGGGGGCGGCTGGAATTAATATTCGCGATGAGGCCCGCCCCCCAGGATCAGTGCCCGCCCACCACCATATGGCTAAACGGCGCCACATACGCCTGCAACGTCACCAGCCCGCCGACCAGAATCGCCAGCACCACGGAGTGGAAAAACACGTAGCGCAGGATTTCCCCTTCATGGCCGTACCAGCGGGTGGCGGTGGACGCGACCACGATCGACTGGGCGTCGACCATCTTGCCCATGACCCCGCCAGAACTGTTCGCGGCGGCCATCAGCACCGGGCTCAGGCCCAGTTGCTCGGAGGTCACCCGTTGCAAGCCGCCGAACAGCACGTTGGAGGCCGTGTCCGAGCCGGTCAGGGCCACGCCGAGCCAGCCGAGCAGGGTGCCGAACATCGGGTAGAAAATGCCCGTTGCGGCGAAGGCCAGGCCCATGGTGGCGTCGAGGCCCGAATAGCGGGTGAGAAAACCCAGGGCGAGCATCGCCACAATGGTGGTGAGCGAATAGCGCACCACCCACAGCGTTCGCAGATAATGGTGCAGCAGTTGCGGGATGGAATAACCCATCAGCAGCCCGCCGAGGATCGCCGCGAGCAAGATGCCGCTACCGGTGCTGGTGAACCAGGTGAACTTGTAGATCGCGTCCTCGGCTTTCGGTGCGGGCACCACCGGCGGGACCTTCTCGATCTGTTGATGAATCGTGGTGAAGGTCACGCTCGGGGCAAAGATCGGGTTGGCCTCGCGCATCGGTTTGCCCTGCGGATCAAGCTTGGCCGAGTGGGTTTGCGGATCCATGGCCGGGCGGGTATCGAACAAGTTTTTGAAGCCCTGGGTGCCCCAGGCGAAAACGAACACCGTGAGGATGATCCACGGCATCCAGGCGCGCATAACCGCGGGTTTTGCATCGCTGGCAAAGGTCGCGCTGGCGACGGGTTTCTGGTCATGCTCCTGGGCTATTTTGGAGTTGTCGACTCGCCCTGACAGGGCGGCCGAGGTATGCACCGTGGCTGGTTTCCAGACCCTGAGGAAACCAGTCAGGCAGGCCATGGAAATCAGTGCCGCGATGACGTCCACCAGCATTGGCCCGTGGTAGTTGGAGACGAGGAATTGCGGTATGGCGAAGCTGACGCCGGCAACCAGAATCGGCGGCCAGATTTCCAGCATCTTGCGCCATCCGGCGAAGGCCCAGATCAGCCAGAACGGCACGATCACCGAGAAGAACGGCAACTGCCGACCGACCATCATCGACAGCTCCATTTCATCCAGCCCGGTCACTTTGGCCAGGGTGATGACGGGCGTGCCCAGAGCACCGAACGCCACGGGCGCGGTATTGGCAATCAACGCCAGGCCAGACGCGGCCAGGGGTGAGAAACCCAGCCCGATCAAAATGGCCCCGGTTACCGCCACGGGAGTGCCGAAACCGGCGGCCCCTTCGAAGAAGGCACCGAAGCAGAAGGCAATCAGCAGCAACTGCAGACGTCGATCGTCGGTGATGCGCGCCAGGGAGTCTTGCAGCACTTTGAACGAGCCGTTCTCGGTGGTCAGCCGATGCAGGAAAATAATGTTGAGCACGATCCAGCCAATCGGCAACAGGCCGTTGGCGGCGCCGAACAGTGCAGCCGAGCCCGCCATGTTCGCGGGCATGCCGAAGGCGAAAATCGCGATCAGCAAGGCCGAACCCAGGGCCAACAACGCCGCCAGATGCGCCTTGATGTGGAAAAACGCCAGGGAAACCAGCATCACCACCACCGGCGTCGCCGCCATCATGGTTGAGAGCACCGGGTTACCGAAGGGGTCGTAGATTTGCTGCCAGACCATTTTCCACCTCTGCTTTTTATTGTGGGTAGCGCGGGGAAGGTGGCTTGAGTATAGGTGGCAATACGCTGCTGTCCTGGCGAGTGCTTGCCAGCCCTACGATGCGCTTTAGATTTCTAGACCTTCCTGACGTGCGCTCCTTTCGACCATCGCCACGATCGTTTCGAAGAGTTCGTCCTGTGCCTGCTCCGCGGTGATTTCTCCGGTCGCGGCGGCATGGGACAGCGCCTCGGCGGCACCGAGCATCGCCCGAAGACTCGCTGGCGCGATATCACCGGTTCCGGCGAAGGGGAGCAGGGCGTTGCGGCACTTGCCCATGAAGATCGCTTCGTACTCGCGCTTGATCTTTTCCAGCTCGGGCGAGCTCGTCAGCGCCGCGATCACACCCGGGATCTCGCGGCCCTGAAGCAGAACGCAGTCGACATAAGACGAGGCGATGACCATTGCCTTACTGGGCAGTGTCGGTTCACTGGCTTCAAGCGCGGTATCCATGAGCGCGGTCTGACGTGCGTCGAACTCCTGATAGAGCACCGCCAGCAACCCGGGGCGGGTGGTGAAGTGATCGTAAACCACCGGTTTTGTGACCCCCGCCTGTTCGGCGAGCCGGCCAAGCGTCAACGCGTCCGTACCTTCCTCTCGAACGAGTTGCCAGGCGACATCCAGCAACTGGCGCAGGCGCTCCTCCCGCGACATCCGCCGGCGCGGTTGCGGACTGGAATCTTGCTCGGGTGTTTCGGTGCTTGACATGGCTATATACCAAAAGTAGCTTACTGAGCGTAACTTACCAAGAGTATATAAGGCTCGCCTTTCACCCTCAATCACTCATTCCGTAGCAGGAGATTTTGCCATGCACGCGCTCATCGTTGTGGCTCACCATGACCCCCAATCGCTTACCCATAGCCTCGCGAGACACGTCGCTGAAGGAGTATCCGAGGCGGATGCCGACCACTCTTTCGAAATTGCGGACCTCTGGGCGCAAGGGTTCGATCCGAGATTCGGCGCGGCCGATCTCGCCGTCCATCACCGTGAAGCACCGCCGCCCGCCGATGTGGCCGCCGAGCAGGCGCGAATCGATCGCGCCGATGCACTGGTGCTGGTTTATCCGGTTTATTGGTGGTCGATGCCGGCGCTGCTCAAAGGCTGGATCGACCGTGTGTTCGCCAATGGCTGGGCGTTCGATTTCGCGGCGGATGCCAGGTTGGAGAAGAAGCTTCGCCATCTGCGGGTTCATCTGGTGGGTGTTGGCGGTGCCGACGCAGGAACCTATGCGCGCCACGGTTATGCCGACGCCATGAAGACGCAGATCGACCATGGGATCTTCGATTATTGCGGTGCTTGCGTGGTGACGTCCGAGTTGCTGCTCGAATCGGAAATCCAGGAACCGACGGTTCATCTGCAGGCTGCGCGCGCGATCGGTCGTGAGCTTTTCGCTGCCTCCGGACGCTGCGACGCGGAGCAGGATGTTCAGCGTTGCCGAGCGGTCAGCGCCGAGGCTTTTTGACAGGCAAAAAAAGAGCCTCAAAGCTCTTTGATGGGGAGGAAGTAGAGCCGAGAGGCTCAAGATGCGCATGAAACAAGGGGTGGGCTTATTGGGGTTCAGTTCACCCACCACTTACGCAACGGCTTAAACCTCCAACCGCTGCGTATCATCATCGTAGGAAGCCGCGGGTTCGGGCTCAAGTACCATTAGTCTACTGAGTCTGGCTGGCCTGCCTGGTGTTGAATCACCCTTTTGATTTTCAACTAACCCTGCCTGAACACCAACGCCTTCAACCCACACTCAACATCGGCATCGGGAAACTCCGGTGGATTTTCCAGCCGTTGCTCAAACCGCAGGCTCGGTGCTTCGCGAGTGACGCCGTCGATGAGGAAGTCCGCGCCAAAAGCCGGGTCGTTCATGCAGGCCAAAACCGTGCCCTGGGGGCTGAGCAGTTCCGGGAGACGGCGCAGCACGCGCTGATAATCCTTGGTCAGCAGAAAACTGCCTTTCTGAAAGGACGGTGGGTCGATGATCACCAGATCATAAGGGCCGCTATTGATCACTTTGCCCCAGGACTTGAACAGGTCGTGGCCGAGAAAGCTCACCTTGCTCAAGTCATGGCCGTTGAGCCGGTGATTGTCGCGACCACGGCTCAGGGCCGCGCGGGACATGTCCAGGTTGACCACATGCGTAGCGCCTCCCGCGATGGCGGCCACTGAAAATCCGCAGGTATAGGCAAACAGGTTCAGCACCCGCTTGCCGTCAGCATTGGCCCGCACCCAATCGCGGCCGTAGCGCATGTCGAGAAACAGGCCGGTGTTCTGTTTGCGGCCCAGATCCACGCGATACTGCAGGCCACCCTCGGTGATCGTCATCTCCTCGATCGGCTCCCCGAGCAGCCATTCGGTGGTGCTCTCCTGCAGATAGCGATGTTGCAGGAGCAAGGTATGTGCGCCGGAGGTTTTCCACGCAGGCGCCTGTGTTATCGCCATCAGTCGCTGCTTCAAATCGTCCAGTTGCGACGCTTGCGGCTCCTTGAACACACAGACCAGCATCACGCCCTGGAGCCAGTCGACGGTCAATTGCTCCAGCCCCGGCCAGCAGCGGCCACGGCCGTGGAACAGCCGACGGGTTTCTGCGGGGGCTGTCGCAAGCGCAGTGAGCAAATGGTCGTGGAGGATGGAGAGGGCATCTGGATTCATCGGGCAGGGTCGGTCATGTGGAAAGGGCGGCATTTTAACCACAATTATGCGCGGACAAACGGTCATGTTTAGCGGCCTGGAACGGAGAATGCCCTGGATAGGTGTATCAAAAATGAATTTTTCGCGAGGTCCGCTGTTCATACCTGTAGGTGGCGGATTTGAGCCTGCGAAACTATTTGCGCAATCAGGGAGTGGCACAGTCATGAGTCCAGCATCAACGGCGGGCGCGCGCTTGTCTGGCGGATTGATTCTTGTGGTTGAGGACGACCCGTTGATCCTGGAGTTTCTTTGCGAAATTCTTCAGGAGGAAGGCTTTGCGGTTGAACCACAGATCAGCGCGGACGCCGCATCGCAGTTTCTGGAACAGCACGCCCCGCAAGTGAGGTTATTGCTGACGGACATCACCATGCCGGGCAAACTCAATGGCGCGGACCTGGCCAATCAGTTTGGCGACCGTTGGCCAGACAAACCGATCATGATCATGTCCGGCTTCGAAACTCCGAAAAGCTCCGGAGTCAAGCATCCGGTTTCGTTCATCAAGAAACCCTGGGCGGTGGGGCAGTTGCTCGATTGTGTGAAAAACGCCTTGGAGTAGAGCCGAGCCCTGTAGCGGGTGGTGTACATTGCCTGGCAACACCTGCCTGGTTCTTACCGAAGGAAACCTCCCTTTTGTCTGTTCAAACATCCCTGCTCAACAGCTCATACCGCGCCTTCCTGTTTGATATGGACGGAACCGTCCTCAACTCCATCGCCGCCGCCGAGCGGATCTGGACAACCTGGGCCGTGCGCCACGGCGTCGATGTCGAAACCTTCCTGCCGACCATCCATGGCGTTCGCGCCATCGACACCATCAATCGCCTGGCGTTGCCAGGGGTAGATGCCGAAGCTGAAGCGGCGTGGATCACCGAGGCGGAAATCGATGATGTGGAGGGGATTGTCGAGGTGTCCGGCGCGGCGAATTTCCTCAAGTCGCTGCCCGCCCACCAATGGGCCATCGTCACCTCTGCACCGCGGGCCCTGGCGTTGCGCCGAATGGCCGCGGCCGGTATTCCCGAACCTGGCGTGATGGTTACCGCCGAAGATGTCAGCGCCGGCAAGCCCGATCCTGCGGGCTATCGGCTGGCGGCTGGTCGACTGCAGGTGGATCCAGCCGAGTGCCTGATCTTCGAAGACGCCGACGTCGGAATTCGCGCAGGCGAAGCGGCGGGTGCCAACATCATGGTCATCACCGCGACCCACGTTCATCCCCTTCAGACCCGGCACGCCACACTGGCCAGTTATGACTCGGTCACGAGCCATGTGGATGCCAATAACCTGATCCGCTTACACTTTTTATAATCGACACGGCCCTGATGCGGTCAGTTCAGTAGATCCCCGGAATCAATCGCCAGCTACGGGCGCAATAAGCTTCGTATTCGTTGCCGAACTGCGAGCGTAACAGCGCTTCTTCAGAGCGAATGCGGGCGATCAGCGGTATCAACATCAGCGCCACCAGCAGTAACCCGACACCGGAACGAAAGGCCAGCGCCCAGCCCACGCCATTGATCAGCAGCCCCAGGTAGCTGGGGTTGCGCACATTCCGATAAATTCCGTCGGTGACCAGGCGGTGTCCAGGTTGAATTGCCACCAATCCGCTGAAGCGCTTGCCCAGTACAAACACCGGCCACATCCGCAACGCGCCGCCGCCAATGAACAGCAGCGCACCCAGCCAACGCACGCCCTCGCCACCGAAGGTCCAGAAGTCGATCCGGTCGGTGTAGGCCGGCAGATACCCGCTCAACAACCCGAGCACCCCGAAAACCGGCAGCACCCAGCGATTGGCCCGGTCTTCACGTTCGCCAGTGCTCAAATTGCCCTCACTGAACAACGACACGATCGCCATCACCAGGGTCGCAAGCGCAATGACCACCAGCGGTGGATGCGAGAAAAACGCCGCCAACCCGCCCAGCCCGAACACCGCGAGAGCGAGGTAGGCAAGGGTGCTGACGAGGGCGAAAAACGCGAGTTTGGCTGAGATTTTCATAACTGATCTCGCAAAAAGGGCATATCACCAGTGTAGAGGGCAGTCCGTTATGAGAGCGGTAGTCGTCGAGCAGGGTGAACTAAGCTTGGATAAGGATGAGCCTGTCCGTTCACTTCCGGCCCGTTGAAAGATCTCAACGCGCCGGTGCTGTCACAAGGAGCACACGATGCTTCACATCAGAACGCCCCTGATTCTGCACCCGGGTCTGTCGACTCCGACCCGGCGAATCTGGCTCAAGCTGGAAAACCTGCAACCCAGCGGCTCGTTCAAACTGCGCGGCATGGGCCTGTTGTGCAGCCAGGCGGCGGAGGAGGGCAAGCGCAAAGTCGTCTGCCCTTCCGGTGGCAATGCCGGTTTGGCCACGGCGGTGGCCGCCGCCAACCTTGGGCTGAAAGCCTGCATCGTGGTGCCGAACACGACCCCGGAAACCACCCGCGCCAGGATCAGGAAAACCGGTGCCGAGGTGATTGTCCATGGCAAGGTCTGGGACGAGGCCAATCAACGGGCGAAAGAACTCGCGCAGGGCGCAGACACCGAATACGTGCCGGCTTTCGATCACCCGGTGTTGTGGGAAGGACACAGCACCATGGTCGATGAAATCCTCGAGGACTGCCCTCAGGTCGATGCGTTGGTGACATCCGTGGGGGGCGGCGGTTTGCTGGCGGGCCTGCTCACCGGCCTGATCCGTCATCAGCGCATGGATTGTCGGATCGTTGCGTGCGAAACCCAAGGGGCGGCGTCGTTCGCTGCCGCCATCGCTGCCGGGCACCCGGTCAGACTGCCGCGCATCGACACCGTTGCCACGTCACTCGGCGCCGCGCAAGTGGCCGCCTGGCCGGTGCAGCACATCCTTGATTTCCCGCATGAATGCGTGGTGCTCAGCGATGATGAGGCGATCATGGGCGTGGTTCGTTACGCCAACGACCTGCGCCAGTTGGTCGAACCGGCGTGTGGCGTTTCATTGGCGGTGGCGTACCTCGACCATCCGGCGATTGCCGAGGCCCATGACGTGGTGATTGTGGTGTGCGGCGGCGTCAGCATCAGCGCGCAGTTGGTCGCCGGCTGGGCACGCCTGTCTGCCGGGGTCGAAAAACACAGCGTTGAAGCAAGGTAGGGCTGTCACTAGCCCTACCGCTTACGTTTCAGACTTTATTGACCGGCTGGAACACCTTCTTGAACGAGGATCGCTCTGGCCAGGTCTTCATCGCTGGCCTTCAGGTCGGGATGATTCTGGCGAATTTCCTTCAATACCGACTCCAGGTAAACGCCACGGATCGTACCGCCGCTGGCGACAAAACTGGAGGCGTCATCCCGGGCGGGAATGACCATTTTGTGATCCTTGAACGTTGAGTACAGCGATGCGGATACCCCGGCTGAGGTGGCGACATCGCCCGCATCCACACGGGCCATGGCTGAGCCAAAGGGCAAGCAAAGCACGAGTGAAGATACTAAAAACAGACGGCGCATGACGGCGTCCTCCGAAGCGTGAAGCGTAAAAGAAGTAACACATAATTTAGGATGCCCGGCGGTGGTCAGGAGTTCCCTGTCGATCTACATATGCCTCACTCAATTCCAGCCAGATCTACCGTCATGCGACCCGTAGCGGGAGCATCGATGCTCTCGACCGAGCGCTCACCGGCGCGTTCGAGCAGCGGATACGCCAGGGCGGCGATGTGGTGATGCATGCGCCGGTAATCACGCAGTACCCGTTGGAAAATATCACCGGATTGCGCCCAGGTACTTTTGTCTTCCTGCAACTGGCGAAAGTGCTCGCGGCTGGCGCAGGCTTCGAGCCTTCTGACGGTCTCCTTGCGCTGGATCAGTTGATGGGCGGTGGCGATGTCTTCGCGCAGGAACACGGTGATCGCCAGGCTCAGGCTTTCCAGAACGGCGTCGTGCAGCGGGGCGATGTTGCCCAGTTCGAAGGCCGAGAACTGTTCACCCCGACGCAAGCGGCGCATGGCCAACTGCGTGAGGCTGCTGGAAAGAATGTCCGCGGCATGTTCGAGGTTGATCACGAACGTGAGGATTTCCTGGGAACGATCGGCATCGCTGTCACTGATGCCTTCCTTGCCGATGTCGGCCAGATAAGCGCGAATCGCCGCGCTGAGCAGGTCCAGGGATTGATCGATCCGCTGCACTTCATCGGCGCAGGCCGGTAGCGATGTGTGGAACAGCTGCAGCATCCGGCCGAGCATGGTCGAGAACATGTCGGTCATGCGCAACGCTTCGCGAGCGGCATTCGACAGGCCGATGTTGGCCACTTCCAGGCCGGCCTCGTCCAGATAGCACGGCATGCCGGGATCGACATCCCGCTCAGGTGCCGGCAGCAGTCGGGTGAGGGCATTGGCGAGTACGTCGGTCAGACCGATGAACACCAACGCGAGCAGTAGATTGAAACCGGTGTGCAGGCACACCACCAGGGTCGAGGGCGCGAGCGGCGCCTGAGCGAGCAATCCGGCAAACGGCAAGACCGCCAGAGCACCGACCGCACGCACCAGCAGGTTGCCCAGCGGCAGGCGTCGGCCGACGCTCGATCCGGCGTTGATGACCGAGGGCAGCGCACCGCCAATGTTCACCCCCAGCACCAGCGCGACGATGGTGCTGGCCGAGAGCATGCCAGTGGCGGCCAGCGAGACGATCAGTAACACCACGGCCACGCTGGAGTGGCACAGCCAGGTGAGGATCAGCGCCACCAGCAGCGCAATGACCAGATCGCCCTCGAGGCTCTGCATGATCAGCTGGAAGATCGGCGTGCCTTCGACTTCCGCCAATGTGGAGCCGAGCATGTGCAAGGCCAGGAGCATCAGCCCCAGGCCGATCAGTGCACAACCGACGCTTTCGTAGCGCGAGTCATCGCGCAGACGAAAGACGATCAGGCCCGCCAGCAAAACGCTGGGCGTGAGCATCGACACATCGACGCTGAGCAACTGCACCACCAGGGTTGAGCCGATGTTGGCGCCGAGCATCACCGCCAGGGCCGGCGCCAGTCCCAGCGTCCCGGCGGCAGTGAACGAGGTCGCCATCAGGCTCACGGCGGTGCTGCTTTGCAAGACCCCGGTGATACCGATCCCCGACAACAACGCCATCCAGCGGTTGTTCAGGTTGTGGCCCAGCCACTGACGCAGCGGCGTGCCGAAGCCGCGCAACAGCGCCGAAGAAATCATATGAGTGCCCCATAGCAACAGGGCAATGGAGCCGGCGAGGTTGATCAGTAGAGTAGTTCCCGACATGAGGGCTCTCCCTTGTTTCGTATTGCATTTATTGAAGACCCGGAACCCGGCTCGTGGTATCTGAATAACACCCGTGATTGTGGTGTTACTTGATGGTCCGCAACTAATTCCAATAATTCAGATTTTTACGGGCAATAAGAAGTTGTCGGATTCCCGTTTAAGGAAACCGTTCCGGAGGGACTTTAAAGTGCCTTCAGATCAACTGAAAATGCATGCCCCGATAGACAGGCCGAGCATCAGGCTCGCCTGCTGGAAGAGGCGCGCGATGCGCCGACTTTGTGGGTCCTGACTGTCGTCGAAGCTCCAGCGTTGCTGAAGCCGGCCGGTCGTCGGGCAGACACGCCAGTTGGCACGAGGGCGCACCTTGGCGTGGGTAGAAGGGGCGGAGAACGGGGCGCAGAGCCGAGTCGTCGGCAGACGCTCACGGCAGGGCGTGACCCGCATGGTCGATGCAAAGGCGCGTACGCCCGGCAGTACAGTGGTTTTGAAGTTCATAACATGCCTCTGGGCCGGAATGATTCCGGTGAGGCAAGTTACGGTGGAGCCTCAAGCTCTAGCGCAGCTCACCCGACCGAAAAGTCGAGGCCCGTCATTGTCTGGGTTATGTGCCAGATCCTGCGTGTGAGCAGTCATCCGACAGCGACTAGATACTGTGTCCATTGAATTCTTTTGTGAGTTGAAAAAAGCCGTTGTTATCGGCCGGCGCAATTTACTCAGGCAGGTTGGCAAAGTCAATCGCCGATAGCCGGTTAAGGTTGTGTTGAAGGGGGGAAGTTGGAAAGTGTTCAGGTCAATGACAGTTAATTGTTATTTTGAATGATCGTTAAATGGGAAATTAAACATATAGTGTGAACGCCACGTAGCAGACCGTATGAGTTCATGCTGGCGATATCCTCCAGCCTGATCGATTATCGCATCCAGGGCTGGCTTGAATGAGTGGAGGGCAGGTGAGCGTCGATATCGAATGCGTGGTAGTCGGGGCTGGCGTGGTCGGCCTGGCGGTGGCCAGAGCCTTGGCCCGGACCGGACGAGAAGTGATCCTAGTCGAGGCGGGCGAGGGGATTGGCGTGGGCATCAGCTCGCGCAATTCGGAAGTGATCCACGCCGGGATCTATTACCCGAGCGGCAGTCTCAAGGCGCAATTGTGCGTGGAGGGCAAGCAACGCCTGTATACCTTCTGCGATGAGCGCGGTGTCGATTACCGGCGCCTCGGCAAGCTGATCGTGGCCACCGATGACCGTCAGCGCCATGCCTTGCAGGCGTTGCTGGAGCAAGGCCGGCGCAACGGTGTCGATGACCTGCAATTACTGGATGCCGGTCAGGCACGGGCGCTTGAGCCGGCGTTGTTTTGTGTTGCAGCGCTTTGGTCACCGTCCACCGGGATTGTCGATTCCCACGCCTTGATGCTGGCGCTTCAGGCCGATGCCGAAGCCTGGGGCACCTCGATAGCCTTTCATACGCCGTTTGCATCGGCCCGTTGTACCGAGCAGGGTTTCGAGCTGCACATGGGTGGGGCCCAGCCGATGACCTTGAGCTGTCGTGAACTGATCAACTGCGCCGGACTGTCCGCGCCTGAGGTGGCGAGCCGGATCGAAGGCTTGTCGGCGCGGCACGTGCCCAAGGCCTGGCTGTGCAAGGGCAGTTACTTCAGTTTCAGTGGCCCGGCGCCGTTCCGGCATCTGGTTTATCCAGCACCGGAAAGCGCCGGGCTGGGCGTGCACATGACTTTGGACCTGGGCGGTCAGGCGCGTTTCGGGCCGGATGTCGAATGGGTCGAGCAGATCGATTATCGCGTTGACCCCCATCGTGGCGACGGCTTCTATCAGGCGATCCGGCGCTACTGGCCGGCGTTGCCCGATGACAGTCTGCAACCGGCCTACAGCGGCATCCGCCCGAAAATCAGCGGGCCGACCGAGCCGGCCGCCGACTTCATCATCAGCGGCCCGGACGTCCACGGCGTACCGGGCCTGGTCAATCTGTTCGGCATCGAGTCACCGGGGCTGACCAGTTGCCTGGCATTGGCCGAACGGGTGGTGCAGCGTTTAATTCGCAATGAAACTCTGTAGCAGCTGGCGAAACCTGCGTTCGGCTGCGTCGGCTGCGTAGCAGTCGTGAATCCTGCGCACGTGGTTTATCTGACCCACCCGCAGCGTATGGTTTAGCGACTGCTGTGCAGCCGAACGCAGCCTTCGGCAGCTGCTACAAAGTCGTGCGGCGCAACCGATGATCAGGGTTTAGGCTGCAACCAGCTGCGAGGACTATTCTTGGCAATGCGCCCATCGCTATGGGAGATCTTTGATGATCAACGTACGCACTGCCCGCATGCTCGCCGATTACAAGCGCTGGGCCGATCAGCGACTCTTCGACAGCCTCATGGCGCTGCCACCTGAGGAACTCAATCGCAAACGGGTGTCGGTGTTCAATAACATGATCGGCGCCTTGAACCACACCTATGTGGTGGATTGCATCTGGCAAGCTCATCTGGAGGGCCGGGGGCACGACTTCAAGACCTCCCATGGCCTGCTCCATACCGAGCTCGCCGAGTTGCGAATGGCGCAACAGGAGATTGATCAATGGTTCTGTGGCTGGAGCTCGGCCCAGACCGAGGAGTCGCTGGATAAACCCATCGAATTCACCTCCATGTCGGGGGAAAGCGGGGTCATGAGTGCCGGCGCCATGCTGTTGCATGTGGTCAACCACGCCAGCTATCACCGGGGCTGGGTGATCCAGATGTACTTCGACATTCCGGCCATACCGCCGATCACCGACCTGTCAGAGTTTTTGCGCGAGGTTCCGGGGTATTGAACCCTGCTGGCCCAAGCAAATCCTGTGGGAGCGGGCTTGAAGGGAGCAGGGTATTTCTATTTGTACTAAACAGTACTGTCAAATCCAGTTAGTTCGAATTCGCCAGAAACAGTTATTTCAGCTTTTCCGGATTTGAAATTAAATTGCCCTTTGATATGTTGTTTTTCTGAGTTGAATTCTTCGATATTAAGTGTGCCGTTGTTGTCGAAATAGGATGGCTCGCCAGCATTATAGATCGCAGTAATATCTGTGTCTTCGGCTATGTTGTATTCGCCCTTGATTATTTCACTACGCTTTATCACAAGAATTACACCGTGGCTGCCACCATTAAAAGGATCCATGCCAATAATTCTTAGTTCTGAATGCGGTGGCGGATAGGATGGGTAGCGCACGGTTTTCTGAGTCGCTTCGAAATGGCCGTACTTTGAGGAGTCGCCGGTTAGATACCCGGTTGCAGTAACTTTGGTCGAATTCATAGCAATACCTGCTTATCGTTTATATCAGGGTGTGCCATGAATGGTTGCCTGCTTTTTAGTCTTGGTCTACTGTCATATTTGACAGGTCTTTATATGTTTTTAGAATGATGCTAATCGCCAGTTGATAGTACTTTGAATGCTTTGCACGCCAGAGTTATCGTCAGTTGGCGGGCAATGCGATCTTTTGGTTTTGAGAGTTCAGTACAAAAAGGGTACGCATTCATTCAGCCATCCTGTCTCTAGTGGATGCTTGCTGCCGCTGGACTGCGCAACGCCCCCGAACAAGGGACCGCTGCACAGCCAGCCTCAGTTACCCACTCTCCGCAGAAGATTGCCTCTACTTGGGCAGATCAATCTTATCCAGCACCCGGTTCGCGGTGATCTCCGCCACCATGATGCTGTTGGAAATACCCAGCAGGGCATAGCGCGACTCACCCTCCAGATGATCCACCAACTGGTGGACCATCACATCGACCGAGGCCAGGGTCTCGACCAGAAACACCGCCAGGGTTTCGGCCGTGGCCTCTGGGGCTACGGCAAACAGTTTGCTGGGTTTACGCGTGGTGGCTTTGATGTCGGCGTTCGATGGGAAGTGGAAGTCGAGAGCCCGCTCGGCGGCCTCGTTGAGTTTCTTTGAATCGGGTTCGTACGGGGAGGTTGGATCGGTGTCCGGTGGGTTGGGTGTTACTTTGAACATAGTTGCTAACTCCTGAAATGGAGCCGCAGCCACTTCGCGACTAAACGAATGGAGGCAGCTGTGCGCAGGTTAGTCGACCGGGGAAGTTAGCAAAACCGGCGCGCCCGAGGGCGCCCTGCGCACAACCACCATTAAGCACAGGACTGAAATGCCTGACTGAATGATGCGCTATGCACCTTACTAACAACCACGGGCGACTAAACCCGATCACTGATGGGCAGTGACGGGATCAAGTTACCGAGCGGCCCCAAGGCGCACAAGCCGGCGGATTCTGGCGCAGCCGTAGGCAACGACGCAAGGTTTTGTAGCTTTCAGGAAGTATCCTTGAGGGCACTTAAACAAGCCCCGTTTCACTGTTAAACACAGGCAAGTATCAAGCCTGGGGAATCAGGTTCTGCCGGCAATCGAGCACCAACCGCGCGCCCCCTAACTCACTGCTGTCCACCTCCAGCGTAAACCCATGCAGGCTGGCAATCGCGGCGACGATCGACAGGCCCAGGCCGAATCCGCTTTGCGGGTTGCCGCCTTCGGCGCGATAGAAACGTTGAAACACCGCCTCGCGCTCGGCCGGCGCAATCCCGGGGCCGGAGTCGAGCACTTCAATGCGCGTGTGCCCCGCGTCATTCACCCCACGCAAAATCACCTGGCCACCCGGCGGGGTGAATTTGATCGAGTTGCTCAGCAAATTCGCCACGGCTTCAAACAGCAGAGCGCGGTCGCCGTTGAGCCCGGGCAAGGATTCGGGCATTTGCAGTTCAAAGGTCAGTTCGCCTTCTTCCGCCAGCGGCAGATAAAAGTCATGCAACTCCCGCAGCAACGGCACCGGGTCCAGTCGCACGAACCCCGAACGGCGCTGACGATCCTCCAGCTCGGAAATCCGCAACAAGCCACGGAAACGCGCCATCAAGGTGTCCGCCTCGCCGAGCACCGAATCCAGTTGCACGGCCAGCGTCGAGCCTTCATCGGCCTGCTGCTGAATCCGGTACAGCTGCGCCCGCAGGCGAGTGAGCGGCGTGCGCAGGTCATGGGCGATGTTGTCGCACACGCCCTTGACCTCATGCATCAAGCGCTCGATGCGTTCGAGCATGGCGTTGACGATGGCGGCGAGCATGTCCAGTTCGTCACGGCGATTGGACAACGGCAGGCGCCGGGTCAGGTCGCCGGCGACGATGGCTTCGGCGCTGGCCTGGATCGCCCGGATCCGCCGCAGCGGGCGCCGTCTCAATAAATGCCAGCCGGCGATGCCCGGCAAAATCGTCAGCGACACGCCCCACAACAGCGCGTGCAGGATGATCCGGGTCACGGCAAACAACGAACCGTTGTCCCGCACCAGCACCAGCCAGCGGCCGTCCAGGGTTCGGGTCGCGACGGCGTCGCAGCTGTCGGCGGGCAGGGTCGGGTCGTCGGATTCGGCGCAATCGCCGAGCATGTGAATTTTGCCGTCCAGCGGCAGTTCTTCGGGGATCTGGCGCAAGGCGCCGCTGAGGTAGCGCTGCTGGTCATCGAACAGGCCATAGGCATCGATGCCGCGAATGTCGAAGGTCATGCTGGCGGCGAGGGCATCCACCAGTTGCTCGCCCTGGAAGCGTGAAAACAGATGCTGACGTTGCATCAGCGAGTGTTTGGCGAGGGTGTCGAGGTAGTTGGACACCTCGTAATACATGACCCCCATGAGAATCGCGCTCCAGGCGACGAACAGCGAACTGTAAAGCGCCAGCAAACGGCTGCTGGAGGAACGCCAGCCTTTAGAGGGGTTCAGCAATGACATAACCCGAGCCTCGCACGGTCCGAATCAGTGGGACTTTGCCTGGCGGGTCGATTTTCTTGCGCAGACGGCCGATGTGCACGTCGATCAAGTTGGTGCCGGGGTCGAAGTGATAACCCCAGACTTCTTCGAAAATCATCATCCGCGACAGAATCTGCCCGGTGTTGCGCATCAGAAATTCCAGCAACTTGTACTCGGTGGGCAACAGCGTCAGCAACTGGCTGTCGCGGCTGGCCTCGTGGCTGATCAGGTTCAGCTCCAGATCGGCCACGCGCAACGTGGTGGCCTGGGCGGTCACGGTGTTCTGCCGGCGCAGCAAGACTTCGACCCGGGCGGCCATTTCATCGGTGGCGAATGGTTTGGTCAGGTAATCATCGCCGCCGGCGCGCAAGCCACGCACGCGTTCATCGACGTCGGAGAGGGCGCTGATCATCAGAATCGGCGTGGCCACGCCCATGGTGCGCAAGGTGGTGACAATCGCCAGGCCATCGAGCTCCGGCAGCATGCGATCGAGGGTGATCAGGTCGTAGTCGCCGCTGACGGCGCGCTCCAGGCCTTCGCGGCCATTGTCGACCCAATCCACTTCGAGGCCGTGGCTGCTCAGTTCGGCGACGATTTCCCGGGCGGTCACGGCGTCGTCTTCGATGGTCAAAATACGGGTCATAGGGCTTGCCTGATAATCGGTTCAATACGAAGTTGAGGCATTTTGCCAAGAATTACATGCGGCTGATTAAATTAACTTTCATGTGGTCTCGTGAGGCTGGTCGCAACATTGATATCATCCAGCCATGACTCTAAAGGGAAGCTGCACTGTGCGCACTTTAATGGTTCGTGGCTGGATGCCAATATTTCTGTTGTTGGTATGCCTGTTCGGCTCATCTGCGTGGGCTGCCAACACACCGTGTTCCGGGAAGAAGGGCGGTATTGATCGTTGCGACGGCGATCTGTTCCTGTGCAATGACGGCTCCATCAGCGGTTCAAAGAAAAGCTGTTCGGCGATGTTTGGCACAAAAAGCCAGGCGCGGCCGCAGACGCTGTTACAGGAAACCGACGGCTGCGCCTGCGGCACCGGTACGTTCTGCACCGGGCCCAGAGGCGGGGTGTATTGCCTGACGCCCAGCGGCAACAAGAGTTACAAGCGCAAGTAGTTCGGTTGGCGCAATGCATAAAACCCGCCGCCAGCGTCGGCTCCTTGCAAAGTGCATGGTCCTGAGAAGTTCATTGTTTTCAACTTGTTGAAATTCAAAGATTTATTTAAGTGGTGCGACTGGCACGCTGTCTGCAACGGCTCCTTTGACGAGTTGTAACAACTGCCTGGAGTACAACAACAATGAATAGATCCCCCGATGGTTTTTATCCTGTCGCCGAAGAGTCCAGCACACTATCGGGCGTCTCGTGGCCCGCAATCTTCGCCGGGGCCGCAGCGGCCGCGGCGTTGTCGCTGATCCTCGTACTGCTCGGTTTTGGCCTGGGTTTCACGGCGGTCTCGCCGTGGGCCAATGAAGGTATGAGTGCCAAGGGCCTGGGTATTTCGACGATTGTCTGGCTGGCCTTTACACAGATCGTGGCGTCCGGTCTCGGCGGTTACATCGCCGGCCGCTTGCGGGTGAAGTGGGCGTTCATGCACGGCGATGAGGTTTATTTCCGTGACACGGCCCATGGCTTCCTGGCCTGGTGTGTGGCGACGCTGGTGACCGCGACCCTGGTGGTCGGTTCGGTCAGTAGCGTCGTCAGCGGTGGTGTGCGGGCCGGGGCAGTGGTCGCCGGCGGTGCCGCCAGCGCCATGACCCAGGCTGCCGGCAGCGCTATCGGCAATCCCGCGAATGATCCGTACGGTTACTTCATCGACAGTCTGTTTCGCGATGACCGCCCGGTGGCTGTCAGTGATGACGCCACCCACGGCACCGTCACCCGCATCTTCGCGCGCAGCCTGAGCAACGACGGTCAATTGGCCACCGAAGATCGGGCTTATCTGGCGCAATTGGTGGCCCAGCGGACCAACCTCACGCAAGCGGACGCCGAGCGTCGTGTCGATGAAGTGTATGCCCGTACTCAAAAAGCCGTGGCCGACGCCAAACTGGCCGCGCAACAAGCGGCTGACACTGCCGCGAAAGTTGCGGCATGGACGGCGTTGTGGATGTTTATCGCGCTGTTGGCCGGTGCGTTTTTCGCCAGCCTCGCCGCGACCTTCGGCGGTCGTCGCCGGGATGCCGTGGAGTATCTGGAGGCCGATGCCTATGTGACCACCACCACGACCACGACGCTACCACCTGTTCGCTAACCCAGGAGAACCCCCATGCGCTCATTACTGCTGTTCCTGCTCGGCGTGCCGATCCCGATCATCATTCTGATTGCCTTGTTCATGCACTGATCCCTTCGAGGCATTTGGCCTCTGCCGCTTCTGCCTCCGGTAGAAGCGGCGTTTTGCTTTTTTTGCGCTGCGGGCGGCGAAGACGGTGTTTGCAGATTAGTTCGTCGGCTCAGGTGTTTTTACTGGCCTGGATCAATATTTCCTTCGGCGATATTTCCTAACATAAAACGATCCAGCCCCATCTCGCGGTATCGACTACATTGCTTGGGCGCGCAGCTGATGCGTTGTCGAAGTACCAGTGCAGACCTTCCCGTTTTATCAGTCAGGTGGCCCGCAAGGTGTAGTGCAGCATGGAGCTGAAGAATCTCACCTGAACCTTTCACGGATGAACAATCGCAATGCAACGCATAAACCGAACCTTCGATATCCAGCCACTGGTGCGGGCGGATATGACTGTGTGCATCAATGGCCAGACCGTCAGCGCCGCCATCGGCGAAACCGTCCTGACGGTCATTCAATCACTGGGCATTCGCCAGGTGGCCCGTAACGATCACGATCAAATCAGCGGTGCCTATTGCGGCATGGGCGTGTGCCAATGCTGCCTGGTGAAAATCGATGGGCGCCACAAACGGCGCGCCTGCCAGACAATCGTGCGTGAGGGCATGAGCATCGAAACCCGGGTCAACCGTATCGCCGGGCAGGAGGTTTTATGAGCCTGCAACCGGTGATCGTCGGCGGCGGGCCGGCGGGTATGGCCGCGGCCATTGAACTGGCGCGCCATGGTGTGCGTTGTACCTTGCTCGAAGAGGCTTCGCGTCTTGGCGGGGTGGTCTATCGCGGCCCCTTGCGCGATAACGTGCAACTGGATTACCTGGGGCCGCGCTATTCGGAAGTGCTGGCCAAACTGCATGGAGAATTCCACGAGCAGTCGGGCCTGATCGACGTGCGCTTGAACCACCGCGTGGTCGGCGCCGAAGGTACCCGGGCGTTGGTGGTGCTGGACGTCAATGAGCATTTGCAGGAGGTCCAATACCCGCAGCTGCTGTTGGCTGCCGGTTGCCATGAGCGCAGCGTACCGTTCCCCGGCTGGACCTTGCCTGGGGTGATTCTGCTGGGTGGTTTGCAACTGCAAATCAAGAGCGGCGTCGTTCAACCCCAGGGGCCGGTGGTGATTACTGGTACCGGTCCGCTGTTGCCGCTGGTGGCCTGCCAGCTACACGCTTCGGGGGTGAGCGTCGCCGGAGTCTACGAGGCGTGCGCGTTCGGCAAGATCGCCCGGGAAAGCCTCGCGCTATTGAACAAGCCGCAGTTGTTCCTCGACGGTTTGAGCATGCTCGCATACCTGAAACTGCACGGCATTCCCATGCACTATGGCTGGGGCGTGGTCGAGGCTCAAGGCGAGGAAGAGTTGAAATCAGTGACCGTTGCGCCGTACTCCAGCACCTGGGAGCCAGACCTGAGCCGCGCTGAACGGATTGCCGCGCAGACCCTGGCGGTCGGCTATGGCTTCATTCCTCGCACCCAACTCAGCCAGCAAATGGGCCTGGACCACGGCTTCAGCGATGACGGCTACCTACGGGCCAGCGCCAATGTCTGGCAGCAAAGCAGCGAACCCCATGTGCATCTGGCCGGTGACATGGGCGGAATTCGCGGTGGCGAGGCGGCCATGCTCGCGGGACGAATCGCAGCAGTGTCGATCCTGCTGCAACGTGACGTGCTGGACGCGGAGTTGGCGCGGGTCAGACGTGACCGTTACCTGTCGAAACTCAAGTCCATCGTGCGCTTTCGCGCCGCCGTCGACCGTTACACCGAACGCGGTGCCGGGCAGACCGCATTGCCGGTCGCCGACACGGTGATTTGCCGCTGTGAGCACGCGACCCGCGCCGATATCGATCGGGCGCTGGAGCAGGGTGTGCAAGACCTGGCCAGTCTGAAAATGCGCACCCGCGTGAGCATGGGCGACTGTCAGGGGCGGATGTGCGTCGGTTATTGCACCGACCGTTTGCGCGAAGCCACCGGGCGGCAAGATGTGGGCTGGTTGCGACCGCGCTTTCCCGTCGATCCGATTCCTTTTTCAGCATTCCAGTCTGTCGGCACGGAGGCTGCAAGCCATGAGTAAGTTCTACGACGTGATCATCGCCGGCGGCGGTGTGATCGGGGCGTCCTGCGCCTATCAGTTATCCAAGCGCAAACACCTGAAAGTCGCGCTGATCGACGCCAAGCGACCCGGCAACGCGACCCGTGCTTCGGCCGGTGGCTTGTGGGCGATCGGTGAGTCGGTGGGCTTGGGCTGCGGGGTGATTTTCTTCCGCATGATGTCGGCCAATCGCAAGCGCGAAGCCCAGGGCGCGGCGGTGGCGGTGGACTCCAGCACGCCGCATATCCTGCCGCAGTCGTTCTTCGATTTAGCCTTGCAGTCCAACGCGATGTACCCGGATTTGCACCGGGAGCTGCAGGACAATCACGGGATGGATTTCAAGTTCGAGAAGACCGGCTTGAAATTCGTGATCTACGACGATGAAGACCGGCTCTACGCCGAGCACATCGTGGCGTGCATTCCGCACCTGGCGGATCAGGTGCGCTGGCTCGATCAAGCGGCACTGCGCGAAGCCGAGCCAAGTGTCAGCCATGAGGCGAGGGGGGCGCTGGAGTTTCTCTGCGACCATCAGGTCAGCCCGTTCCGCCTGGCCGATGCCTACACCGAAGGCGCGCGGCAAAACGGTGTGGACCTGTATTTCAACACCAACGTCACCGGGGTGCTGCACCACGGCTCGCAGGTCACTGGCGTGCAGACCTCCGAGGCCGGTGTGTTCCGTTGCGATACGCTGATCAACGCTGCGGGTGCGTGGGCCGCCGACCTCAGCGAGCATGCCACCGGCATTCGCATTCCGGTGAAACCGGTGAAGGGCCAGATCCTGCTGACCGAGCGCATGCCGAAGATCCTGCGCGGTTGCCTGACCACCAGCGACTGTTACGTGGCGCAGAAAGACAATGGCGAAATCCTGATCGGCAGCACCACCGAAGACAAAGGTTTCGACGTGACCACCACCTACCCTGAAATCAGCGGTCTGGTGCAAGGCGCGGTGCGCTGCATTCCTGCGCTCGTCGACATCAACCTGAAACGTTGCTGGGCCGGGTTACGTCCTGGTTCGCCGGACGAACTGCCGATTCTCGGGCCGATGAAAGGCGTGCAGGGTTATCTCAATGCCTGCGGACATTTCCGCACCGGCATCCTGACCTCGGCGATTACCGGCGTGGTGCTGGACAAACTGGTGAATAACGAGCCGTTGCCGCTGGATATCACACCGTTTCTGGCGGATCGGTTTGAGGTGGCGCCGGAGGTTGAACCGAAAGAGGCGCAGATGGCTTGACCGCAACCTCACCACAGACGCGCGAGCGCTGTGGTGAGGGCGCTTGTGCCGTCACTCTTTAACGCTCATGAACTCCTTGGCCCAACGAATGTAGTCCTCCGGCTGCGTATAGGTATGCGTCAGTTCGGTGGCGTTCAGGTCGGAGGCTTGGGTGAAGATCTGGCGTTGTTCGCGCAGGCTGTCGTAAGTGGCTTTGATGGCGGCGAAGTAGGCGCCATGGCCGTCGATGGTGACGCGCACGCCCAATTCGGCCAGGCGTTTGTCGTCGCGCAGCAACGGGTTGCCGTAGGTGACCAGCATCAGCGGTACGCTCAGGTGTTCGGCGATCTGTTCCAGATGATCGAAATCCTGCACGCCGACCATGCAAATCCCGTCGGCCCCGGCCTGTTGGTAATGCTGGGTGCGGCTGATGATTTCCTGGACCGGCAGGATCCCTGCGTTGGTGCGGGCGATGATCGCCATTTCCGAATCGACCCGGGCTTCCAGGGCCGCGCGGATCTTGCCGACACCTTCGGCGACCGTGATCAGGTCGGTGGACTTGCGACCGAATTGCGCCGGCAGCAGAGTGTCTTCGATGGTCAGGGCGGCCACGCCGGCGCGTTCGAGTTCGACGATGGTGCGCATGACATTGAGCGCGTTGCCGTAGCCGTGATCGGCGTCGGCAATGACCGGCAATTGCGCCACTCGGCCGATGCGGGTGGCTTGTTCGGCGAACTCACTGAGGGTGATCAACGCAAAATCGGGAGCGCCCAATACCTGCAACGACGCCACCGAACCACCCAGGATTCCCACCTCAAAACCCAGGTCGGCGGCGATGCGTGCCGACATCGGGTCGAAGACCGAGGCCGTGTGGTAGCAGATGCCGGAAGCGAGCAGTTGGCGGAAATTACGGCGCAAATCTTGATGAGAAAGCCTGGACATACGAGTTCCACCATATAAAGGAATGGAAGGGCTTGAGCAAAAGTGTCAACGCCGAAGGAACAAAAGGCTATCACGCGGGCGGGTAAAGGATGATGACGAATTTGTCGGTGGAAGCGGTATTTTCGTCAATGCCATTGCTAGATTAAAAAAAGGCTGCAGACCTTTTCTGTCTGCAGCCTGGTAGTACGTTTAACGAGAGCGCTTTCAGCCTTTGGTTGGCACACTCCAGATTTGTTTGATTTCGTGGATATTGCCCACGTTATAGCGAGGCATGAAACCGGAGCACGGGGCTTCCATAGTGGTCTTGACCGGGGTGTTGATCACGTTGGTAGCTGCGCGTAGCAGTGGGGTTTCGTTCCAGTTATTCATTGGCTTGTTCATACAGTTTTCCTTTGGTTTTATTTGGATAGCGAATGACTACCCATATTGAAGCAGTGACAGCGTATCTTCAAAGAGCGCTGTTTCCTGCGTAGCTATGCCGGGGTAAGTCGGCATATGGTTTTCGTCAAAGCACCAGGCTTCTCCGGTTTTAACCGAACGCTGAGGGTGGATAAGCAAGCTCAGCGATGCGGACATTGTTTGAGGCGGAAGTTGTCTGTGTACATCTTGCAATGGAAGCATGTGCAGAACTTCACCGGGCGCAAGTTTAAGTGCCTGTTCTTCACCCAGAGTGGGTCTTGTTCCGACTCTTGGCGGCGTGTGATCAAGTATTTTTCGGGTGATAGTTGTATACCCGTCGCCGCTGTAACCCACCGCGTAGAGTTCAAAATCGTGGGTGTGGTTCAGTTTATAGATGAATGTTTCGCTTTCGTCTTGTGACGTGACCGGCGACCAGAATCCCAGGCGAACAGTAAACAGTTCGTTGTAGTGAAGTACAAATGCATAAGCGCTATAAAGATTGTTTCGGGTACTGAAACCTTCGCTCTGTATGGCGGTATAAAGGTGCTCGCTCAGCAATGTGCGGTTTGTAGCCAGTCGACGTAGATCGTCAACTATTCTTGGCTTGTCACGTTGCAGATCGTAAGCCGACATACGCTCAATAAATGTCTTCAGTTTCATGCCGCTTCCTTGAACTGATCGAGCAAATGGTCAAGGCGACGGTTTTGCAGATTTCTCAATAGCGGTATGTAATGCAGCGCGGCCTGCCGGTTGGCTTGGTAAAGCACCTGAAACGCCTTCCATGCCACGGCGGGGTGGTAGTGATAAATCAATTCTTCTGCCACTTTCTCCTCCCCGGGATCTTGGGCGGCTTCTAGCAACTCAAGGCTCACCAGATAACGTGCGGCGCTATCGTCATGCGGGAACCAGGCAATTTTGCGCAACGAGGTACGATCAAACACACTGATATCTGCACTTCTGTCTGGCAGGTTGATACTGCCAATAAATGCAGGGTGCCCTTGGGTTATTGGAGCGCAGTCGAATAATGTCTGTGTGCCATCGATCGCCAATGGGTTGTTTTCATCAACGATGATGGTGTCGTTCATTATCAGGCGGTTATCTTCAATGGTGTATCGATGGGTCATGAAAGACTGGTTTTTGATCGCAAACAAAACACATTGTCCGGGAACTGAGTACAGCGGTGACGGTGCTGATCGGGATTGTGGTGTCTTGATGCTGATGTTGCCGATGTCGGTGTAATGCAGCGTGATGGTCCCTGTGTGCGGGTTAGTAATGTTCATGATCGCTGCACGACGAGAAACGGTTGTAGTGAACTCTGGTTGAGCGTTCAAGTTGCTGATCAGGTCTTTGACTTCTGCTGTCATGTCGAAAGTTTTAATGAGTGAGGTTATTTCGGTCAGGTGAAGTTTTTTGGAAATTAAAGATCTGATCATGAGGCGCTACATTGCGTGATTGGTTAATGTCTTTGGAGTATGGAGGAAGGCTTCGCTTAAACGCAATTTGGCGATTGTTAGTTTATGTTGTTAGTTGTTATTTGATGTGTTGATTGATAGTGATGAAGCTGAAGTTTGCCGCGGCTTATGCGCAATTCCGGGAAACCTGTCGCCCGGCTGACGGCTGACGGCTGACGGCTGAGGGCTAGCGGGTGCCGCGGGATGATGCGTTCAAACTCTACTGACCGCTTACGCCGCCACAGCCTGCTGCTGTTGGTTGCGCATCAGCACCGCACGGACCGAGCTGCCGGGTTGCAATTGCAGGCGTTTGGCGGTGAGGCGGTCGACCACCAGGCTATTGCCCACCAGCCGCGCCCGAGCGGTGGTGATGCGGCAGTTTTCCAGGCGACGGTTGTGGATCAGCCATACCGGAGCCTGATCGTCGGGCGTGCCGATGGCCAGCACCAATGATTGGCTGTCGCGCACCGCGCGGATTCTCGACACCGGGGCTTCGATCACCGGGCCTGCATCGAATATGTCGATGTAACCCTTATGGGCAAACCCCTCGGCGGTGAGGATCTTCAGCGCCGGTTCGGTGTTGGGGTGGGGCTTGCCGATCACCGCCTGGGCCTGTTCGGTAAGCAGGCAGGTGTAGAGCGGCTGGCGCGGCATCAGTTCGGCGATGAACGCTTTGCTGCCCAGCCCCGACAAGTGATCGGCATGGCTGAAATCCATCTTGAAGAAGTGCCGGCCCAGGCTGTCCCAGAACGGTGAGCAGCCATGTTCGTCGGCACTGCCGCGCAGTTCGGCGATGAGCTTGTCGCCGAACAGCTGGGGGAATTCGGCAACGAACAGCAGACGCCCCAGCGACAGCAATCGACCATTGCTGCCATAACGTTGATCGTGTCGCAGGAACAACGAGCAGATTTCCGATTGCCCGGTCATTTCGTTGTTGAGGAACAACGTGGGGATCTGGCGCTGAATACCCAGGTCCGGCGATGAACTGACCGTGAGCCCGACCCGGTAGTTGTACCAGGGCTCTCGCAGACCGACGGCCCCGATCAGGGCACTGACGCCGACCACTTGCTGATCATCGTCTTCGAGCACAAACAGGTAGTCGGCATCCGCGCGCTCGACCTGTCCGGCGAAAGTCCGCTGGGCCCAGCGCACCCGGTGGGTCAGGCGCTCTTCGTTGGCTGGCAGGGTAGTGAACCCGGGGCCGGCCCGTTGTACCAAATCCAGTAAAGCGGGCAGGTCGGTCATTTGAACCGGGCGCAAAATCATGATGCAGCTCCTTCTTCGCGCCTGCTCGGGCGCTGTCGTTGGGCTCGGGGCCGGTTGTCGCTCACAGGGCGATCAGCCGGATCGCACTGGCGTCGGTCACGTTCAAGGCCGCGCACATCTCGGCGCTCAAGGCGATAGGTTGCCCGGCGCTGTAGTCCAGCTCGGCGACGATGGCGCGGTAGTCCTTCAACGAATCGTTGCTCACCAGGTAACTGCCACGGGCGTCGATGGGCGAGCCCGTCTGCACCGTGCCGGCCTGGCTCTGGGCGATGGAACGAATGCTTGAGGTGCGGGCGTACAGCGTCGGGCCGCCGTCGAACAGGTCGATGTAGCTGTTGGTCTCGAAGCCTTCGCGCTCCAGAATGTCGAAGGCCTCCTGGCCATCGGGGTGGATCCGGCCGATGCAATCTTGTGCAGCCTGCGACAGCATCGGCACGTAGATCGGGTATTGCGGCATCAATTCTGCGAGGAATGTCCGGCTCTGCAGGCCGCAAAGCCGCTCGGCCTCGACGTAAGGCAAATCGAAGAAATGCTTGCCCAGCGCATCCCAGAACGGCGATTGCCCCTGTTCGTCGCTGTAACCGACGATCTCGGTGATCACCGCTTCGGCAAAACGTGCCGGGTGGGCGGCGATGAACAGCAGCCGCGCCCGGGACAGCAACTCGGAAAATGGCGTGCGCTCCAGTGCCGAGTCGATATGGAAACCGCGTAGCAAAGAGTGACCGCTGAGGTCTTGGCACAACGACAACGCCGGCACCCCATGCTCGATGTTCAGCTCCCGTGAGGCGCTGGTGAAATGGCGGTTGCGCAAACTGTAGAACGGCTCGCCGAACCCGGCGGTGGCGAGCACTTCCGAGCAGCCGACCAGACGGCGAGTCGTCAGGTTTTCCAGCACGAAGAAATAGTTCTCCGGACCTTGGCCCTGGACGTCTTTTTCGAACGAAGCACAGGAATCGAGAATTTTCTCCCTCAGGCGTTCGGTGTCGTCCGGCAAGGACGTGACCCCCACCAGACTGTCACGCGCCAGTTGCTGCAACTGGGGCAGGTCGGTTAACTCGACTGGACGTAAGACCAGCATGGACATACTCCTGTATCAAAGGGTTCGGCGGCTTGCACCGAACCTGACTATCACTGTCGGTTTCCACGCGTAAAATCGGCAGTCGCCTGAAATCATGTCAGACGTTGCTCTTTTTCTTGTCAGCCGTTGCTTGGGTCGGGCAGTGCGGTGCTGGCACCCAGTTTGTTGAGGAAGAACAGATAGACCAGGCCCAGGGCAATCCAGATCAGGCCGAGTTTCTGCGCATCGACGCCCATGTTGTACATGATGGCCGCGACGATGATGAAGCCGATGACCGGGCAGATCAGGTGACGGATCACCTGGCCGGATTGCTGCCGGCGCCAGTAGTAGTTGATCACGGTCAGGTGCAGCAGCATGAAGCCGCTCAGGGCGCCGAAGTTCACCAGGGAGGTGAGGGTGTCCACCGAGTTGATGAACAGGTAGCAGATCACCAGCGACAGCACCGCCACCAGATAAATGCTCAAGTACGGTGTGTTGTGTTTCGGGTGCACTTTGGCCAGCACTTTTGGCAGTTTGCCGTCTCGGGCCATGCCGAACAGCAGTCGCGAAACCGCCGCTTGGGAGGTGATGGCGACCGCCACACCCCAGGCCAGCGCGGTGGCCACGGCGGTCAGGGTGGCCAGCCAGCTACCGGCGGCGATTTCGGCGATTTCATAGAACGCGGTGTCGGCGGACTTGAAGCCCAGGCCGGCGGCCAGGTCGGTGGCGATCCAGGTCTGCACGACGAAGATCACGCCCATCACCAGCAGCGTAATCAGCGCAGCCTTGCCGACACTGCGGCCCGGATCACCCTTGATCTCTTCGGCGAGGGTGGAAATGGCATCGAAACCGAGGAACGAAAGCACCGCAATCGACACCGCTTGCATCAGCAGGGCGAAGTTGAAGGTTTCGGGGTTGTACAGCGGCGCCAGGGTCAGCTGACCGTTACCGCCGCCACTGTGCAAGGCAGTCCAGGCGTAGAACAGGAAGATCCCCAGCACCACCAGTTGCGCCAGCAGGAAAATGATGTTCATCCGCGCGGTGAAGGTGATGCCCCGCAGGTTGACGAAAGTGGCGCTGACCAGAAAGGCCAGGATGAAACCGACTTTCGGGATGTCCGGGTACAAATGATTCAGCGCCATCGCCGCGTATACGTAGAGCAGCGGCGGAATCAGCAGGTAATCGAGCAGCATCAGCCAGCCGGCGATAAACCCGACATGTTGGTTGAGGCCGCGTTGTGCGTAGGAATACACCGAGCCCGCCACCGGAAAGGCCCGGGCCATGCTGCCGTAACTGAGGGCGGTGAACAGCATCGCCACCATGCCGATGATGTAGGCCAGCGGCACCATGCCGGGTGCTTCGGCGTTGACGTAACCATACACGCCGAACGGAGCGATGGGGATCATGAAGATCATCCCGTACACCACCAGGTCGGTCAGTGACAGGCTACGTTTCAACTCTTGCCTGTAGCCGAATTCTTCAATGTCCATGAAGCCGTTCTCCTTGATATAAGCAGCTACACGCTGCGAGTTTGAAGCTGTTGCTATAGCAGTGGCGCCAGATAGTCGGTCCAGCGACTGACGTCCTCAGAGGTGCGCAGCAGGTCGTTGCGCACCTCGATCAGCACCGAGTCCAGCCCGCGTGCGTCGCCGTGAACCGGTACGGTCATGTCACCCAGCGGATCGACTTTGTATGGCTGATTACCGGCGACTTTCAATGGGTGCCGGCTCAGGCCGTCGATCATTCGCTGGGCGTATTCCGTGGCCTGGCCGTACAACACGCCGACTTCCAGCGATCGTGGCTGGCCGTAATATATCGGCGTGAAACTGTGAATCCCCACCACTCGAACCGGTTTATTTTGCTCCACACGGGCGTCGATCAAGGTTTGCAGGCGTGCATGAAACGGTTTGAACAGGCAGTGCCGGCGGTATTCACGGGTGGCCTCGTCCAGATCGCGATTGCCCGGCACCTGATAAATCTCGCTCTGCAACGGAATGCTGTCCGGCGCGTGGCGCGGGCGGTTGAGGTCGATCAACAGCCGCGAATAGTTGGCCGCCAACAGGGTCGCGCCCAGTGCTTCGGCCAAACCCTCGGCCAGCGCCAGGGCGCCGATGTCCCAGGCGATGTGTTCGCGGGCGGCCTCCTCGCTCAGGCCCAGGTCGTTTAACCGGTCCGGGATAAAACGACTGGCGTGTTCACACACCAGAATCAGCGGGTGCTCGGAAGCTTCCCGGCTCAGGGTGTAGGCAGGCCGGGTGTAGAGGCCCAGTTCGGCGGATTCAGTACAGGCGCGCATAGTGCTCACAGAGGTCGGCGGGCGAGAGCTGTTCCGTCAGCGTCAGTTCCTCGGTTTTCAGGGCGAAGTAGGTGTCCAGTAACGCGCTCGGCAGGGCTTCGATCAGCGCCTCGCTGTTGCGCAGGCAATCCAGTGCCCGGGACAGCGACGCGGGCAGGGCGACGATGCCGCGGGCATGGCGTTGCTCTTCGTTCAGGGAGTCAGGGATTTCATCGGTGATGGCGTTCAACGCCAGGCGCTGCTCGATACCCAGGCGCCCGGCGATCAGCAATGCAGCCATGGCCAGGTGCGGTGAGGCGGTGGCGTCCATGGCGCGAAATTCCAGGTTGTACTGCATCGCCACGGATTTGCCGCCCAGGCTGACGGTCGGGCAAATCCGCAGCGCCGCTTCGCGGTTGCGTTGGCCGAGGCAGGCGTAGGAAGCGCTCCAGTGATGGGGCTGCAAGCGTTCATAGGAAATCGGCGTTGGCGCGGTGAACGCACAGAGCGCCGGCAAGTAATGCAGAACGCCGGCGGCCCAATGCTGGCCGAGGGTCGACAGGCCGTTGGCGGTGCCGGCGTCATACATCACCGGTTGGCCGGCCATGTCTTGCAGGCTCACGTGCAAATGCACGCCGTTGCACACGGCATGCTCGGCCGTCTTGGGGGCGAAACTCAGGCTGAGGCCCATTTGCCGGGCAATCTCACGGGTGATCTCGCGCACGTTCACCGCGCGGTCGGCGGCGGCGACACCAAGGGCCGGGCGGCAGGTGATTTCGTATTGGTGCTTGCCGTATTCCGGCAGGAACATTTCCGGTTCGACGCCGCCGGCTCGCAGTGCACTGAGCAGCCAGCCGCCGAATTCGGCGCCCTGGCGCTGGGCTTCCAGAGAGAACGCCAGGTGCTGCGCCGCGCCGCTGTCGAGGTTGAATTCGTGTTCGAACGCGGCGTTGATCTGCAAACCCAACTCGTCGCGATAGCGCTCCACTTCGTTGCGCAACAGCGTACGAGGGCAGGCGCCCCACGGACGGCCATCGGTTTCGCGAATGTCGCCGTGAATGAAGTCCAGCGCCGGGGCGTCGGCATCCGGGCCGTTGTTGACGGTCACCCGGCTGCTCAAGTCGGGAATCAGCCGTAAATCCCCATAAGCGCCCCAAGGGTTGCTGGCGGCGATGATGTCTTGCGGGGTCAGGGCGCTATTGGCCGGCACCCAGCCGCAACCGGCCACTTGATAGGCATCGAGTTCGTCGGTGGGGAAGGAACGGCCGCGTGTCACGCCGATCAGGTCGGTGGTGACAATGGTGGTCATGGGCAGGGGTGACAGGCGTTCGCTCATGGCTGGATCTCCTGCAACCGGCCAAGCACAGTCTGGGTGTCGGTGATCCAGCAGTAGCCCTTGATAGCATTCAGGCAGGCGTGATGTCGTTGCTCGGTGTAGGTGGCGCAGGCATCTTCGACCAGCGTTACCAGATACCCGCGGTCGGCGGCGTCGCGCACGGCCATGTCGACGCATTGGTCGGTGACGATGCCGGCGATGATCAGGTGGCGGGTTTCAAGGTTGCGCAGCACGTAGTCGATGCTGGTGGAGTTGAACACCCCGGAAGAGGTCTTGGGCAGCACGATTTCGTTTTCGGTCGGCGTCAGCTCTTCGATGATTTGCGCTTGCGGGCTGCCCTTGGGCAGGTGCATGTCCGAGAGTTTGTGGTCCAGCGAACGGTCACGGCCATCGGCGGTGAGGCTTTCGATGAGTGTGTGCAACACGTTTTGCCGGGCGCTGCGAAAGGCATTGAGCAGCCTGCGTTGATTGGGCACCACCTGCGTGCGGGCGCGGGTCAGGAAGTAGTCGGCATCCGGTTCGTTGAGGTGTGGGTCGAACTGCGGTTCGAGCCAGGCACGTTGCATGTCCACCAGCAACAGCGCGGTGTGGTCGGCGGCAAACGGCAAGTCCCGGGGCGAATGGTGGGGGAGCATGAACATCCTTATTTATCCTCCAGCAGGTGAGTGTCGAAGTCGGCTCGCAGGGCATCGATGCCTTCCAGGCGATCGGCCAGATCGGGGCTACGCAGGGTCAGGCAGGCAATCAGTGCTTCAACCTGGGCCAGCGCCGGCACTATCGAGTCGAAGGCCGACGCCGATTCCACCGGTGCGCTGATGATCAGGTCAGCTATTTCCCGCAGCGGTGATGCGTAGATGTCGGTGAACAGCACGACACGCGCATGTCGGCTCTTCGCGGCATTGGCGACCCGCAGGGCCTGGGACTGATAGCGGCGATAGTCGAACACCAGCAATACGTCCTGACGCTGCACGTCAAACAACCGGTCCGGTAATTGGGCGTTGTCTTCCAGGGCGAAACAGCCGGGCCGCAACAGGCGCAGGTGATTGAGCAAATAGTTGGCGAGGAAACTGCTGAAGCGACCGCCAAAGCAGTGGACCTGGTGGCGGGTGTCGAGCAGCCACTCCACCAGAATCCGCACATCTTCTGGCTGGGTAAGGGCCTGGGTTTCTACCAGTGCCCGATGGCTGTCTGCCAGATAATGGCTCCAGGGGTCATCTTTTTTGAGTTGGGCGCGGGGCTGCAACAGGGTGCTGGGGGAGCGCAGGCGGTGATCCATATCACTGAGCAAGGCTTCCTGAAAGTCGGCATAACCGCTGAAACCCAGCTTTTTTACCAGCCGCACGATGGTCGGATCGCTGACACCGGCATGTTCGGCCAAGCGTGACATCGGGCCCAGTCCGTTACGCGGGTACTGGTCCAGCAAGGCACGTATGACTTTGCGTTCCGACGGCGTGAAGTCCAGGCCGGGCTCGGTGATCAGGTCTCTGAGAGGGGGCATCCGGGCTCCTGCTGGATGGGTATGTCGGTTTCATTTCATAAAACGCTAAATTAGTATTTATGTAACGTGTGCTACATGTCTAGTGAATTTTTGTGCGGATTTTGAAAGCACTAAAATGGGGCAAAACCCCCGTGCGTGCGGGGCTGAGTGGATGTCGACAGGCTTTGTAGGACATCGCCCATAGAGGTGTGAGATATCGACCCAGCTCAGGAATAAAATGGGCGTTGTGAGCCCACGCCGTAGCAGCTGCCGAGCTCGCGAGGCTGCGTTCGGCTGCGAAGCAGTCGTAAACCCTGAGTGCACAGTGTGCCTGACGGATCACAGTGCCTGATTTTACGACCGCTACGCGGCCGAACGCAGCCTCGCAGGCTCGGCAGCTGCTACAAGGAAGGCGCCCAGAGTGCGCCTCTTGCGGCACAATGAGCCGATCGTTCGTGGCATCGCGCCATCTTTAATCCCATCGACAGAGAGAACCTTCGTGCAGGCAACCCGCTTGACCCTGATTTGTCACGCTCGAACCGTCGCACAGAAACTGGCGCGTTTTCCTACGAATGAACCCGTGGAAATGGATTGGCAATCGGCGAAGGGCTCGCGCTGTCGTCTATTCAAGCGAGCCCCCCGTTTACTCTGCGGCCCTGAACGGCGGACCCGGCAAACCGCTGAGCTGTTTGGCGACAACGTGGAGATTGTCACGGCACTGGGGGATTGCGATTTCGGACGCTGGAAGGGCACGTCGATCGACGACTTGCAAACATCCGAACCCGAGACGCTTCAGACCTGGCTCAGCGATCCGACGTCGGCGCCCCACGGTGGAGAATCGGTGGCGCAGCTCGGTGAGCGGGTAGCCGCGTGGTTGAAGACCCTTGAGGCGACACCGGAGCATATCGTTGCCATCACTCATCCGTTTGTCATTCGCGCCGCGCTGATGCAGGTATTGCAGGGTGCGGCGTTCAACCAGATCGACGTCGAACCGTTGTCGGCCATCGAATTGCGGTTCAACGGTCGCTGGCGGCTACGCTTGATGGGCATGGACCCTGAAGGAGCGCTGTGATGAAAAAACTTCTGGTCATTGGTGTCGGCGCCGGCAACCCCGACTACATCACGATGCAGGCGGTGAAGGCGCTGAACCGGGTCGACGTGTTTTTCCTCATGGACAAGGGCCAGAGCAAAGACAAACTGATCGATCTGCGTCGCGAGATCTGCGAGCGCTACATCACCGATCGCGACTACCGCTTCGTTGAAGCCAATAGCCCTGAGCGTGAGCGCGGCGAAGTGGACTACAACGCCAGCGTCGAAGACCTGAACCGTGCCAAGCAGCAGACGTTCGAGCGACTGATCGATGAGGAAATGACCGACGACCAGTGCGCCGGTTTTCTGGTGTGGGGCGATCCGGCGTTGTACGACAGCACCATTCGGATCCTGCAGGCGATTCTGGCGTCTGGTCGTTGTGTGTTCGAGTTCGAGGTGATTCCCGGCATCACCAGCGTGCAGGCGCTGGCGGCGCAACATAAGGTGCCGCTGAACAGCATCGGCCGCTCGATTGAAATCACCACCGGCCGACGGCTGGCGGCCGGCCAGGTAAGCGATGCCGACAGCCTGGTGGTAATGCTGGATGCGCAAGATGCCTACCATCACGTGGCTGATCAGGAGACAGACATTTACTGGGGGGCCTATCTGGGGACGCCGGATGAAATCCTGATCAGCGGCAAGCTCAAAGACGTGGCCGATGAAATTGAGCGGGTGCGCAAGGCGGCGCGGCTGGCCAACGGGTGGATCATGGATACCTACCTGTTGCGCAAGCCTTGAACGCCGCCAACCGATTGATCAGTGTTCTTTGGCCTTTCTGATCCTGATCAAAATAAACAGCAGGATGCACAGCGCGAGCGGGGTCATGGCCAGCATGGCGTCCCGCGCGGAAATGTCCGCGCCCAGGGTGTGCAGGCCCGAGTAGAACAGCTTGAACAGGCTCAGCAAATAATAGGTGATGGCGATAATCGACAAGCCTTCGACCGCACGCTGGATTTTGATTTGGGTATCGGCGCGAGCGTTCAGGCTGCTCAGGATTTCCGAGTTCTGTTCTTCCATTTCAACCTGCACCCGCGCCTGCAGCAGATCCCCGAGGTTGGCCACGCTTTTGGCCAGTTGCTCCAGGCGTTGTTCGGTGACGTCACAGTACCTGACGGTAGGTTTGAAGCGTCTTTCGATGAAGATCCCCAGTCGCTGGCAATCGCCCACGTGAGTTTCCCTGAGTTCGTCCAAACGCTCGAAAACCAGCTGGGCATACGCTTGGGTGGCGCTGAAGCGGTGTCTAGTTTTCGCGGTGCTGCTGACCACTTGCGCCGACAGACTGGCGATATCAGTCAACAACGCTTTCGCATTGCCGGTATCGGGGCCGGCGTTACGTTCCGAAAGGTTGACCAATGTCTTATCGAAGACGTTGAGCTGAGCGCTCAAGGTTTTCGCGGTGGTAAGGGAAAGCGACGCCATCATGCGGTAGGTTTCGATTTCCAGCAGACGGCGGATCATCCGGCCTTGGCGATAGGCATTCAGGCGCTTGTTGACGAACAGGAAACGGTTGGTGCCGTCCTCGCTCAGGCGAAAATCGCTCCAGACCGTCGCATCGCCACCGCCTATGCATGAGCCGCAAGGGTCTTTGAATCCATAAACCGACAGATCGCCGGAAAAAGACGCATCGTTGCGCACCACAATCTGCACGGCGTTGATCACGTGCTGCATGAAGGGTTCGACGCGGTCCATCAAGGTCTTGGGGGGCTGGCTCCAGTCAGGCTCCTGACTGGAGGAGGGCACCACCAGTGTCAGCGTCAGGAACTCCGCGTGTCGCTCCCATTTCAAGGCATGCCCCTCCAGCCGGGTGATGCCCTGGGCCGCATCCGGGTCGACGGGGCCGGGGCAGCAGCGACTCAGCAGGGTGTCGCATTGCCCGTCATTAGCCAGAAACGCCAGATGAAACACGTGGGCGGGCTCGTCGAAATACAGCGAAGGGCGCGCGTGCAACTCATTGTGCAGGGTCAGTCTTTGCGGGTGCATGCTGTCGAGGCCATGTTGGAGTTGTTTGTTCTTGGGACTGGGAGACCGATTCTTGGGTCACAAACAAACCCGAGCCATCGACCATCCGGTGGGCATTTCCACAACACCGTTGTGAACTATTCTTTCCCAAGTGGGCACCTTCAATGACGCCCACAGGGAATTGATATGAATCAAGGCCCAAGAGGCTTTAAGGGGGGAGTCTGGGCTGAAGCCGGGTTGTGTTGACCTGGCGAAAACGCTATCGCTGTCTGGAGTCAGATCATGAGCCAGTATCAACGGTTATTACTGATCATCAACCCGCTCCTGCGCCAGTCTCCCGCGCTCAACCATGCTGCTGCCGTGGCCAAGGCCAGTGGAGCGAGTTTGCATATTGCGGCGCTGATCCCCTCGTTGGACATTCTCTCGTTACTTGAAGAAGGCGACCGGAAAGTGGCTCGGGCGAGCTACCTGCAGGAACACCGCGACTGGCTCAAGGAACAGGCGGAAAAAATGCAGGGCAGGGGGATCGAGGTGACAACCGAGGTCGCCTGGGCCGACAACATGCGCCAGGACATCCTTGATCACGTCACGGAAATGCACCCCGATCTGTTGATCAAGCAAGTCCAGCATGAGCCCGTGCTCAAGCGCGCGTTCTTTACGCCGCTGGACTGGCGTTTGTTGCGCCATTGTCCGGTGCCGGTCTATCTGGTGGGCGCCGAAAGCCATGCCTTGCCGCAGAAGGTGGTGGCCGCGGTTGATGTTGTCGATACCGAGCCTTCGAACAGCGAACTCAATGACCGGATCATCCTGCAGGCGTCTGCCCTTGCGCTGCAATGCAATGCCGAGTTGCATCTGCTGTTCGCGTGTGACATTCCGGCCGCTTTTCTGGCGGATCTGGGTGGTGGCCTGACGCTATCGGAGCTTACCCGGGAATTGCGCAAGGACCTGGAAACCTCATTCCTCAAGTTGGCCGCCCGGTTCGGCGTGCCCGCTGAATGCCGGCATTTCATCACGGGGCATCCGGTGTCGGCGCTGAGTGAGTTCGCCCACGAACACCAGATAGATGTGATCGTGATGGGTAGAACGCAATACGGCAGCCTGGAGAAACTGCTCGGCAGCACGACCGAACATATTCTGTACCAGGTGCCTTGCAGCGTTCTGGCGGTGTAGTCGCAAGCATCCTTGGCGAAATTGACTTGCCCGTTTCGGGGTTCCTACCCCAGGGAGGTTTTCAGATGAATCACAGTCCTTCATTGCAAACCATCTTGCATGACCGGGTTGATGCCGGCCGAAGCCTGGTGGAACCGTTGCTTAAATACGCTAAAAGAGCCGATGTCATCGTCCTGGCCTTGCCCCGTGGCGGCGTACCGGTCGCCTATGAAGTGGCCACGGCCCTGGAGGTTCGCCTGGACCTGATGCTGGTCCGCAAGCTCGGGGTGCCGTCCCACCAGGAATTCGCCATGGGTGCTATCGCCAGCGGTGGCATTCAAATCGTCAATGACGATGCGCTGCGGGCTAACGGCATCGACCAGCGTACGCTCGACGCGGTGGTGGCGAAGGAAACGCAGGAAATGTTGCGTTGCGAGCAGCTATTCCGGGTATCCCGCGGGCCTTTGGCACTCAAGGATCAGGTGGTGATTCTGATCGACGACGGCCTGGCGACAGGGGCCACGATGATGGCTGCGATACAGGCCGTGCGCTTGCAAGCACCATCGCGCATCGTCGTCGCCGTGCCGGTGGCCCCCATGGAAACGGCAGAGGCACTGCGCGACGAAGTGGACGAGCTGATTTGCCCGCTCACCCCCGATTGGCTGGTATCGATCGGCCATTGGTACACGGACTTTACTCAGACGTCGGATCAGGAAGTCATCGATCTTTTACATCGGGCCTGGCAGAGAGAATCAGTGATGAAATGAGGCAAACTGCTGGCCCCCCGATCTCTGGTTCGTTGTCAAACTCGCTTTCTTTTCAGCAGGTTAGGCATTGGCGATATGCGGACTTTGGTATGGATGACTGCAACGTTTGTCCTGGTGGTTATCTCGTTTGGAGCCCAGGCAAAGGAACTGAGCAAGAACTCTCGCTATGTATGCAGCTGGGGCTCGGAAATAGCCGAGGGCGCGCAAGCCTCGAAACTTTCCGGGCTTACGCTTTACGGAGCACGCAAGAAGCTGCAATCGCGCAAGTTTCCCCGGCCGTGGATGCGCATGACGGCCATGGGCATCACGGAGCAAACCTATAACAGCCCTTCGCGTCTCAAGCCTGCCGGCATCAAGCAAACGTATTATGAGCAATGCATCCGGCATGAGTTGGCGCAACGGTAAACCGCCGGTCGCAGGGGCCGTTCCTACGACCCCCATCCCTCCCGCACAGCCTTGCGAATCCCCTTCAGCAACATCGCAAACGCCGGGTTGTCTACGGATCGCATTGCGGCCAATGACTGGTCATGCATTATCCGGCGCCTCACGAAACCGTTGTGCAAGGCGATCCGCAAACGGATAAAACGAAAACCAGGGCCTGGCTTCGTCGATCACACGCAGGAATGACGGTCGCTGTATCAACCGGTCGAAATAGGCGCTCAAGTGCTGGTAGTCGTCGGGGAACGGCACCAGTGTGCAGGCATAGAACAGCGCCGGGGCGGCGGCACAATCGGCCAGGCTGAAGTCCGGGCTGGCCACCCAGATCCTGGACGCCATTCGGCGCTCGAGCATGCTGTACGCCGTCGCAAGTGTGGCCCGTTCCCTGGTCAAATCACCGTTGGTCGCGTGTAGTCGATCACTGACAATCTGTTGGACCGGCGTTTGTAGATAATTGTCGAAAAACCGGTCCCATAAGCGCACCTCCAACGCGGTCTCCCAATCGTCCGGAACCAAGCGCTGTTCACCTGGATACAGGCGATCCAGGTACTCGATGATGACGCTGGACTCCGGCAGATTACGTTGACGAGCATGATCGCGAAGTACCGGGAATTTTCCGATTGGCCACAATGCCTGAAGCTCTGCGCGGTCGGCGGCGTCCGTGAGATCGATGATTCTTCTGTCGAACTCGATGCCGTTTTCGTAAAGCGCGATGAGCACTTTGTGGCAGTACGCCGACAGCGGATGGTAGTAAAGCGTTAGCGACATTTTTCAACTCCTTGTTGGGCAGATGAAAAGGGTGGGGCAATCAACAAGCATAGGCTGATGCCGGCGAAGCGTCTGGGCAGATGCTTTCGAGCTTGTGAGCTTGCACACGGGAGAATTCCTGCTTAACTGGAAACCGCTGGTCGGGTTGTGACTCATTGGTCATGGCGTTCATCTCAGCGCCCTTGTACCGTTGTCGCTGGTTTGTGCTGTCAGGCTTGCCCGGAGGAAGCCGGACAGTCGATCACGCTGTGTGTCTGGTCCAATTTGTTCAAGGAATAGAATGAAATGATGCCGAAAACTGCCATCGTCGAGATTGGTAAGAAGTACAAGGTTTATACCGAGCACTATCTCAACGCCGCTGCTGACAAGACGATCATTCTGGTCAATGGCTCGCTGGCAACGACCGCATCCTTTGCGCAAACGGTGCGTTACCTGCGGCCACGCTTCAATGTGGTTCTCTACGATCAGCCCTACGCCGGTCAATCGAAACAACACAACCGGCATGACCAACCGATCCGCAAGGAAGACGAGGCCGAAATACTGCTGGAGTTGATCGAGCACTTTCGCGCCCAGCATGTGCTGTCCTTTTCCTGGGGCGGCGCGGCGACCTTGGTAGCGCTGGCCCAGCGGCCCCGCCGGATCGAAAAGGCGGTGATCAGTTCATTCGCCGCGCGGATCAACACACCGATGCGTGAGTATCTGGAGAGCGGGCGGCACTTTCTCCATGCCTGCGATCGGCGCAACGTCGGGCGTTTGATCAACAGCACGATCGGCAAGCACCTGCCGTCGCTGTTCAAGCGTTTCAATGAGCGCCATGTCAGCAGCCTGGACGAACACGAATACCGTCAGATGCATTTCCACGTCAATGAGGTGCTGACCCAGGACACCCACTGCTACGTGTCTTGTGCCGATGCCATCGAAGTCCCGCTGCTGTTTATCAATGGTGAATGGGACGAGTACACCTCGGTGGAAGACGCCCGTCTGTTTGCGGCGCATACCCCCAAGGCGCAGTTTCAGACCATCGAGAACACCGGGCATTTCCTCGACATGGAACACCCCACGGCCTGGCATGACACGCAGCGAGCCTTGCTGGGCTTTCTGCAGCCACCAGCCGTGAGGACACCGAACCAGCCACGCAACCTGGCTTTCAGCGGCAAATCGTCAGTGATTCCGCCCCTGCAATCAGCTAACTGGCTGCGGCCTTAACTGACGCAGCAACTCGATTTGATCCGCAGGGACCAGCGTGCGCAGGGCTTTATACAGTGCGCGGGTCTCTAGCAGGTTCCACACCCGCAGCATGGTTTCCAGGGCGTCCAATGGCTTGCTGATGAAGTCTTTGGCGCCCAGGGCCAGCGCGCGCAGGCGGGTATCGCGGGTGGCGTCGGCGGTGAGCACGAGGATCGGCAGGTATTCGCCGGCTGGAATGCGCCGGTTGAGCTGTTCGAGCACGGCAAAGCCGTCGAACTCCGGCATGTGCAGGTCGAGAATCACCAGGTCCGGCTCGAAGCTGTTGAACAGGTCCAGGGTTCGCAGCGGCTGGGTGCTGCTCAGTACATTGGTCAGGCCTTCGCGGACCAGCAACTGCTCCATCAAATCGAGGTTGGGTCGTTGGTCGTCGATGATCAGAATACGCAGGTCGGTGTTCACACGGGCTCCGGTAGGTGCTGGTCAAGGTGGGCGAGGAATGAAGGAATATGAATCGGCTTGGTCAGCACCGCGGTCGCTCCTGCTTCCAGCAAGGCCTGGTGAGTGAGGTCGCTGGCATCGGCGGTGATCATCAGCACGGGCGTGGCGCGGGTGCTGGAGGACAGACGCAAGCGCTGCAGAACGTTGAAACCATCAAGATCCGGCAGCGCCACATCCAGCAAAATCAGCTGCGGTGCATGTTGCCGGGCCAGGTCCAGGCCCATTTGCCCCTGCATGCTTGAGAGCAACTGGATGTGTGGCCGTCGTTGCAGCAGGGTTTCGATCAGGGCCAGGCTCGACAGATTGTCTTCGATGCACAGCACTTTGCCCTGGTAATCGGGGGCGGCGAGGGCGGGCGTTGCGGTTGGCGGGCTGATCAGTGCCGCGGGTGGCTCAGTGGTTGACGGCAATCGCTCGAAGGGTAGCTCCAGGGTGAAACTGGAGCCGTTGCCGGGTTGGCTTTTGACGGTCAGGCTGCCGTTCATCATTTCCAGAAGACTCTTGCTCAACGCCAGGCCGAGGCCCGTGCCTTCCACGTTCGGGTCGGTCTCCAGGCGCTCGAACGGCTTGAACAGTTGGTCCTGCCGATCAGCTGCAATGCCCTTGCCGGTATCGCAGACCGATACTGCAATTCGTTGTTGATGAACCCTGACCTCAATGTGCACCTGACCCTGGGGCCGGTTGTATTTGATCGCGTTGGACAACAGGTTCAGCAGCACCTGAACCAGCCGTTGCCGATCGGCGACGATCCCGCTGTCGGCGGCCAGTATCGGCAGTTCCACCAGTTGAATGCCGGCGTCGCAGGCCATGGGTGACACCAGCGTCAGGGCTTCTTGCAGCACCACCGCCAGGGGCACAGCTTCAACGTTGAGCGGCAGCCGCCCGGCTTCGATCTTGGCGATGTCCAGCACTTCGTTGATCAGGGTCAGCAGGTGTTGCCCGGCCCGCAGGATGTGACCGATCTGCGCCCGCTGCCCTTTGGGCGAATCCATATCAAGCAGTTGTGCGAAGCCGAGAATCGAGTTGAGCGGAGTACGCAGTTCGTGGCTCATGCGCGACAGAAACTCGCTTTTGGCGCGGCTGGCGCGTTCCGCTTCTTCCCGCGCAGTACTTAGCGCGATCTCGGCAACACGGCGATCGGTGATGTCGCGGGTGATCTTGGAGAACCCGCGCAGGGCGCCACTGCTGTCGTACTGCGCGGTAATCACCACGCTGGCCCAGAAGCGGCTGCCATCCTTGCGGCAACGCCAGGCCTCCTCCATGTAATGACCATTGCGTGTGGCCTCGCGCAGCGCCATGTCGGGATGCTGCGGACATTCTTGCGGCAGATAAAACACCGAGAAATGCTGGCCGACGATCTCCTGTTCGGTGTAGCCCTTAATCCGTTCGGCGCCGGCATTCCAACTGGTGACGAAGCCGCGTGTGTCGAGGGCGAAAATACCGTAGTCCTTCACCCCGTCGATGATCAGCCGCAAGCGTTCTTCGTTGTCGCGCAAGGCTCGTTCACGTTCGGCCAGTAACAGCCCGGCCTCGACCAGGCGCGTGCCCAATTGACCGATCTCATCGTTCTCCGGCGGTTGCGGCAATAACGGCTGACCGAGTGCCAGCCGTTGGGCGTTACGCTGAACCTGCTGCACCCGGGCGACGATGCCTTTGGACAGAAACAGCACCGCGACAATGGCGCCGAACAACCCGCAAACGGCGGCCAGCAAGGTGGAGAACAACAGGCGCTGTCGAGTGGAGGCCGCCGCTGCGGTGCGCTCGGCCAGCAGGGTGTCCTCAAGCGTGCGCATGGCGCTGATGCGTTCGCGTAATTCGTCGAGGACATGTTTGTTGTTGATCAGGATCGTGGTGATCGACTCTGGGGTTGCGTTGCGATCATCGAGCAGTTCAACCAGACCTTCGACCTTGGTGTCGATCAGCGGCGTGATCGCCTCCAGATGTTTACGCACCCGCTGATCGCGAACGTTGCGGTCGAGCCGCTGCAGGGCCGATTCGATCAGGGGCTTGGCTTGCCGGTAACCCGGCAGGAAATCCTCGCGATGGGTCAGCAGATAGCCGCGCACGCTGGCGGCGGCCTCGGCGAGCAGGGTGTGCACCGCCTGAATATCGCCTTGCACCAGCAGCACGCGGCGCACGTCCTCTTCCGCGCGCGCGGTCTGCCGTTCGGTGGTGTAGATCAGCACCAGCGAGAGCAACAGAATCACCAACGGCAGGGAAATCACCACGAGGGCTTTGCCGCGTAACGGCAGATCGGCCCAGCGGCGGGCGTTTGACACTTTCATGACTGGGTCACCAGACCCAGCGCAATACCACGCACAGCGGCCTGGGTGCGGTCGGCGGCGCCGAGTTTGCCGATGACTCGTTCCACATGGGCTTTGGCCGTGCCGGTGGTGATGCCGAGTTTTGCACCGATTTCACGGTTGCTCATGCCGCTGGCCACCAGCCCCAGCACCTGGCGTTCCCGTGGGGTCAGGGTTACGGGGGCGGCGCCGCTGGCGTTGCGCTCGGTCAGGCGGCGCAGCAACTGCGCGCTGACTGAACTGTTGAGGGCCTGCTCGCCGTCAGCGACACGTTGCAAGGCGTCGATCACTTCGTGGCGACTGGCATCCTTGAGCAGATAGCCCACGGCGCCGGCGTTCATGGCGGCTTCAAGGTGATCGGGGCTGTCGTCCATGGTGAACATCATCACTTTCAGGCTCGGCAGGCGCTCTTGAAGCAGGCGTGCCGCGCCCAGCCCGTTGAGCACCGGCATGCGGATGTCGAGAATGACGATGTCGGGCAACAGGCGTTCACATAAATCCAGTGCTTGCTGGCCATTGCACGCCTGGCCGACCACTTCGAATTGCGTCAGGCCGGCGAGCAACGAGACGAAGCCGGTGCGCGTGACTTCATGGTCGTCCGCGACCACCAGTCGTATAACGTCAGTCATTGAGGGGTTCCATTCAGGCCGGAGGGGACGGTGGCGCGCAGTTGCGTTCCGCCGTGCGCATGGCTGATGCAGGTGAACTCGCCGCCCAGCAGGCTCGCGCGTTCCTGCATCGCGGCAAGCCCCAGGTGCCGGGCGCCGCAGGTATCGAGGGGTTGTTCCATGGCAAAGCCCTGGCCGTTATCGTCCACCCGCAGCGAGGCGTGTCCGTCATGCAGTTGCAGCGCCAGCACGACGTGGCTGGCCTGCGCATGTTTGAGAATATTGTTGATGCCTTCCTGGGCGATCCTGAACAGGGCGATCTCCACCTGGCTGGGCAAACGTGCTTCGCAACGCGCATTCCAGTTCACTTTGATCCCCGCCTCGCGCAGGCGATCGGCCTCTTTGTCGACCGCTTTCAGCAAGCCAAAGTCGTCGAGCACCGTCGGACGCAGGCCACGGATCAATTGCCGGCCTTCACCGACGCAATGCTGGGCCAGTTGAAGAATCGTCTGTAAGTCCGCACCGAGTTCGTCGGGCAATGGCGGGCAGCGACCGGCAAAACCTTGCAGGCGTTGATGCAGCCCGGCGAGGGTTTGTGCCAGGCCGTCGTGCAGGTCGTAGGCCATGCGTTTGCGTTCGTCTTCCTGTGCCCGGAACAGTCGGTGGACCAGATCGGACATGGTGCGCTCGCGGGTCACCAATGCGTCGAGCAAGCGCTGGTTTTCCAGGTGCGCGGCGAGCAGCGTGGCGAGCAGTTGCAGGGATTCGAGGTCTTCGGTGTCCGGTGCGCTGATGCTGACGCTGTTGGCCAGCACCAACGCACCGAAGGCGGCACCATCGCCACCGCGTAAAGGCACCCGCAACACATTGGGCAGATCCGCGCTCGGCTGTTCCTGCCATTGCGGTGCGCACATTGCGGTGTCGGCGAGGTGCTCGAGGCTGTGCAAACGATCACGGCTGCCGTGACTGGCGGTGGTCCGGACCTGCGCATCCATGTCCCATTCCAGCAGTAGCGCATGGTCCATCGCCAGGAAGGCGCAGGCCCGTTGCAGCACCCGTTGGCGCATGGCCTCGGGAGCCAGTTGGGTCAGCTCCTGGCCGGTATCCACCAGCAGCCGCAGCCGCGCGGCGCGACTTTGCGACTGCCGATATTGAGTGCGAATGGCCAGGGCGCTACCGGGGTCATGATCAGGGTTTTGCATGGGGGCAGGTTCCGGCGCGGGCACGCCCGTTCGGGCAGGGGCGCCATTAAACCTTGTTAGCGGGGCAGGGCGCTATCTGCCGAATGGCATAGGCAAATGGCTCCGGTTGGCCGATGGCGGGCCGCGTTCAGGGCGGCACAGTGTGCCCATCGACCATCATTGGAATAGCGCAATGAAATTCAAGACCTCGACCATCGCCCTGTTATTCGCCCTGACCGCCCCGTTGGCTCAGGCGTTGGAAGCGGTGCCTTACGTTTACAGCAGCGTGGCGCAGCAACCGACCAGCGCGAAGGATCGTGAAATCGCCGCCCTGTTTGACCATTGGAACAGCGCGTTGAAGAGTGGCAATGTTCAGAGCGTGGTCGACCTGTATGCGCCGAACGCGGTGCTGCAACCGACGGTATCCAATCAGGTGCGCACCACGCCGGCACAGATCAAGGACTACTTCGATCACTTCATGGCGCTCAAGCCGGTAGGGCTGATCAACTTCCGTGAGATCCGCCCATTGGGCGCCAACGTGGCCATGGACAGTGGCGTCTACACCTTTACGTTGACCGAAGCCGATGGCAAGACCCGTCAGGTGCAGGCACGCTACACCTTCGTATATGAGCAGGTGGGCGGTCAGTGGAAGATTCTCAACCACCACTCTTCGGCGATGCCGCAAACGCAGGTGTTGCACGCGGGGAAATAAACAAGAGGATGTGCAAAACTGACACGGCCCACACTCAGGTGGGCCGTTTGCATTGTGCTCAGTTTAACGCCAGGTCGTCTTCGGGCTGCTGCCCGCGAGCCTGTGCCGCGCGTTGCAACCGGCTGGCGATCAAGGTGTTCTTCAACAGATAGGCAATGGTCATCGGCCCGACGCCACCGGGCACCGGGGTGATCGCGCTGGCGACGGTGCGGGCGCTGGCGTAGTCGACATCGCCCACCAGACGGTTGCCGAACTCGCTGATGATGCGGTTGATGCCGACATCGATCACCACCGCGCCGGGCTTGAGCCAACTGGCATCGATCAACGCTGGCCGGCCCACCGCCGCGACCACGATATCCGCCAACCGGCACAACGCCGGGGCATCGACGCTGCGCGAATGCACCACGCTGACCGAGCAGTTAGCCTGCAACAGCAAGGTCGCCATCGGTTTTCCGACGATGTTCGACCGGCCGATGACCACCGCGTGCAAACCACTCAAGTCATCACCGCAGGTTTCGTGCAACAGACGCATGCAGCCGCTGGGCGTGCACGGAGTCAGCACTTCGATGCCTTGCACCAGCCCGCCAACGTTTTCCCGGTGAAAACCGTCCACGTCCTTGATCGGGTCGATGGCATGAATCACTGCCTGCTCATCGATAGGGGCCGGCAAGGGCAGTTGCACCAGGATGCCGTTCACCGTGGGATCGGCATTGAGTTGTGCAATCAGTTCCAGGACCTGGGCCTGGCTGGCGGTTTCCGGCAGGCGGTATTCCAGGGAGCGGATACCGACTTCCTTGGCGCGCAGCAGTTTATTGCGCACATACACATGGCTGGCCGGGTCGTCGCCGACCAACAAGACCGCCAGGGCGGGGTAGATCTGTTGGCCAGCCAGGGCCAGAACCTCTTCCCGGACCTCGTCGAGAACCTTGGCAGAAATGGCTTTGCCGTCGATATCGCGGGCAAATGTGGGGGTGCTGCTGATCAAGAGAGTCACCGTTGTCTTGATTGAATGGGGGTGAAGTGATCATCGCGGCGTCTTCACGCGCCGATGATCCATCAGAGACATGCAGGCAAGGGTGCTCAGGCTATCAGGTGAGGGCAGGCATACGCCACCGGAACACCAGCCAGCGATCAGACAGGCTGGGATCGAGCTCTCAATGCATCTTGCTGTGATCAGGCATGCCGAGCGCCTGAGTCTCGGCGTCAACGGTGATCGTCTCTTTTTCGCCCTTGGCGTTTTCCACGGTCAGGGTCAGGGGCACTTTGCCGCCTTCCTTAACCTGGGCCGTCAAATCCATCAACATGATGTGATAGCCATGGGGATCGAAGCTTACCGGTTTGCCGGCCGGCAGCGCGACGGACTCGACCTGGCTCATGCTCATCACATCGTCTTTCATGCTGGATTGGTGAATTTGCACGGTGTTCGCTACCGGCGACTGCACGCTGAGCAGTTTGCTATCGCTGTCGGCCTGCAGGGTCATGAAGGCGCCGGTCGAATGCTGACCGGCCACCGTCGCGCGGACCCAGGCGTCGCTCACCTGGGTTTGAGCGGACACCTGCCAGGCCATGCCAATCAGGGAAAGACCCAGGACCAGTTGTTTGATACCCAGCTGTTTAATACGTGGTGCGCAAATCGAAGTCATCAGCAGACCTCCATGACGGTGAGCAGGTCTTCTGCACACTCTTTAGCGGTAAGGGACGCGGACAGCCCCAGGCGCAAATTGCCTCGGGAGTCGAAAACGAAGCTGGTCGCGGTGTGGGAGAGGGTATAGGTCGAACCGCTCGGGATCTTTTCATAGAACACACCGAACTCCTTGGCGGTGGCGGCGGTTTCTTCCAGCGTACCGTACAGTGCCTCGAAACTGGGATCGAAGGCCTTGACGTAGGCGTCGAGCATTTGCGGCGTATCGCGCTCGGGGTCCAGGGTGATGAAGATCACTTGCAGGCGTTCGCCATCGCGGCCCATCAGTTTTTTCGCCTGTGCCGCACGGGCCAGCGTCGTCGGGCAGACCGCCGGACATTGGGTGAAACCGAAAAAAACCATCGGCATCAGGCCCCGATAGCTGGTCAGCATCCGGGATTCGCCCTGGGCGTCCTTGAGCTTGAAGGTACGCCCCATGATCTTGTCACTGAGGTCCTTGCCGTACTTGAACGACAGCTTGCTGCTGTCATCGCAGCCAGCGAGCAGGCCGAGGCTCAGCAGGCTCATGCCGCGCAGGACCGTGCGACGGGTATACAACGTACTCATGAACAAAAGCATCCTGTGTAGCGACCGGGAATCTACAGTGGCTGATCAATCAGACGAAAAAAAGCGCATGGATGTTAACAAACTGTTGCCCTGTAACGCTTAATCGATGGCTTGGCGGCATGCGCCAAAAGGTCGCGGCCTCGATATATCTGAAAATACAAATACGCGATGCTGCTGAAGGCAACGCTTACCCGGGCCGGTAAGTTGAGCAGCGACGAGCCGCAATTACTGATTTGACGACTGCTGCGCAGCCGAACGCAGCCTCGCAGGCTCGGCAGCTGCTACAGATCGGCATTGACGCTTGCCCGAATGGCACCGGGAAATGCCCGGCAGGGTGTAGCGCATGCACTTTTAAAGAGCCACGCCTGACAACATGCACCAGTGCGAAGCGGTTTCCTGAGCTGTTCCTTCCTTCAGTCCCAACGTCCGCCCACCCGCTCGCGGGGGGCTGCAAAGTTGACTCGCGCCTGATGAGACCCGCCCGGGGCGCGGTCTTTATCAAACTCTCCCATCGTTCAGCCGTTGGTTTTCCAGAACTGAGGAAGTCATGCGCTGCAGACTGGCACAAAGGCTGCATTCTCCCTTCAGCCTCATCTGAAAAAGAGGGGCAGCCCACTCGATCAACGAAGATCGACCGGCCGGGCAGGTCGTGGGCAACATCGGTGGATCAGGCGAAGGCGCCAGGTCGAACACCGCGAAGAACAGGCAAAGACGCCTGAAACCGAGAGGTTTCAGGCGTTTTTTTTTGCTTTTTTATCCGTGATTGGCTTTGGCTGGGTGCTTACTATGAATTCCAATGTTGCCGCATTGAACAAACTGCAAACGCTGATCGTGATCGGCAATGGCATGGTCGGACATCATTGTGTCGAGCAGCTCATCGAGCGCGGCGCCCTCGACCACTACCGCCTGCATGTCTTCAGCGAAGAGCCGATGCGTGCCTACGATCGTGTGCATCTGTCCGAGTATTTCGGCGGTCGCGATGCCGAATCGCTGGCCCTGGGCGAAGCCTCCCTGTATCAAACGCCGGGCGTCACCCTGCATTTGGGTGTGCCGGTGCTGGAAATCGACCGCGCCCGGCGCCAGGTGATTACCGCGCAAGGTTGCGTCGCCTACGACAAACTGGTTCTGGCCACCGGCTCTTATCCTTTCGTGCCACCTATTGAAGGTGCCGAAGGCGACTCGCGCCTGGTGTATCGCACTCTTGAAGACCTCGACGCGATTCGTGCTGCGGCGGCCAATGCCCGGCGTGGCGTGGTGGTCGGCGGTGGCCTGCTCGGTCTGGAGGCCGCCAACGCCCTGAAAAGCCTGGGCCTGGAAGCCCATGTGGTGGAGTTCGCCCCGCGCCTGATGCCGGTGCAGCTGGACGAGCAGGGCGGTCTGGCGCTGAAGGCGCAAATCGAGCGGCTCGGTGTGGGTGTGCACCTGTCCCGTGGCACGCAGTCGATCAGTGCCGGCGAGCAGTACCGCTACCGGATGAATTTTGCCAACGACGAATTTCTTGAAGCCGACCTGATCGTGTTCTCCGCCGGCATCCGTGCGCAAGATGCATTGGCCCGCCAATGCGCGCTGGACATTGGTCCTCGCGGCGGCGTGGTGATCGACGACCAGTGTCTGACCAGCGACCCGAACATCTACGCCATCGGCGAGTGTGCCGCCTGGAATGGCAGCCTCTTCGGCCTGGTCGCCCCCGGTTATCAGATGGCCCGTGGCGTCGCGTCGCTGCTGTGCAATCAAGCCGCCGAGCCGTTCCAGGGCGCCGATATGTCGACCAAGCTCAAACTGCTCGGTGTTGACGTCGGCTCCATCGGCGATGCCCATGCCCAGACACCGGGCGCGCGCAGTTATCAGTTCATCGATGAAGCGACGGCCAGCTATCGCCGCCTGGTGGTGGATGCCGACAGCAAGCGTGTACTTGGCGCAGTGTTGGTCGGCGACAACAGCTATTACGACACCTTGCTGCAATACATGCAGAACGGCATTGCCTTGCCGTCGGAACCGGCCAGCCTGATTCTGCCGTCCTCCACCGGCGCGCCAACCCTGGGCCCGGGCGCGTTGCCCGAGTCGGCAACGGTGTGCTCGTGCCATAACGTCACCAAGGGCTCGATCTGCTCGGCCATCGATGGCGGCTGCACCGACCTGGGCCTGCTCAAGTCGCAGACCAAGGCGTGCACCGGTTGCGGCGGTTGCGCTGGGCTGCTCAAGCAAGTCTTCGAGCATGAACTGATTGCCCGTGGCGTCAGCGTCGACAAGAGCCTGTGCGAACACTTCGCCTACACCCGCCAAGAGCTTTATGCGCTGGTGCGGGTAGAAGGGGTGATCACTTTCGAAGAACTGCTGGCCAAGCACGGCCGTGGACACACCGGTTGCGACGTGTGCAAACCGGCAGTGGGCTCGATCCTCGCCTCGTGCTGGAACCAGCCGATCATGGACGCCTCGCTGGTGCCGTTGCAGGACACCAACGATACCTTCATGGCCAACATGCAGAAAAACGGCACCTATTCGGTCGTGCCGCGCATTGCTGGCGGTGAGATCACTGCCGACAAACTGATCGCGATCGGCGTGGTGGCGAAGAAATACGACCTCTACACCAAGATCACCGGCGGCCAGCGGATCGACCTGTTCGGCGCGCAGTTGCATCAGTTGCCGGACATTTGGTCCGAGCTGATCGAGGCCGGTTTCGAAACCGGGCACGCCTACGGCAAGTCGACCCGCACCGTGAAGTCTTGCGTGGGCAGCACCTGGTGCCGTTACGGCGTGCAGGACAGCGTGAAAATGGCCCTGACCCTCGAAGATCGCTACAAAGGCCTGCGCTCGCCGCACAAGCTCAAGTTCGCCGTCTCCGGTTGCACCCGTGAATGTGCCGAGGCGCAGAGCAAGGACGTGGGCGTGATCGCTACCGAGAACGGCTGGAACCTCTATGTGGCCGGCAACGGCGGCATGCGTCCGCGTCACGCCGAGTTGTTCGCCACCGACCTGGACGATGCAACCCTGATCCGTTACATCGACCGTTTCTTGATGTTCTACATCCGCACCGCCGATAAATTGCAGCGCACCTCGGTCTGGCGCGAAAGCCTGGAGGGCGGGCTGGATTACCTCAAGGACGTGATCATCAACGACAGCCTGGGGCTTGGCGCAGAACTTGAGTCGCAGATGCAACTGGTGGTCAACCGCTACGAATGCGAATGGGCCAATGCCCTCAAAGACCCGGAAAAACTCAAGCGCTTCCGCACCTTCGTCAACGATAAACGCCCGGACCCGGACATTCATTTTGTCCAGGAGCGCGGTCAGCGCCGGCCGATCATGGCCGCCGAACTCAACCTTATCCCTGTCACCGAGGAGAATGCCTGATGAGCCAGTCCAATACCCAGCGTGTCGATGCCCTTGCCACCGCAGCCAATGCCCAAGCCTGGCAGGCGGTGTGCAGCCAGCAGGATCTGGTCAGCAACTCCGGCGTTGTCGTCTGGCTCGACGGCGCCCAGGTCGCGCTGTTCTACCTGCCACAAGCCGAAGGCCGCACCCTCTACGCCATCGACAACCATGATCCGCAATCTGGCGCGAACGTCATTGGCCGCGGACTGATCGGCAGTCTCAAGGGTGATCTGGTGGTGGCGTCGCCGATCTACAAGCAGCATTTCCGTCTTGAAGACGGCAGCTGCCTGGAGTACCCGGAACAGCGCCTGCGGGTGTGGCCGGTGCGCTTGAACGCCGGCGTCGTGGAAGTCGCGGCGGCTTGACCGTCGCCCTGGACCGTATCGGAGAACGTTGATGAAAACAGCCGCACAGTTGCTGAAACTGAAGATCGTGCAAAACCAGCAGGTGCACAGCATCGCACCGGATCAGATGGTGCTCGACGCCCTGAAAATGATGGCCGAGAAGAACGTCGGCGCGCTGCCCGTGATCGAAGAAGGGCAGGTGGTCGGCGTCATCAGCGAGCGCGACTATGCGCGCAAGGTAGTGCTACAGGGGCGTTCTTCGGTCGGCACGCCGGTGCGCGAGATCATGAGCGCACCGGTGGTGACTGCCGACAGTTTGCAGAGCATCGAGCGCTGCATGGAGGTCATGACCGACAGTCATTTGCGTCATCTGCCGGTGCTGGAAGGCGGGGAACTGATCGGGCTGCTGTCGATCGGCGATCTGGTCAAGGAAGCCATCGTCGAGCAGGCCGATTTGATACGGCAACTTGAGCACTACATTCGCGGGCATTGAGCCCGCGCATACCGTAGGTCGCAAAAATCGGCTGGCGTGGAAATAAACCTAAGTAACCGGTTGGAACAGTCGATAACCCCAGCAGTAGGCAATTAGCCGACCACGCACCTGCCGACAGGGGAACCATCGAGTGTCCATAAAATTACGTTTGATCTTGTTGATCGGCACTGGCTTGCTCACCGCCCTGATCGTGAGTCTGGTCAGCTATGTGGGTAACACTCGGATGGCTGAAGCGGTGAGTGACAACGAGGTCAGTATGACCGCGCTGCGCAACCACCTCGAAGCCGACATGATGCACGATGCACTGCGCGCCGATGTGCTGTCGGCGATGCTGGTAGGGTTGGGCAAGAGCCCCAGCAGCAAGGCCGAGGTGCGCAGTTCACTCAATGAGCATGCCGCGCATTTTCGCGAGATGCTCGGTGACAACCTCAAGCTGCCGGTCAACGACACCCTCAAGGCCGCGCTGGACAAGATCAAGCCAAGCCTCGATACGTACATCAGTGCCGCCGAGCGCATTGTCGGGCTGGCGCTGGATAATCCTGATTCCGCACAACAGCAACTGGGTACGTTCAATAACGCGTTCAGCCAACTGGAAAGCCAGATGGCCACCCTCAGTGAGCTGATCGAAACCAACACTCAACAGACAAGCGCGGGCACTCGGCAAACCATCAGCAGTGCCAACTTCACCCTCGGTGTCGTACTCATTGCCAGCTTGTTGCTGCTGCTCGCCCTGGGACGCTCGGTCATCCTGAGCATCATGGGGCCGTTGCAGATCGCCAGCCGGATTGCCGACAGCATCGCCCATGGCAACCTGAGCGAGCCTATCGTCGAGCCCACCCGCAAGGATGAAGCCAGCACCTTGATTCGCAGCCTGGCAACCATGCAGCGTGACCTGCGCGGCATGATCGAAGTGGTTCGCAGCAACGCCCACGGCGTAAGTGGCATGAGCCAGCGGTTGAGCAGCGGTTGCCATCAGGTCGCGGGCAGCAGCCAGCAGCAAAGCGTTGCCGCCAGCACCATGGCCGCGGCGGCCAGCGAAATGACTGCGAGCATCGAGGAAATCACCCGGCATGCCGAGCGTGCTCTGAACATGGCCAACCAGGCCGAGGAACTGGCCAAGGACGGCGGTCGGGTGATTCATCAAGTGGTCAGCGACATGGACGGGATTGCCCGTTCGGCGCAGCAGTCGGCCCAGGTGATCCGCACCCTGGACAAGGAGTCCGAGGGGATTTTCAGCATCATTCAGGTGATCAAGGGCATCGCCGATCAAACCAACCTGTTGGCGCTTAACGCCGCCATCGAGGCCGCCCGTGCCGGTGAGCAGGGCCGTGGTTTCGCTGTCGTCGCCGATGAAGTGCGTAGCCTGGCGGGCCGCACCAGCGCCTCCACCCAGGAAATCGCCACCATGGTCGCGCGTATCCAGCAAAGCACCCGCGAGGCGGTCAGCAGCATGGAGGCGGGCGTCGCGCAGGTCGACAAGGGCATGGCGGTGACCGCCGACGTCGAGCGCGCCATCCGCGAAATCCTCCAGGCCACGCTCAATACCACGGAGCTGGTCAATGACATCAGCCGCACGATCGGCGAACAGAGCCTGGCCAGTAACGAAATCGCACATCAGGTGGAAATGATTGCCGGCATGTCCGAAGGCAACAGCAAGGTGATCAACCAGACCGCCTCGACCACCGATGAACTGTCCAGCCTGGCCGGACAGCTCTCGCAGTCGGTGGATCGGTTTCGCCTTTGAGGCATTGGCTGGCCCTGATATCAGGGCCAGTCAGCTCATCCAGTTGCCGCCATCGACGTTATAGGTTTGCGCCACGATGTAATCGCTTTCGGCCGATGCCAGGAAGATCGCCATGCCGACAAGGTCATCCGCCGTGCCCATGCGCCCGTACGGCACTTCCTGTCCCGCCAGTTTTTTCTTTTCCCCGAGCGGGCGGTTTTCATAGCGGGCAAACAGCGCGTCGACGCCGTCCCAATGCTCGCCGTCCACCACCCCCGGCGCGATGGCGTTCACGTTGATGTGATGGGGAATGAGATTGAGACCGGCCGATTGCGTGAGGCTGATCACCGCCGCCTTGGTCGCGCAATACACCGCGACCAGCGCTTCACCGCGCCGACCGGCCTGACTGGCCATATTGATGATCTTGCCGCCGTGGCCTTGGTGGATCATCTGCTTGGCCGCGGCCTGCAGTGTGAACAGGGTGCCGGAAACGTTGATCGAGAACAGCCGTTCGTAGCTGTCGCGAGAAATCTCTGTGATCGGCGCGAGATCAAACAGCGCCGCGTTATTGATCAGGATGTCGAGCTTGCCTGTGGTGGCGATCACCGTGGCGATGGCAGCGTCGATGGATTGCTGATCGGTCACATCCATCTCGACTGCATAAGCATTGGGCCCCAACTCGGTTGCCGTGGCTTGGGCACGCTCCAGGTTGATGTCGGCGATCGCGACCGTAGCGCCTTCGCGGATGTAGGCTTGCGCGAATGTCCTGCCTATTCCTCTGGCGGAACCGGTAATCAGGGCGCTTTTTCCTTCTAGACGTTTCATTGTTCCCATCCAATCGTAAGAGCTAAAGAGTTGCCCAATCGAGGGCGTCAAAACCAGTCGTTAGTCTGCGAAAAAAACCTGTAGCAGCGGGCTATGTGGCGAGGGGGCTTGCCCCCGTTCGGCTGCGCAGCAGTCGTAAACCGGACACCGCGTTGCTGACTAAAGATCGCGGTGACTGGTTTTAGGGACGCTTTGCGACCCAACGGGGGCAAGCCCCCTCGCCACATAAGCTCGCACCCGCAGTGATTGCGCCACGCCGTTGCTACTTGGGATAACCGGCGCGCTTCATCTCGCGTTCGGTGCTTTGCTGCGCGGAGGCCAGGGCCTGTTCCACCGGCATCTGCCCGGTGAGCGCCGCGGATACCAGCTTGCCGACCGACGTGCCAATCGCCTGGAATTCGGGAATGGTCACGTATTGGATACCGACGTAGGGCACGGGCTGGACCGAAGGGTGCGCCGGGTCGGCGTTCTGCATCATTTTCAGCGTGACGCCGGCGAAGGGCGCGGCCTGCAAATAGGCATCGCTGTAGGTCGACATGCGGGTGCCAGGCGGTACGTTGCTGATGGCATCCGTCTCGGCAACCAGTTGTATGTATTCTCTGGAGGTGGCCCAGGTCACAAAGGCTTTGGCGGCTTCCTTGTGTTTGGATGTCGCCGGGATGGCCAGTGACCAGGCATAGAGCCAGGACGAGCCCTTGTCGGTGACTTGTGTGGGCGCGGCGACAAAACCAACATCATTGGCCACCTTGCTTTGCGTTGTGTCGGTGATGAACGAGCCGGCGACGCTGGCATCGACCCAGATTGCGCATTTGCCACTGTTGAACAGGGCGAGCGTCTCGTTGAAGCCATTGCTCGACACACCCGGAGGGCCGTACTGCTTGAGGGTGTTGACGTAGAAGTTGGCGGCAGCAGTCCATTGCGGCCCGGTGAGTTGCGGCTGCCACTGCTCATTGAACCAGCGCGCGCCAAAGGCGTTGGACATGGTCGTCAGCAGCGCCATGTTCTCACCCCAACCGGCCTTGCCGCGCAAGCACATCCCATACTGTTCTTTATCCGGCTGATGCAGCTTGCCGGCGAACTCGCCGAGCTGCGTCCAGGTCGGGTGCTCGGGCATGCTCAGGCCGGCGTTCTTGAACAGGTCGGTTCGGTAATAGGTGACGGTGCTTTCGCCATAGAACGGCAGGGCGTAGAGCGTGTCATTGACCGATAACCCTTGGCGAACCGCAGGGAAAATATCTTCGAGGTCATAGCTGGCGGGCAGGTCCTTTATTGGCTCCAGCCAATGCTTGGCGCCCCACAAGGGTGTTTCGTAAGTGCCGATGGTGAGCACGTCGAACTGGCCGCCCTGAGTGGCAATGTCGGTGGTCAGGCGCTGACGCAACACGTTCTCTTCAAGCACCACCCAGTTGAGCTTCACGTCGGGGTGCAGCTGTTCGAAAGTTTTGGACAGTCGCTGCATGCGGATCATGTCGCTGTTGTTCACGGTGGCGATGGTCACCGTTTCACCTGCCTGGCAGGGCAGGGCAGAGCACAGGCCGGCGGACAGAAAAAGCGCGCTTGGAATGATCTTCATCGTGATCTCCGCTCTGCGCCTGGGGCGGCAGAAGCTTTATTGTTGTTGTAGATCCCGGTGCAGGTCATAGCCGCACCGGGATGACCACAGAATTGCAGCTACCCAAGCAGCGAACAAATGAATGGCATACGCGCCGCTGATACTTTTTTGACCGTGGAAAAAAAGTATCAGTGGGCGCCATGTAACGTGCTAGGCGCCGGGCGTCGTTAGTGCGAGTCTCATGTCAGCGTCCCGAGACTTCGACTCGTCCCAGGCTTCGCGGTACCTTGATAAAACCAACAAAAACGGAATCGCCAGGGTGATGAACCATCACGTAACCGCAGACAAGCCGCCAGCGCTTGAAGTCATCCTCAACGAGCCCCAGCACAGCTTTCGTTGGTATGAGCACGACTATCCGTTCGACCTGGCGCGCTGGAACCATCATCCGGAGTTCGAGATCCACCTGATCCGCGAAGGCAGCGGTCGGCTACTGGCTGGTGACTACATCGGCGTATTCGAAGCCGGGCATGTCGCCCTCATCGGCCCGGGCCTGCCTCACGACTGGATCAGCGATCTGGGCAAAGGCGAGGTGATTACCGGCCGTGACGTCGTTTTGCAGTTCGATGGCCAGATGCTGATGCAACTGCGTGACAAGGTCCCGGAACTCAGCGAGTTACAAAGCCTGTTTCGCCAGGCGGCGCAGGGCATCGAATTTCATGGCAACACCCGCAAGAAGGCGGCCCGACTGCTGGAAGAGATCGGCCAGTGCCATGGCTTGCAGCGACTGTGCCTGTTCCTGTCGTTGCTGCAACTGCTGGCATCGGCCCCCGACAGCGAGAGACAGACGCTCGCCAGCCTGCAATACGCGCCCATGCTCGACGCATTGACGGCCCAGCGCATGAGCATTGTCTTCGACTACATCCTGAACGACCTCGCTGACGAGTTGCGGATGTCGGTCATCGCCCAGCGGCTGGACATGAACGAGCCGGCCTTCTCCAAATTCTTCAAGCGCGCCACCGGCCATACCTTCGTCGACCTGACGCGCAAACTACGAGTCCAGCGCGCCTGCCGTTTGCTGGCGCAAAGCAGTTTCAGCGTTGCCGATATCTGTTTTGAGGTGGGGTACGCCAACTTGTCGAATTTCAATCGGCACTTTCGCCATGAAATGCATGAGACACCCAGCGAGTATCGGCAGCGGTTGCAGCGCGCATCTTGCGGTGGGTAGCGCTTTCTGTGGCGCTGAAGTGTTAGTCTCGAAAGCAACCGGGTAGTGGCGTTAGCGCATCTGGAATTATTTTCTTCCAGTTCTTGACATGCCTTTCGAACCAGTCCAGAATTGCGTCCATTCCTGATTCAGGAACACGAAAACCCCTTAGATTTCAAAGGGTTGGAAGCTAGATTAGAATCTTGTTTCCAGATACGAGTTTACACGTTTGATGTTGCGCTACTGAACATCAGATGTTTGAGGCCGAATAGCAAAATGGTTATGCAGTGGATTGCAAATCCACCTACGCCGGTTCGATTCCGACTTCGGCCTCCACTTTAAACGAGCTCCGTAGATCCATGATCTACGGAGCTTTTTTATTTTCGCAGTCCTGCAAGATTTAGTCTTGAAAAGGGGATTTGCGAACTTGCTTCAGCGGGGCGGGATGTATATATTTCCCCCTCTGTTGCACAAGCGTCAGAACTGCCAGATCGTTATTTGGACAGTCTTCAGACTGCTTACCGCGCTACCGCCCGAATGGCGAAACTGGTAGACGCATGGGACTTAAAATCCCCCGCTCGTAAGGGCGTGCCGGTTCGATTCCGGCTTCGGGCACCATCTAAAATCAAGGGTTTGCGGGCGAAAGCTAATGCAAACCCTTGTTTGTTTCTGGTCCGCTATTTTGGAGTTGCTCCGCAATTCACTTGATAGGAGTGACTTTCTTGCCAAGGCGATGACGGATGTATTGCTCCGTCATCACCACCGTCGTATGCCCAAGTTGATCTCTCGCCTGCAAGATGTCACCGCTGGATTCGGCTTTATCTGTACCTGCTTTGGCGCGTAAATCCCGCATCTGAAATTCAGATTTCTGGACGCCGGCCGCTTCTCTGGTCAAATCAAACCTTCTCCGCAACATCGCCACCGTCATTGGTGTGCCATCCTCTGTAACGATCAGCCGTGTCGAGCCTACCTTCTGACTTTCGGGGCATGATTCGATCAATCAAAACTTCAGCTCGCCAGTGACTTCAATCCGGCGCTTCGCCTTTGTTTTCCCCTGCAGAATCCAAATTTGCCCCTCGGCGTACGTGTCTCGTCCAGTTTCTTTATTGCCCTTGATGCCGGCACAAGGATTGGCCAGCGATGTGTAGCCTTTGTCCCGCACGTAGTTCCAGATCGCCCTGAGGAGGGGCTTTTCACGGTTCGCTCGGACCGGCGCTGATTTGCGCCAGGTTAGGTACTGGCGAACGTGCAGAGGTTCGATCGTTTCTAGAGGGCTGGATCCTCATTCTGATACTACGACGCGTTTAAAGTGTACTTAGAGAAGTCTGACATGTTGCTTTCCTTGCTTTGAGTTGGGTCAACACCAATATCGGCAACACGCCGCTAGTTCAATCCCTGCTTTAGGCTTAACAGGTAACGAAATATGACAACCAAGCAACTGGGAGTCGATCGAGCGTGCCTACCGGGAAATGTCGCAGCACATCACAACCATTCCGATCTCGGTCTTGTCGGTGCTAAATGGGATCTCACCTAGTACTTCGAAGCCGAAGCCCTCGTAGAAACGCCTCGCACTGGCGTTGGTTTTAAGTACGTCGAGCCAAATGAAATGCTCTTTACGATCTTCGGCAAGTTTGCGGAGGAATTGCAGAAGCTGTTTCCCGTAGCCTTTGCCTGCTTGGGTCTTGAGGAAGTAAATTTTTTGGAGCTCCGCACCGGCCTTGCCGGAAATAGGCATCGGCTTCGACCAGTTAACCTTTGAGAACCCTACCGCTCTGTCGTCTTCATCGAGTGCTATGAGCCAACAGTGACGTGCGGGTGCCCCTATCGATTCCTGAAGCGCCAGGACTGAAAAGTCTTCACTCAAGAAATGCTGCATGCCTGAGGGGGTCCATATGTCGGAGAAGTGGTCTCGATACGTCTCTATACCGATATCACTAAGTGTGTGGATATCCTCAATGGTCGCCTCTCGAATTTTGATCACTGTCTCGCTCCTTGCGTTGAGTTGATCTCGACCAATACCTACAACGCGCCAGTATTTCAAGTATTAGGTAGCCCATGAACAGGCCACGCCCTCCTATGTCACTGCTTGAACTGTCAGACCTGTCCGACTTCGGTAGCCGGCCCGGCAGAAAACCGGCGGGGCCCCTGGGGACTTGCAAAGGACACAGGGTCGGAAACCCGCGGGATCTTGTTAGTGGAAGGCCTGCCAGCTTACTGAAATTTCAATCACTGAAATCTTGAAAGGATTCATTGAGAAGCCGCTGAAAAGGAGAGCTCCTAAGCGTATTCGACTACCTGTACAAGAGCGCCTTCGCGGCACGGATCGGCAGGTCGCCGAGCACCATCACCTGGTTGAAGACGAACGGCAGGTTGGTGATCGTTATTAAGGATGCAAACGGCAACGAGAAAGAGCTCGAATACAACGACGCTGGCCAACTCGTGAAATATACCGACTGCTCCGGCAAAACCAGTGCTTGGGAATACGACGAGCGCGGCCTGATGATCTGTTTTACCTACGCGGCGGGGCAGAGCATCGAGTACCACCGCAAAAATCTATCTCTGCTCCGCAATTCGCTACCACTGGTCATTTTGTGGGCGTGACTTTCATCCCTTTACGCATTCGAATGTACTTCTCTGTCATGCCTACGGTGGTGTGCCCAAGTTGATCGCGTGCAGCACGAATGTTGCCTATCGATTCTTCCTTATCCGTCGCGGCCTTCGCCCGTACGCGCATTTGGAAATCAGCCTTGGGAATGCCGGCAAACCTCGCGGGCATCATCAAACGACTTCCTGACCATGCTCGTCGTCATCGGCTACACCGCCAATGTCGGCAGCGCTGGATGATTTCGGCCGTGGCGCGAGTGACGCTGCAATGGCCATTGCTTCAATGAAGTGATGACTTTATCGATGATTGTTTTCTGCGTGAATGGGAATCAGTGTTAATTACGAATGATTTTGTATAGCATGCGCCGCAGTTTTTGGCGGTTTCACTCCCTGCATTGGCCTATTCGTAAAGGTTTTTCTCTTCATGCGTCGAACCCTGCTTTCCATTTGTGTGCTGCAAGCATTGTCGTCTACCTCATGGGCTGAACAAACGGAGGTGTCACCCTCAACGCTTGAGCTGGACGCAACCGATGTTATCGGTACAGCGAATTACGAAAGGGCGGACGGCCCGGTGCAGGGGTATCTGGCTACGCGCTCGGCCAGCGCCACACGCACCGACACGTCGATCCACGAAACCCCGCAATCGATCAGTGTGGTCTCGAAAGATGCGGTCGAGGATCTGGGAGCCACCCGTTTGCAGGACGCGCTGGACTACGCCGGGGGCGTGGGGCGGGCGAACAATTTTGGTGGACAGGGTCTGACCACGTTTACCGTTCGTGGCTTCACCACTGGCGAGTTTTATCGCAACGGTTTTCCGATCAACCGCGGTTATCCGAACATGCCGGATGCCAACACTATCGAGCGACTCGAAGTGCTACGCGGTCCGGCAACCATGCTCTACGGTCGGGGTGATCCTGGCGGCACGTTCAACGTGATTTCCAAACAGCCGTTGCCCGAGCGCACCGTCACCTTGGGCAGTCAACTGAACGATCAGGGCATGAAGCGTGGCACGCTGGATGCTTCCGGCCCGCTCGACGAAGAAGGGCGCCTGGCCTATCGACTGAACGTAGTGGGCGAGGGCGGCGACACCTTCCGCGATCACGTCGAAACCGAGCGCTACGGTATCACGCCGGTGCTCACGTGGCAGGCAACCGACGCGACCAAGCTGATTTTCGAAGGCGATTTCATGCGTAACAACGCGCCTCTGGATCGAGGCGTTACACGTTACCCGAGGCAGGCAGGTACCGCCTCTCGCGACAGTTTTTTCGGCGAAAAAGACGCTGGCAAACTGCATAACGACAACAACATGGCGCAGCTGCGTTTCGAGCACATGCTCAATGACGACTGGACGCTGGGTGGTGGCTTCCAGTGGCTCGATGGTTCGCTCAAGGGCAACGCAGTCGAGGCCAACGGTATTGCCGCTGACGGCCGCACCTTGGGGCGCAACTTCAACTATCGCAAGCTGGAGTGGACCGACAAGGATACCCAGCTCAATCTGACCGGCCATTTCGATACCGCTGGTTTGCAGCACACGTTGCTCACCGGTATCGAGTACGAAGATTATGACTACAAGTCGATCATTCAACGCTCCAGCGGTGCTGTCGATGCGTATCCGATCGACATCTTCGATCCGGTGTACGGCCAGTCGCGTCCAGCACTGACTCGTACGCCGACCCACGACAAGGAAAACCTCAAAACTTATGCCGCGTTTGTGCAGGATCAATTGGCACTGACCGACAAACTGAAGGTGCTGGCAGGGGCGCGTTTCGAACGCTTCGAACATGACTACGAAACCTATGTCCCGGGCGGCAAGAGTTGGCAGGCGAGTGACAACGCCGTGACCCCGCGCATCGGCGTGACCTACGATTTGACCGAGACATTAGCGGTTTATGCCGACACCGCGCGCTCGTTCAAGCCCAACACCGGCGCAAGCCGCCTCGGGGGAGGGTTTGCGCCGGAGAAGGGCAAGTCGTACGAAATGGGTATCAAGTGGGAAGCACTGGATCAGCGGTTGAGTGTCGATGCGGCGATCTATCAGATCGAGAAGCGTAACGTGCTGACCACCGACCCTGTCGATTCCACCTTCAGCGTTGCTGCCGGTGAAGTGCGAAGCCGTGGTTTCGACATCAACGTTGCCGGCAACCTCACTCCCGAATGGCGCGTGATTGGCGGCTACGCCTATGTCGATGCCGAAGTGACCAAAGACAACGTACTGCGCTCTGGCACGCGGCTGCTGAACATCCCGAAAAACAGCTTCAGCCTGCTGAATATGTACGAGTTCCAGGACGGCACCCTCAAGGGATTGGGCTTGGGCACCGGATTCAAATACGTCGACGAGCGCGCCGGACAAACCGCCAACACTGCGTTTTCGATGGGCAGCTACACCGTTGTCGACTTGCTTGGCTTCTACAAGATCAATGACAAGGTGCGGCTCAATCTTGACGTGAAAAACCTGTTTGATCGCGATTATGAAGAAGGCGCGTTCGGCAATGTTTACGCTTATCCGGGTGCGCCACGAACTGTGCAAGTCGGCATTTCCTACACGTTGTAGTGCGTTCTGCTGGCGCACGCTGAGCAAGCTCGATAACGCTGGAAGTGAGGCGATGTGCGTCAGCAGTAGAGTCTGTGGATCCTGCAAAGGCGACAGTTGCAGATTTGAGCTACAGACAGGTCAGCCGTCAGCTTATCTCAGGTCGCTCGTGCCTGGTGCTTGACCGTGGGCGGATCGTGGAGCAGGGCGAGGTGTGGCAGATTTTTGGTGACCCGCAACACGAGGTGTCACCGGCCGTGGCGACCGATCTGCTGGGCATCGCCCAGGCACTGGGTGGGCAGGTCAGCTTGCTGCATGGCGGTATCGAGCGTATCCAGAGCCGCGCCCAGGGACGTTGACTCCTGGGCGTAGCGACGAGCCAGGGGCCAGGCGCGTTGCTGGCCCGTGCTTCGTCGCTGGCCGATCAGGTGCCGGGGTATCTGGCACCCGCGTGATGTCGACTTACTTCGATCCTCCACCGATCTGCCAGACGTAGGGCGGTTCGGTGCCGTTGATTTCCCAGTCGCCGATGATGCGTTCCTTGTAGATCAGCGGGTTGTGCGAGGCCGCGGTGCGAGCGTTGCGCCAGTGACGATCGAGGGCTTTGCCGGTGCTGGTGGCCGAGGCGCTGAGGGCGTTGAACAGGTCGCTGGTGGCGCGTAGCACCAGGTCGGCGATCACCACTTGGGCCTGGGCGGATTCCAGTTCGGCGGCGATGTTGGCATCGCGTTCGGCTTCGTCGTTATGGGCGAAGCGGCTTTCGTAGGCCACCTGCAAGGCAGCCGCGGCGCGCAGGGTGGTGGCGTGTGCGGCATAGACCTGCGCTGAAGCCTTGCCCACCACTTGCTGCACCTGGACATCCTGGCTGACGTGGCTGGCGTTGCCGGTGCTGAAGATGCGCGTGCGCTTGCGTACTTCTTCCGTGATGTCGCGCACCGCGGCACGGCCGGCACCGGTCTGGACCGCCAACAGCACCAGTTGATAGAAGGCCGTCTGGTATTTGAAGCGGGTGGTGAAGTCCAGCAGGTTTTCGGGCTCCACCACGGCGTTCTCGAATACCGAGGTGCCGCTGCCGGTGGTGCGCTGACCAAAGCCATCCCAGTCGTCGCTCTGCACAATACCCGGTTGCTGCACGCGAACGGCGGCAATCACATCGGCGCCGTTGTCATCGCGCTGGGCATAGAGGTCGATCCAGTCGGCGAAGATACTGCCGGTGCTGTAGTACTTGGTGCCGTTGACCACCCATTGTTCACCCAGACGCGAGACACGGGTGCCAACCTGGCCGATCTTGATGCTGCCGACTTCGGTCCAGGCGTTGCCCACCAGATCGCCGTCGACAAAACGCTTGAACCAGGTGTCCTGGGGCGCATCGGCATGGGCGTTGAGGCGGTCTTCGACAAAGGCAAAGTGACCGCGCAACGCCTGCGGCAGATTGGAATCGGCTTCGGCCAGTTCGATCAGCAACTCAAACAACTGGGGCAGGGAAGCGCCGGCGCCACCGTACTGCACCGGCACGCGCACGGCGCCAAAGCCGGCTTCCTTCAGCCACTTCACTTGTTCAAAGGGCAGGCTGCGAGTTTGCTCGCGCTCCAGTGCGCCGGCGGCGATGCGTGCAAAGATCGGCCGGAAGCGCTCGGCCAGGGCCTGGTAGTCGGTACCGCTGGAGAGGGGGTGTGGCAGGTGCTGTTGCTGGACAGTCATGGTGCAGCTCCTTATGGAAGGCAAGAGAAGCAACAGTGCAGTCGATCTGTTGCGTACTACTGCCAGTGCACAGGTCGTGCCTGGCACTGCAAAAGCCGTTTAATCGGGCGCGCAGGGCTGTTCGCCAGGGTGGTTGCTGTCGTCTGCCGGGCAACTTGCTGAAGCGCTGACTGCCCGGCAACAGCGGCCTGGGCGCGCTGCACGGCATGGGCAGTGAGGCAGCTGTTGTGAGCGCAACAGTTGATCAACAGCCTGCCCGGTGGACGACACTGCGGCGTTTTGCGAAAAACCGTATAACTTATTGATTTTTATTGAATTATAGAGATGGCACGGTTGCTGCTCTAGTCCTTGTGCAGGTGCCGCGGTGGCCTCTGCCACCATGAGGACGGGCAATGAGCAACACACTGAAAGTGGTCGCGGTATCCGGGAGCGTGCAGCGGCCTACGCGCACCCTGGTGCTGCTCAAGGCTCTGGTCGCCGGTCTTGCGCAACAGCTGCCGATCGCGCTGCACCTGATCGAGTTGTCCGAGGTCGGCCCGCAGTTTGCCGGGGTGCTGTGCCGTGAAGACTTGCCCGCTGCGGTAGAGGCCGATCTGCAGGCCATTGAAACGGCCGACCTGCTGATTGCTGCCAGCCCGGTGTACCGCGCCTCGTACACCGGACTGTTCAAGCACCTGTTCGATTTCGTCCATCACCAGGCGTTGAACAACGTGCCGGTGTTGCTGGCCGCCACCGGTGGCTCGGACCGCCACGCCCTGATCATCGATCACCAGTTGCGCCCGCTGTTTGGTTTCTTCCAGGCCCTGAGCTTGCCCATCGGTGTGTATGCCGCCGAAGCCGATTTCACCGACTACCAGATCACCAGCCCCCAGTTGCTCGAACGCATCGAGCGCGCTGTCGAGTCGGCGGTCCTGAGCCTCAATCCGAAAGTTCACCGGGATGCCAGCGCTGCCTGACGTCCCGGGTCAACCCTCATTTCAACGAGTAAATGGAGTACGTACAATGAGCCAGGACAACATCAAGTTTGCCTATTGGGTTCCCAACGTCAGCGGTGGCCTTGTGGTCAGCAAGATCGAACAGCGCACCAGCTGGGACATCGATTACAACCGCAAGTTGGCGCAAATCGCCGAAAAGGCCGGCTTCGAATACGCCTTGTCACAGATCCGCTTTACCGCCGGTTATGGCGCCGAAAACCAGCACGAGTCGGTGACCATAAGCCACGCGCTGTTGGCCGCCACCGAGAAGCTCAAGGTGATCGCCGCCATCCTGCCTGGGCCCTGGAGTCCGGTGCTGGCGGCCAAACAGCTGGCCACCATCGACCAATTCACCAACGGTCGGGTCGCGGTGAATATCGTGTCGGGTTGGTTCAAGGGCGAGTTCCGGGCCATTGGCGAGCCGTGGCTGGACCACGATGAGCGCTATCGTCGCTCGGAAGAATTCATCCAGGCGCTCAAGGGCATTTGGACCCAGGACAACTTCAGTTTTCATGGCGATTTCTACCGCTTCCATGACTACACCCTCAAACCCAAGCCACTGCAGCAACCGCACCCGGAAATCTTCCAGGGTGGCAGCTCGCGCGCGGCGCGGGACATGGCTTCGCGGGTTTCCGATTGGTACTTCACCAACGGCAACAGCGTCGAAGGCATCAAGGCCCAGGTCGACGACATTCGGGCCAAGGCCGCGATCAATGGCCACTCAGTGAAAGTTGGGGTGAACGCCTTTGTCATTGCCCGCAAAACCGAGGCTGAAGCCCGAGCGGTATTGCAGGAAATTATCGCCAAGGCCGATCCGGAGGCCGTCAATGGTTTCGGCAGCGAGGCGAAGAACGCCGGCGCCTCCAGCCCTGAAGGCGAAGGCAACTGGGCCAAGTCCACCTTCGAAGACCTGGTGCAGTACAACGATGGCTTCAAGACCAACCTGATCGGTACGCCGCAGCAGATTGCCGAACGCATCGTCGCCCTCAAGGCGGTGGGCGTGGACCTGGTGCTCACTGGCTTCCTGCACTTTCATGAAGAAGTGGAGTACTTCGGCCGCAAGGTGTTGCCGTTGGTGCGTGAGCTGGAGCGCGAGGCGGTCGCGGCCAAGGCTGCGGCGCTCGCCTAAAGGACGGGAAAGGTCATGGCGACATTCACTGATAACACGCAATCCGACACCTTGCCGCAGTGGCTGCAACAGCAGGCACGTCAGCAAGGGACGGGCATTGCCCTGCGACATAAGCGCCTGGGGGTGTGGCAGGTGCGAACCTGGCGCCAACTGGCCGCTGAGGTTGAACACCTGGCAATGGCCTTGCAGGTGCGTGGTTTTGTGCCTGGCGCGAGCTTGGTGATTGTCAGCCGCCCGCGGCCGGAGGCGTTGATCGCTGTACTGGCGGCACAGTGGTTGGGCGGGGTGGCCGCGCTGTTGGATCCGCTGGAGGCAGCGGCTGCACAGGTGCCGCTGTTGCGTGAGCTGCACAGTGAATGGGTGTTCGCCGAAGGCCATGAGGAGATTCAGCGCCTGCGCGCCGCCGGACTGGCGCCCAGGCTGCTGATTTACGCCGACGGCCGCGGCATGGCTGAGGTGAGTCAGACCGGTGACACCCTGGCGTTCGCACAACTGCTGCTGGGCAGCGATCACCGGCTGGAACCCCAGGCCCGAGCCGAGCGCACAGCTTTTACCTTCTACCGTTTGGGTGTGGGGCAGCGCATCGAGCAGCAGCGCATTAGCCACGCCGAGTTGCTAAAGGAAGGCCGGCGCCTGGTGCACAGCGAGCAGCTGGGGCGGCAGGAAGAAGCCCTGGCGGCGCGAGCGTTTGCCGCGGGTAGTCAAGCGCGTTACTTGCTGGCGCCTTGGTTGATTGCCGGCTTTCGACTGAATTTTCCGGAGAACCTGGCGACTCGCGACCAGGACCGTCGCGAGTTGGGCCCGACGCTGGTGGCCGGCACCCGGAAAACCTACGAGCGCCTGCATGCCCAGGTCCTGGCCCGCTTGCCGGAGCCAGGCAGCTGGCGTCGGCGTCTGGTGGACTGGGCGCTGGTGGCGCACCCCGGTGCGCTGCAACGGCATCTGGGGTACTGGCTGATCCGCCGGCCGTTGCGCGACATCCTCGGCTTTTCCCGCACCCGCGCGCCGTTGGTGGTGGGCGAGGCGCTGGCGCCACACACCCAGGCGTTTTTCCAGGCCTTGGCGATTGAAGTACGCACCTGGCCTGACCCGGCACAGTGGCACCGGCCCGCGCGCTGGCCAGCCCCGTTGGTCAACGGCTGGATCGAAGACAGCACGCAACCGGCCTGACAAGGACATGACTCATGGCACAGACACAGGCGACAAAGGTTGAACATCTGCTGGTGTTGGAAAATATTGGCTTGTCGTTCAAGGGCGTCAAGGCGGTGACCGACATCAGCTTTGCCGTGGCCGCCGGCGAGATTTGCGCCTTGATCGGCCCCAATGGCGCGGGTAAAAGCTCACTGCTGAATGTGATCAACGGCGTGTACCAGGCCCAGCAGGGGCGCATCCGCTTTGCCGGAGAAGGGCGCCGGCGCATGAGCCCGCATGATGCGGCGGTGCGCGGCATTGCCCGCACCTTTCAGAACATCGCCTTGTTCAAAGGCATGAGTGTGCTCGACAACGTGCTCACCGGACGCACCCTCAAGCGTCGCAGCAGCTGGATCGAGCAGGCTCTGCGCATCGGCCGCGCCGCTGGCGAGGACGACCGCCAACGTGAGGCCGCCGAGCGGATGATCGACTTTCTGCACATCCAGCCCTGGCGCGACACCCTTGTCGGCAAGCTGCCCTATGGCTTGCAGAAACGGGTGGAACTCGCCCGTGCCCTGGCCGCCGAACCGCGTTTGCTGTTGCTGGACGAACCGATGGCCGGGATGAACGCCGAAGAGAAGCAGCAGATGAGCCGCTTCATCGTCGACATCAACCGTGAGTTGGGCACTACGGTGGTGTTGATCGAGCACGACATCGGCGTGGTCATGGGCATTTGCGATCACGTGGTGGTGCTCGACTACGGCCGCAAGATCGGCGACGGCCCACCCGAAGAAGTGCGACAAAACCCCGAGGTGATCGCCGCCTACCTCGGCACGCGCCACTAACCCCTGGGTCGATAGCGCCGCCAGCCGCCAGCCGCCTGGTGGCCAGGAACCCTTTGCCCGCAAAACAGGAAGGCTCATGGAATTTTTCTTAGAGGTGTTGATCGGTGGGCTGCTGGCCGGGGTGATGTACGCCCTGGTGGCCATCGGTTTTGTCCTGATCTACAAGGCCTCCGGCGTCTTCAACTTCGCCCAGGGGGCGATGGTGCTGTTTTCGGCGCTGACCTTTGTCAGCCTCTTGGAGCGCGGGGTGCCGTTCTGGCTGGCGTTTGTCATTAGCCTGGCGGCGATGGTGCTGCTGGCGTTGGCGGTGGAGCGGGTGGTATTGCGTCCGCTGGTCAACCGCTCGCCAATCACCTTGTTCATGGCCACCCTCGGCTTGTCCTACGTGATCGAAGGGGGCGCCCAGGCGCTGTGGGGCGCCCAGGTGCATGGCCTGGAACTGGGCATCAGTGACGAGCCACTGGAACTGGGCGGCATGCTGTTGTCGCAGTTCGACATTTTTGCCGCCGTGACCGCTGCGCTGCTGGTGTTGGCGCTGTCGCTGCTGTTCAACAAGACCCGTATCGGTTTGTCGTTGCGTGCCGTGGCCGATGACCCGCTGGCGGCGTTGGCCATGGGCATCCGCCTGCAACGGGTGTGGGTGCTGGTGTGGACGGTGGCCGGGTTTGTCGGTCTGGTGGCCGGCCTGCTCTGGGGCGCGCGGCTGGGGGTGCAGTTTTCGCTGTCGCTGGTGGTACTCAAGGCATTGCCGGTGCTGATCATCGGCGGTTTTACCTCGATCAGTGGGGCGATTGTCGGCGGCTTGATCGTCGGCGCCTCGGAGAAGCTGGCCGAGGTGTACCTGGGCCCCGTCATCGGCGGCGGTATCGAGAACTGGTTTCCCTATGTGCTGGCGTTGCTGTTCCTGCTGGTGCGGCCGGCCGGGCTATTTGGTGACCGCGCGATCGAGCGGGTTTAAGGAGAGGCGTGATGTTTTATCAGGAAGCTGGTCAGTTCAGTACTCGCTATGCCCAGGACCGCCGGGTGTTTCGCCTGCGGCAGGACCGTTACGGCTTGGTTGCCTTGCTGCTGTTGGCCTTTGTAGGTGTGCCGTATCTGGGTAACGACTATTGGTTCAGCGCCATTTTGATTCCGTTTCTGGTGCTATCACTGGCCGGGCTGGGGCTGAACCTGCTGACCGGCTATGCCGGGCAGTTGTCGCTGGGCTCGGCGGCCTTCATGGCTGTGGGCGCCTTTGCCACTTACAACGTTGAACTGCGGGTGCCGGGCTCGCCGTTATTGCTCAGCATGGCCCTGGGCGGGGGAGTGGCAGCGCTGGTGGCGGTGCTGTTCGGCCTGCCGAGCCTGCGGATCAAGGGCTTCTATCTGCTGGTGTCGACCCTGGCGGCACAGTTCTTTGTGACCTGGGCGCTGACCCGCTTCAGCTGGTTCTCCAATAACAGCGCCTCGGGGGTGATCAGTGCACCGCGCCTGGAGATACTCGGGGTGGATTTGAACTCACCGGTGGGCCGTTATCTGCTGACGTTGGGGGTGGTGGTGGCGTTGTTCTGGCTGGGCAAGAACCTGGTGCGCAGTGAACTGGGACGCAACTGGATGGCCGTGCGTGACATGGACACGGCCGCTGCAGTGATGGGCATTGCGTTGCTCAAGACCAAGCTGCTGGCGTTTGCCATCAGCGGCTTCTTTCTCGGGGTGGCCGGAGCGCTGTGGGCCTTCACTTACCTGGGCACCGTGGAGCCCCACGGTTTCGATCTGAATCGGTCCTTCCAGATCCTGTTCATCATCATTATCGGTGGCCTGGGCAGCATCCTCGGCAACTTCCTGGGCGCGGCGTTCATTGTGCTGTTTCCGGTGCTGCTGTCGAACCTGGTGGCCTTGTTGCCGGCCGGGCTGATCGATGCCGGGCAGATAGAAAACCTGCAGAAGATGGCATTTGGCGCCCTGATCATTGTGTTCCTGGTCAAGGAGCCGGAGGGCCTGGCGCGCCTCTGGCAGAAGTTCCGCGAGCGCGCTCGGTTGTGGCCCCTGCGCTACTGAGCAAACCGGCGCAGGCATGGACTGCGCTTCGATCCTCCTGCGGCAAACGTGCGATTGAATCATTGATAAGGAAAATACCGATGTTGAAACGATCTCTACTCAGTAGCCTCGCCCTGGCCGTCAGCCTGAGCGTTGCCACATTGACTGCGCAGGCGGATAACGAACAGTACTTCCCGCTGCAGAGCTATCGGGTCGGTCCTTATGCCGCCGGTGGTACCGGGTTTTTTGGTGGTTTTATCGACTACCTCAAGTACGTCAATGCCAATGGCGGGGTCAACGGCGTCAAGCTGACCTGGAGCGAGTGCGAAACCGAATACGTGGTCGAGAAGGGCGTGGAGTGCTACGAGCGTCTGAAAAAAGGCCTCAATGGTGCGCCGGCTGCCGCCACTAACCCGCTGTCGGTGGGAATCGCCTATGCCACCCTGGAGCGCTCGACCGCGGACAAACTGCCGCTGATCACCATCAACCACGGCCGCACCGACTCCACTGACGGCAGCGTTTTCCCCTATGTCTTCCCGTTGCAGCTGAACCCGTATTCCGAAGTCTCGGCGATCATCAACTACATCGGCCAGCAGGCCGGGGGGCTGGACCAGCTCAAGGGCAAGAAGATAGTCACCCTGTATCATGGCTCGCCCTACGGCAAGGAAACCAATGAGGTGTTGCAGACCCTGGCCGACAAGTACGGGTTCAAGCTGACCCTGCTGGAAGTGCCCCATCCGGGTAACGAACAGCAGTCGCAATGGCTCAACATTCGCCGGGAAAAACCCGACTGGGTGATTCTGCGAGGCTGGGGCGTGATGAACCCGGTGGCGTTGAAAACCGCGCAGAAAGTCGGCTTCCCGGCGGATCACATCATCGGCAACATCTGGAGTAACTCCGAGGACGATGCCGCACCGGCCGGTGCCGCCGCCAAAGGCTTTATCGCGATCACCACGCACCCCACGGGCACCGATTTCCCGGTCCTGCAAGGCATCCAGCAGCAGGTGGTGGCCAGGGGTAATGGTGACCTGGCCGATCCGAAACGCTTCGGCACCGTGTATTACAACCTCGGTGTGGTGAACGGCATTCTCAATGTCGAAGCGGTGCGCATTGCCCAGGAGAAATTCGGCAAGCAACCGCTCACCGGCGAGCAGGTGCGCTGGGGCTTCGAGCACCTCAAACTGGACGATGCCCGCCTCAAGGAGCTGGGTGCACTGGGCTTGGTGCAACCATTGCAGCTGTCGTGCTCGGACCATGAAGGGGGTGGTGCCGTGCGCTTCCAGCAGTGGGATGGCAGCCAGTGGAAACTGATCAGTGACTGGGTGCAGGCCGACCGTGCCTTGCTCAGGCCGATCATCGAAGCCTCGTCGCACCAGTACGCCAAGGAAAAAGGCATCACACCGCGCGATTGCAGCCAGGACAGCTGAGATGTGAATCGGGTCGGGGAGGCGTCCCCAATGCTTTTCCGTTAAGGCAATGTCTGCTCAATACACATCCCGTGGCGAGGGAGCAAGTCACTCGCCACAAGTCACTTGTTTCAAGCTTTTATTAATTGAACAGCATGGGGATAGGCGTATGAACCAAGTACCGATCTTGCGGATCGACGCGATTGAAGTCCTGTACGAACAGGCCATCCTCGCGGTGTGCGGGGTATCGCTGGCGGTGCCGCAAGGGCAGATCGTGGTGTTGCTGGGGGCCAACGGTGCCGGCAAGAGCACCACCTTGAAGGCCGCCTCCAATCTGGTGCGCGCCGAGCGGGGCGAGGTAGTGCAGGGGCGGATCCTCTATCGAGGCGAGGATGTCACCCGTAGCACGCCCCATAGCCTGGTGGCCAGCGGCCTGGTGCAGGTACTGGAAGGCCGGCATTGCTTTGCCCAACTGACAGTGGAAGAAAACTTGCTGACGGGTGCCTTTGCGCGTCAGGTGTCCCGCGGGCAACTGAAGGCCGATCTTGAGCGTATCTACAGCCAGTTTCCGCGCCTCAAGCTGCGGCGCAAAAGCCTGGCCGGCTACACCTCCGGCGGTGAACAGCAGATGGTTGCGCTCGGGCGGGCGCTGATGGCCCGGCCGCAGCTGGTATTGCTGGACGAACCTTCGATGGGCCTGGCACCGCAGATCGTCGAGGAGATCTTCGAGATCATCCAGCAGCTCAATCAGCGCGACGGCGTGAGCTTCCTGATTGCCGAGCAGAACATCAACCTGGCCCTGCGTTACGCCCAGTACGGCTACGTGCTGGAAAGCGGCCGGGTTGTCAGCGAAGGCACGACCGGGCAGTTGGCCGCGCGCAGTGATATTCAGGACTTCTACCTGGGGGGCGGGACAGCGGGTAAAGGAGCTGCTGCTTGACCGCCACCAGTCAGATCGACAGGTTGACCACTTTGACCGTCTGGGAGTCCTGTACCGGGCGGCGTTTGTTCACCACCAGTTCACCGACCTTGATCAGCATCGCGCGGGTGATGTTGCGACTCAGCCCCAGCAAGCTGGCGGTGTGCACCTGGTTGTAGTGGCAGAAGCGATAGGCCGCGCGCAACAGCGCTTCCTCGACCCGCTCGTGGAGGGCGCCGCTTTCTTCCTCGAACAGCTTCTTGAAGGCTTGCTGCAACAGGGCGTCGGCACTGTCGTCCTGGACGGTATTGCTGGCGTCCAGGCGTTCGATACGCAGGTTGGACAGGTGCAAGTCCTGGACGCGGATCAGATTGTTACGGCAGATCAGTAAGGTGTGGTGAATGACGTTTTCCAGCTCGCGAATATTGCCCGGCCATGAGTAATTCACCAGCTTCTGTTCGGCTTCGGTATCCAGCACCACTTCGCCATAGCCCAGCCGACGACTGTACTCGGCGATGAAGTGGCGGATCAGCGGCAGGATGTCGCCCGGTCGCTCGCGCAGCGGGCTGAGTTCCAGGCTGACCACGTTTAGCCGGTAATAGAGGTCTTCGCGAAAGTGCCCGGCGTTGATGGCTTTTTCCAGCTGCACGTTGGTCGCAGCCAGCACCCGTACATCGATTGGGATGCTTTTGCGTGAACCCAGGCGAACCACTTCACGCTCCTGCAGCACCCGCAGCAACTTGACCTGGATTGGCATCGGCAAGTCGCCGATTTCGTCGAGGAACAGCGTGCCGCCGTTGGCTTCCTCGAACCAGCCGGCTTTGGCGCTCAGGGCGCCGGTGAAGGCGCCTTTTTCGTGGCCGAACAGTTCGGCCTCTACCAAACTTTCGGAAAACGCGCCGCAGTTGACCGCGATAAACGGTTTGTTGCGACGAGCGCTGAGGTTGTGCAGGTGACGGGCCACCAGCTCCTTGCCGGTCCCGGTTTCGCCGATGATCAACACGCTGGCATCACTGGGCGCAACCTGTTGCAGGTGCGCCAGCAGCGCCTGTGATTTCGGGTCTTCGAAGACTTGCGCGGTGGCGCGTATCGAGGTGGCCAAGGCTGGTGAGGGCGGCAGCGTGAGTAGTTGCATGGTCGGGCCTATGAGTAAAAGGACGGAGTGGGCAGCGCCGTGTTGAGCGCCCAGTCACCCAGTTCATGGAGCTTGTAGTCCACGGGGTCGTGCAGGGTCTGGGTGCGCAGGTTGCGCCAGTGACGATCAAGGCGCAGCGCGGCATGGGTGGCGCGGGCGCCGGTCACTTCAAACAGGCTGCTGGTCAGGTCCAGGCCGGTGCGGGTGGCGGCGACCTTGGCGGTGGCAATGGCCAGGGCCAGTTGGCCACGTTCCTCGGCGGCGAGTTGGTGCTCCTTGCTCCAGGCTTGGTCGAGCAGGGCGTTGGCTCGTTCAGTGAGCAGGCGCACGCTTTCCAGCCCGACCCAGAATTCGCCGTAATGGCGCAGGACATAGGGGTCCTGATTGGCCTGGCTGACGTTGGCCTTGAACCAGGGGCGCGTTTCCTTGAGGGTGTAATCGCGGGCCTCTTCGAACGCGCCCTCGGCAATGCCGAGGAAGATATTGACGAAGGTCAGTTGGGCGATCAGCGGGCGCAGGCAGGCAAAGGGCGTGCTCAGCGGGCCGGGATCGAGCAGCAGCTCATTCTCTTCCACGCGCACCCGTTCGAAGGTGGCGCTGCCGCTGTCGGTCTGCCGTTGGCCGATGTTGTCCCAGTCGCCGTGCAAGGTGATGCCGGTGCGGTGGCTGGGAATGGCGGCGATCAACAGCTTGCCGCTGGTGGATTCATCCAGCGCCGAGGCAATCAGCATTTCCGAATCGGCGGAGCCGGAGCAGAAACTCTTGCGCCCGGAAAACTCGCGATAGCCGGCAAACTTTTTCGACAGGGTGCGGGTGTCCAGCGGGTTAAGGGCATTACCCCAGAACCAGTTGTTGCGCGCGGTCTGTTCGAACCAGGGCTGCCACTGTTCGGGCCGGGAAAACAGCCGCACCGTGGCCAGCATCAAGTGCTGGAAGCCGAACACGTGGGCGATCGAGCTGTCGATCCTGGCGAATTCGCGCACCACTTCCAGGGTGTCGCTCCAGCTGGCGCCAAGGCCACCGTATTGCTGGTCAATTTTCATCGCCAGCAGACCGCTACGGCGCAACTCGTCGCGCTCGGCTTTCGGCGTGCCGCCCAGATGGTCGCGTTCTGCGGCGGTTCGGGAAAACTCGGCGGCGAGCGTCCGAGCGATCTGCAGCGGGGTTTCAAGTTTGGATGTATGGATAGCGGTCACAGGCTGTTCCTCAGGCTGTTTTCCGCAGGTCGGCGGCATTGGCGGTGAACAGCGGTGCGGCCCGTTCGACTGCCAGGCGGATGCGTGTCTTCAGCGCTTCGCTGCTGATCTGGTAATTCGTGAAATCGGCCTCCGAGGCATACACGCCCAGGGGTAGGGTCACCGACTGGAAGAAGCTGAACAGCGGGCGCAACTGGTGATCGATTACCAGCGCATGCCGGTCGCTGCCACCGGTGGCGGCCAGCAACACCGGGGTATCGATCAATGCGTCCTGGCCAATCAGGTCGAACAGGTGCTTGAACTGGCCCGGGTAGGCACCACGGTAGACCGGTGCGGCCACCACCAACAGGTCCGCCGACTCAATCGCATTCAACTCGTACTCAACAGTTTCCGGCAGCTCCCGACGGGATATGGCGCTGCCCAGCGGGCGGACAATGTCACCTAGCTCGATGATGCGGCTTTCGATTGGCAGGTGCTGGTCAGCTCAGCAACGATGGCTTGGACCAGTACCAGGGTGCGCGACGGACGATAGGTTCCACCGGAAACGGCGACGACTTTAAGTGGAGTGCTCATGGGGTCTGTTCCTGTTCGAGTTGCGGGATGTGCAGCCATCAGAGCAAGAGTTGTTCCATGGTTAAAATAGCTATGAAAAACAATAAGTTAGTCTGTTGCTTGGTCTCGACTGCTGTTGTCTGGGCAGCTAACTGTTGAGCGACTGTTGCGTGAGCAGCAATGGCGCTGCTGTTTGTCGGGCAACACTGTGGCATCCATGAATTGAATGTAAGTGATCTAAAAAACATCTAATAAATACTTTTTGGTTATTAGCTTAAGGCTTTGTCGGGCTGTCAGTGCCAGGGGAGCAGCTTTTGGCTGGCTTTAGCCGGCCGAAATCAGTGGGTAATGCCTCTCGGATCGGCCAAGTGTTGCTCAGACAATAGCGGTTCAACATCACTGTTGGGTGGGCAACAGTGGGTGGACCAAAGCGCATGGCATTCACCTTCCACCGTCGCCGCTCAGGTGGTTGTGCACGCTGCCTGCAGGCCCGCAACGCAGGGTTTCAGGGCTTCTGGTATGGCTCTTGCTCAAGCACCTGACTCTCCAGCAACAGTGCTGATCAGGGCGCCACAGAGTGCTCGCTTCCTATATCTGCCGGCCGATGTGCCGTGCGCCTTGTGATCCAGCCCTGTATCACTCCCTGAGGCCCGTACCATGAATTTGGATATTTTCTGGTTTCTCCCCACCTCCGGTGACACCCGCTACCTGGGTAAGTCCGAGTCCGGCCGCCCGGCCACCAACCAGTACATGCGGCAGATTGCTGTGGCTGCGGAAAGCCTTGGCTACGACGGCCTGTTGATTCCCACCGGCAGCAGTTGTCTTGATCCCTGGGTCACCGCCGCCAGCCTGGTACCAGTGACCAGCCGGATTAAATTGTTGGTGGCCTTGCGCACGTCAATCAGCAGCCCGACCGTAACGGCACGCCAGGCTGCCAGCCTCGACCAGGCCCTGGGTGGGCGCCTGCTGCTCAACGTGGTCCCCGGTGGCGATGCGGCCGAGTTGGCCGCCGAGGGCGTGTACCTCAAGCACGATGAGCGCTATGAGGCCGCCGATGAGTTCCTCACCGTCTGGCGTCGGGTATTGCAGGGTGAAACGGTCGACTTCGAGGGCAAGCACATCCATGTGAAGCGGGCGCAGAATTTCTTCCCGCCGGTGCAGAAGCCCTATCCGCCGCTGTACTTCGGTGGCTCTTCGCCGGCTGCCCACGAGCTGGCCGCCAAACACGTGGACACCTACCTGACCTGGGGCGAGCCACCGGCCGCGGTGGCCGAGAAGATCGGCGATGTACGTGCCCGCGCCGCGAAGCACGGCCGCACAGTGCGTTTTGGCGTACGTCTGCACGTGATCGTGCGTGAAACCAACGAGCAAGCCTGGGCCGCTGCCAACGAACTGATTCAGTACCTGGACGACGAGACCATCGCCCAGGCCCAGGCCAACTACGCGACCATGGACTCCGAAGGCCAGCGCCGCATGGCTGCGCTGCACGGTGGCTGTCGCGATCAGCTGGAAGTCAGTCCCAACCTGTGGGCCGGTGTCGGCCTGGTGCGCGGCGGTGCCGGTACTGCCTTGGTCGGTGACCCGCAGACCGTCGCCGCCCGGCTGCAGGAATACGTCGACCTCGGCGTCGACAGCTTCGTGCTCTCAGGTTATCCGCACCTGGAAGAGGCCTACCGCTTCGCCGAACTGGTGTTCCCGTCGTTGCCCGGTAAACAGGCGGTGACCGTCAATGAGGTGCTCACGGGCGGAGCCTTCGATGTGCGAGCCAAGACCAAACAAGAGGAAACCGCGGTATGAAAGTGATCGACATGCGCTGCCGGCCGGCCTATCTGCACGATTTCTTTGGCGCCAACCCGGGCTCGGCGGGCTACGCCACCGCGCGCTGGCTGAATCGCCGCGTCGGAGCTCGCGGCAGCGACGAGCATTTTGCCCGCTCGCTGACGCCAGAGGGCTTTATTGCCGAAGTCCGAGAAGCCGGTTTGAGCCAGGCGGTGGTGGTGGGGCGACACACCCCTGGGCAACACCTGCCGAATGATTTCATCCACGAAATCACCCATCCCCATCAGGAGCTGCTGGGTATCGCCGGGGTTGACCCGACGCTTCAGGGTATCGATGGCGCTATTGCCGAAATCGACCGGGTGATTGATCAACTCGGTCTGGTCGGTATCGGCCTGGAGCCGGGTTTCGCCGTGCCGGCACGGCATCCGGATGACCCGCTGTACTTTCCCCTCTACGAACACTTGTCGCGCCGTGGCATTGCGCTGTTCCTGATGAGCGGACCGACCACGCCGGATCCGGCCTTCAACGACCCTGGCCGCCTGGCAGCGGTGGCACGAGCGTTTCCCGAACTGAAAATAGTCTGTTACCACGGCTACTGGCCGAACGTGGCGCAACTGCTGGGCGTAGCTTTTCGCTATGAAAACATCTTCGCCGTGCCAGACATGTACCTGTTCCTGCCGGGCAGCGAGGCCTTTGTCGCAGCAGCCAATGGCTTTCTGGGCGACCAACTGTTGTTTGGCTCGTCCTACCCGTTCCGGCCGATCCGCCAGTCGATCGAGGATTTTCAGGCGCTGGGGTTCAAGGATCAGGTGCTGGATAAGTTGCTTTATGGGAATGCGGCGCGGTTGTTAGGGTTGAGGAGGTAGCCTTGAATCGACGCCTGCCGTTTCGACGGACGCCCAATCGGGCTATAGAAGTCGGCGAGGTAATGGCGCGGGTCGCCCAGCAGCGCGTTGACGCCGACGGCAATTGGCTGTGTCAAACCGATGGAAAGATCCAGGACAAGGCGCCTTGAGCAATAAGCTGTTGGCGAGCCTCCCATTGGCGCAACAGCCTGTCGCGGCAGGCCAGGCGCTCGTTCAGTTCGGCGACTTCAAGGCTCAGTGCGCGCACCTCGTCTTTCTGCATCCGACGCTCTTGCAGCAATTGCTCGACGCTGGTCAGGATGCGTCGCAACAACGGGTTGTTCGACGACAACGGCGTGCTCGCCTGGTCAGGCTGGTCCAGTCTGTCGGCGAGCGGAGCCAATACCCAGTGGGTTGTCCGGCTGAAAAAAACATGGAGCACCTCTACCTGAGTGAAGTGATGTCAGTCGCCAGGGGCTGCGGGGGACGTACCGACAACGACTGCGAATCAAACACTGTCGCCCCCGGCAGGGCTTGCCAGGCCAGTGGGCCGGCGGCGATTTCCCGGGTACTGAGCAGGCAGTGGTCAAGCTCGCGCTGTAAAACCTCGGTGTCGAGGCCCTGGCCGATGAACACCAATTCCTGGCGACAATCACCGACCACGTTGTCCCACTTGGCCATGATGCTCTGGAGCCGGTATTCATCCCGTGGCCATTGCGACGGATCGATAAAGTTCCACCAGTGGCCGACATAGTCCCACTGGAACTGCCCGCCGCTCTGCACCAGCATGCCGGTTTCCAGGTGCCGGCTGGCGAGCCAGAAATAGCCTTTGCTGCGCAACAGCCGTCCGTTGCGCCAGGGGCGCTGGAGAAAGTCGAGCAAGCGCTGTGGGTGAAAGGGTGTCCGCTCACGGTAGACCCAGGATGTCACACCGTAGGTGTCCGCTTCGGAGGCTGGCGCGTCGGTCGCCTCCATTTTCCTCATCCAGCCCGGCGACGCGGCAAGGCTGGGTAAATCAAACAGATGGGTGCCGAGGATGCTCGACAGCGCGACTTGACCGTGGGTCATCGGCAGGATCTGCGCGCCGGGGTTCAGGCCGGCGAAAATGGCGTGCAGTGCCTGGTAACCGGCGTCATCGATCAGGTCCAGTTTGTTGACGAGAATAACGTTGGCGTACTCCACCTGCTCGATCAGAAGGTCGGCCAGATGGCGCTCCGGCGCGTCTTCCATGGCATCCGCACGGGCCACGGTATCCGGCGACTCGAGCAGCGCCTGAAACTGGCTGCCATCGACCACCGTCACCAAGGTGTCCAGGCGTGCCAGTTCGCTGAGGCTGAAGCCTTCGGTGTCAAGGAAGGCGAACGTCTCCGCCACCGGCATCGGCTCGGAGATCCCGGTGGATTCAATGAGCAGGTAGTCGAAACGCTGCTGACGTGCCAGATCACTGATCTGCTCCAGCAAATCGGCGCGCAGTGTGCAGCAAATACAGCCGTTGCTCATCTCGATTAACTCATCGCGACCACGGTGCAGCGACACGTCGCGCTGCACCGCTTCGGCATCGATGTTGACTTCGCTCATATCGTTGACGATGACCGCGACTCTCAGGCCTTCGCGATTGCGCAGGATATGGTTCAGCAGGGTGGTTTTGCCGGCGCCGAGGAAGCCCGAAAGGACCGTCACCGGCAGTCGGCCCGCCTGGGCGCCGTCAATCATGCGTTCACCGCTTTTGCGCTGGGCGCCTTGTCGAGGTAGCTTTCAAAAAGATCGACCACCACGAAACCATCGTCCGCCGCGTCGCCCCAAAGGTCTTTCACACGAAATTCGACGTGGTAGGTCGGCTGATGCGCCGCGCTCACATCGCCATGGCCGATGGCATCCGGGAAGGGCCACTGTTCTGACGTGCGGTGCAGGATCACGCCTTCCTTGCCGCGTACGTAGGCCGGCATGCGGATATGCCCGGCCACATATTCGTCGCGAACGACCACCCGATCGCCCACCTCGAAGGGGGGCCGACCGGTGATCGCCTGGCGACCGCCCGCGTGGGCGGGGTTCGCCAGCTTGAAGTGAGAGCCTAGGGCCTCATCAAGTTCTGCCTGGGTAATCACGCCTGTTTCTACCAGCAGGGTCGCGGTGGCGATGATGTAGCGCTCGTAGTATTGCGTGCCGACATGTTGGCGAACATCCAGGCGTTCGACGGCGTGGCGCACTTCGTCGACGCTGAATTTTTTCAGGTGATCGACGCCGATGAACATCAAGCTGTAGGCCAGGTGTTCCCAGTCCTGCTTGAACACCTGTTTGTAGCTCAGGCTATTGATGGTGTGCTGGACTTTGCCAAAGCCTTGAAAACCGCCGAGATCGTGAAAGCCATCCATTGTGAATACCTCTGAAAAGTGAAAGAAACCCAGCGCCCTGGCTACGCTACCTGCGGCAGCGCCACGCCGATCAGGACGTCCTTGGTGATCAGGGCCCGAAGGGCCTCTTCATCCATACCCTCACTGCCCTCGGGTCGTACCGGCAGCACCAGATAGCGGCTTTCGGCACTGGTGTCCCACACTTTGATGGTGGCTCCCTCTGGCAGCTCGGTGCCCAGTTCCCGCAGAACGGTGCGCCCTTCGCGGACCAGGCGGGCACGGAATTCGAAGCCCTTGTACCACTCCGGCGGCAGGCCGAGGACGGGCCAGTTGGTGCAGGAGCACAGGCTGCAGACGATCACGTTTTTCAGCGTGGGGGTGTCTTCCAGGGCGACGATGTATTCACCTTGTGGGCCGGTATAGCCGAATTGCGCGCAGGCAGCGGTACCGTCCTTGAGCAGCAGTTCACGAAACTGCGGGTCGACCCAGGCCTTGGCCACCACTCGAGCGCCATTCTCCGGGCTCCAGTCGTGGGCCATGAGTTGGGTCAGCTGTTCGATATAGCCGTCGGGAATCAGCTCCTTTTGCTTGAGCACCTGGAATAGGGCGCGGGCTCGCTCGCCTGGGGTCGAGGTGGTTTTTTCATCGGTGTTCATCAGTTAACTCCTCATCGTTGAGCGTTTAAGCAGCGCCTGGGGTGTTTGTTTTTGTGCGCTGCGCGGGGACCGACCGGTTAATTGTTTTTCCAGTCAACGGACGCTTCGAACGCTGCGGCCGCCTGGTAAATCGTGCCTTCGGCATAGTGCTTGCCCACCAGCATGAGCCCGACCGGCAGGCCGTCCACCAGCCCGCAGGGAATCGACATGGCCGGATGGCCGGTGATGTCCTGGGCTGAGGCGTTGCCGATCATTTCCAGCGCCCGGGCCACGTATTCCGTGATCGAGCAACCGGGTTCCGGATGAGGCTGGGCGATGATCGGCACGGTCGGCATCACCAGCAGGTCGTAGCGCGCCAGCGCTGCGTCGTAACCGGCCCGGGCCATGCGTGTGAGATTCTGCGCCTTGGCGTAGAAACGGCCGTTGTAGTGCTTGATGCCGTATTCACCGACAAACATGCACAGCTTGAGAGACGCGGACAGCTGATCCGCCTGCTCGCGCCACCCGGCTTGCTTGTCCAGCAACGTGAGGTCGTACAGGCCTTTCCAGTTAAAACCGGCGCCATTGCCGTGCATCATCTGCATTGTCAGGCCTTCACAGCCGATGGGGAGCCACAGCGAGCCGGCGATCTTGTGCTCCGGCACGGAGACTTCCTCGACATGCGCGCCGAGCCGCTCAAACTGGGCGATGGCGTTACGCACCGATGCAGCTACGCGCGGGTCCTGGTTGGCCAGCTGGAAACCTTCCTGCAGGATGCCGATCCTGAGCCCTTGCACGCCACGGTCCAAGTAATTGCTGTAGGTGTCGACCCGGGGCGCGGCCTGGCGTGGGTCGAGGCCGTCGGCGCCGGCCATGACTTCCAGCATCAACGCGTTGTCGCGCACGTTGGCCGTGATGGGCCCGGCATGGTCGATGGTCGCTTCGATCGCCATGATCCCGGTGTAGGGCACCAGGCCGTGGGTCGGCTTCATCCCGTAAGTACCGCAGAATGCCGAAGGAATCCGAATGGAGCCGCCCTGATCGCCGCCGACCGCGAGATCCACTTCGCCGGCGGCCACCAGTGCCGCGCTGCCGGAGGAGGAACCACCGGAGGCGAAACCCTGACGATAGGGGTTGTGTACCGGTGCGGGGTCAGAGGTGTGACTGCCACCGGACAGGCAGTAGTGCTCGCACGTGGCCTTGCCGAGAATGGTCGCCCCCGCATCCAGTAAGCGCGTGACCACGGTGGCATCGAACGACGGGACGAAACCTTCGAGTGGCGCGGCACCGTTCATCATGGGGACGCCGGCCAGGGCGATATTGTCCTTGAGCGCGACGGTTTTGCCCGCCAGTTTGCCTTGTGGTGCGCCGTTGACTTCGGTGCGGTAATACCAGGCGTTCAAGGGGTTGTGGGCCGCCGAAGGGCGGTAGCCGGAACTGCGCTCGTAACGGACGGGCGGCACGCAATCGGGCAGCTCGTCGATCAGGTCGTAGGCGTCGAAGCTCGACTGCATCAGGGCCAGGTATTCACTGGCTTGTTCACGGCTGAGCTGCATGTGCAGGCCGTTCGCGATGTCCAGTAAGTGTTCAAGGGTGGGACGAACGATTGCCATGGTGGGGCTGTCCTTATCGTGGTGGCCTGGGGTTCAAGATAATCCGTGCCTCTGCGCGGTGGCTTGGTTGAAAAAGACACCGACTTGGTTGAGCCGGACATCCTTGCGCCAGGCGCAGGAAGGGTGTCCGGCGGCTGTCTGCTGGACAGTTGGCTAGAACACGTGCGCGTAACGCAGGTTCATGCGGAAGTCCTCTTTGGCGCCGTTATCCACTGAAAGGTCCTTGCCCAGCTGCAGCTGGAGCTGGTCCTGGGGGGTGACGAATTTGGTGGCTGTCAGGCGGAAGTTGGTGGTGCCCATTTCGTCGTCCTGGTTGACACGCGCGACGCTGGTTTCACCGCCCCAGGTACGCCCGAAGCCGACGCCGAATGCCGTGGTGGCGTCTGGCATGTAACGGCCCATCACCTGGGCAGCGTAGGACACGTCCTGCTTGAGGCGGTCGCCATTGGCGCCGTAATCGGTGTTATCGCCATACCAAGTGGCACCGCCGACCAGGTCCATTGCCCACTTCTCCGTGAAGTGCTTGACGTAGGCGCTCTGCAGCTCGAATTTCCAGCGGTTCTCACCGAGGTTGAGCGCGTCGTTCTTGTCGTAGGTACCGGAAGGGACATACACATAGGGGGCGATACTGAGGGTGTCGCGGGCTTCGTTGAGCCGCCACTTGACCGGCGCGGTGAGGATCAAGTCGCCGACGCCCCGGGTACTGCCGAGTGTCGAGGCATCGCCCCCAGTGGAAACGTGCCCGAAGGGCAGGAGGAATTGCGGGTCGATGGTGACCGTTTCACTCAGCGCGTACACATGGAGCAGACGCAGGATGCCGACGTCCGAGCTCAACTTGAAGTCCGAGCTGGCCTTATGGCCATTGGCGTAGGCCGAGTCTGTGGTGGAGTGCTGGTAGTAAATCGCGCCGATGGTAGCGCCGACCGGGTATTGCTCGTAATCGCCAGGGGCCACCTCGCCAGCGTTCGCGTGGAGTACGGGCAACAGCGTGGAGAGTGTCAGCAGAAGGATCTTATTCATCTTTTATTCCTTGCACGGCAAGGCCGTGCCACCCGGGCAGGGCGGCAAAACGGCAGAAATTGGGGGGGGGGTTAGACGCCGACCAGATTCAGGATGCAGGCGATTGCGCGTCGCGCAGCATTCCGGTCTGCGGGTGACAGTTGATGTACTCGAACACCTGGCTCTTGGCGTCCGACACCGACACTTCGTGGTACAGCCGCAATTTCTTCAGGCCCGCCGCGACACGGAAGAAGGTCACGAAAATTCGCAGATGGGTGGGGTGGGATTCCGCCCAGCGTTCGAGCTTCTCGATCGAGCGCCAGTGACCGATGTTGTAGCTCACGTCGAGGAAGTTGCCGTCCAGGTCGATATTGCGCACGAAGCGGTTGCTGTAGCAGCCCAGGGGTTGGCCGTTGTCACGCAGGAAGTCCATGCCGTCCTGCAGGGTCGGCAGGATCTCGTCGAGGTACAGTGAACGTTCTTCAGCCTCGGCGTCCGCCCAGTCCTGGCCTGAGCGAATCAAGGCGAGGTTGTCATGCCCCATGATCACCACCCGGCCACCCTTGGCGGGATCACCCGCGACCACTTGCAGCTCGCTGGTGGGCATCATCCAGTCTGTCTGGGAGATCGGGAAGCGGTCGCGCATCGAGCCCCAGTAGCCGTGTTCTTCGATTTCACTACTGGTCGTATCCATTACCGCGCCGACGCCGGGCAGGTTGTCCTGGAAGGCGTACAGGGTCTCAAACTGCTCGGCGCGCGGGGCGCTGATTTCACGGAAATAGCCAAGGCCATCACTCAGCCGATCCGACGAAGCCCACCAGTCATTCACCTCCGGTGAACGCAACCAGCGACAGTGGGCCGCCGGGTCTTTCCAATACCCGACGACAATCAGATTGTCGAAGCCGCTGTTGTCGGTGTGGTGGGTCAAGTCGTGGTTCTGCGGGCCATTGGCCAGGCTGAAACTGCCGACGATATGACGCATCGCCTGCAACGCGGCCTCGCGCTGTGCTTCGCCTTGATACTGCACGCCGAAGTACCCCATCACTACTTGTTGCAGTTGCTCGTCAGCGCGTGCCACCCACATCGGAAACGGCGGCTGATACTCATCGGGCACGCGGCGGGACAGGGTGCGTGGGCATTTGAGATGTTTGTCGATTGCAGATTCCATCTTGAGCTCCTCGTTTTTTTTCAGGCAAGCGGTTTGGATTCACGCTTCGGCGGCGGGGTGCGCTTGGCGACCTGCCGTCGATGCAGCAGCTTCATGGCTCCCCATTCAATCAACCAGTAAGCCGACTCCTCAGGCACGAGATCGCGCATGTGCAGAAGCCAGGATGAGTCAGGCAATTGTTTTGAATATTGTCGGTCCATGGGAGGCCTCATCAGCAGGGGGATGAGCTGCTGTGAGGTGAAAATTAGGCTGGACGGCGATAGGCCGCTTTGTTCGTCAGGACAACCGTTTGGTTGTAAAAGACAACGCCGACACACGCGGCGCGGCCATGATCGGCATTGGTGCACCCACGCCGAATACGTCAGGCACTCTGCCTCTAAGTGGGGATTTTGAGGTGTTCTCGCGTCACGTTGGCCGGGCGAAAACCTCGATGGCAGTCACTTCGCAGAGCCCTTCAGGATCGGCATGAATGCGCTTGGCCTGTTAATTGCTGCGATAAAGCCGTTAGAACTTCTCGCGCTCTTACTGCAAGGTTGTACTGAGGTCCGTGGCATGAACCCAAGCACTCAATATTCGACCCTCGCTGTCGCGGCCCCGCGCCGCTTTGATTATTGGAAGGAAGTGGTCTGCCGCCATTGCCTGGCGGCCGATAGCAAACCTTTGTCCCAGAGCAGTTTTGATGGCTCGCTTGCAGTCAATACCGTGGGTGATCTGGACATTTGTTCGCTGTCTGCACCCCTGCATTACTGGGAACGCTCCGAGCAGCATCTGCGCAGTGGTCCTTCCGAAGATTTATGGTTGGGGTTCTCTCGAAATGGCCACGGCCAGATTGAACAAGGCGGCAGAAAAGCCAACCTGGCGGCGGGCAATTTGTTTCTTTATGACGCAACTCAGGCGTTTCGATTCAGCTTCGGTGGCACTGAAAACCACCTGGTGCGCATTCCGCGAGCCTTGCTCGTCGAACGTCTGCCACGTATCGCCGATTACACCGCGATGGTTCTCGACGAGCGGCGTCCGGGAGTCATTCCATTGCGTGAAATGTTGCGTCAGGCCGCGAGTGCGCCGGCATCGTTGCAGGATGAGGCCATCTCGAACCGTTACTCCAGCGCTTTGCTCGACCTCCTTGTCATCAGCCTGGAACTCCAGGACTTGAAGATCAGTCACGATGAGCTGGATCTCTACGGCCGCATCATGAAGTACATTCAACGGCACTTGACCGAGCCGGACCTGTCGATTGAAGTCATCGCGCAGGCCCACAATGTGTCCACCCGCACCGTCACCCGAGCCTTCGCCCGTTACCAGAAGACCCCCGTGGCAGAAATCTGGAAAGAGCGCCTGAATGCCAGCCGTGAAGCGATCGAGCGCGGTCAGGTGCGCAGTGTGTCCCAGGCGGCGCTGGACTTCGGGTTTTCTGACTTCTCCCATTTCAGCCATGCGTTTCGCAAAGCATTTGGCGTTGCGCCCAATACCCTGTTGCATCGAAATTGAGTGATGCCCCGAAGGACAGTGCCCTTGCGCTTGAACGCTCTTCTGTGAAAGCGCAGGGTGTTTCCTGCGGGGCGTTCTGTTTGGACCGGGGGACATGGTGGACACATGTTCGGAGACATAGTGGACAGTTAACGAAGCCGTTTACCTGATATTACGGATCGGGCGTTCATCTCAATTTGTGCAATGCGATGCCTACCCAGTAGACATCGTGCTTGCCGTCCTCCAAGGTCCTGCGCAAGCCCACACGCTCACCGGTAAACGCCCGGGCCCAGCTTGAGCTCCTACCCTCACCAGTTGAGCTCCCCGTTGGCTTGCACTGTTCGCACTTCGTCATCATCGCCGTACTCCAGTTCCGCCGGTACCTCCTGATAGCACAGCTCGCTTTGCCGGTACCGGGAGGCAGGAACGTTAAAATCCAGAGCTTGGTGTGGACGTTGGTGATTATAGATTTCCCGCCATTGGTCTGTTACGGTCGACGTATATCTAATACTTTCAATCATGTTCAGACCACTTTGCACGTCAACCACGCCCCCCAGAAAAGGCTGCTGAAGAAACGGGTAGCGTCTCCAAATCCGGCGTCATGCAAGAGATTTTGAACCGCCGCCTCGGAATGTGGAGGATCAGCGCCTTGAAGGATTTTCCCAAGCTTGACCTTCACTTCATCCGGGCTGGCTCCATGCTGCCGCCACCGCTGCCCCCAAGCCGCAAGCAGTAGCGGCTGGCTGGCATAAGCGTATTGATTCCCCGCGACAATCAACGGCGCCCCCGGTTTTAGATGAGCCCGAATGGATCGTAAAATTTGTCGCTTGGTTTCATCTCCATCGAGATGATGGAGTACCCCGATCAAGGTCGCTGCGTCGTATGACTCGTCTGCTGCCAGGTCTTCAACATGCCCAAGATGCATGGCCGTTCTTTCAAGCAAGTTGTTTGCCTCTAATTGCTGCTTTGCAGCCTCCAACATCGGCTCGGACGGATCAACGGCCGTGAAGCGCCAACCCGGCTCAAGCTTGGCCATAGCAACAATTTCCTGCGCCGTACCGCCAGCGCCAACTACAAGTATTTTTGCCGAACGTGCAGTGCCCAGGCTTGCCGCCAGCATGCACGCCGCCAAGTCTTGGCAGGCGTCATATCCTGCTAGCGCAATACGGCTCTGTCGTCCGTACTCATTGGCTCGTGAGGTATCAAATTTTTCTGAGTTGAGAGGGGATGATTTCAAGGCGGTTCTCCATGTCCTGAAATCAAGCTACGCCAGACACAGCAATAATAAAAATTCATTAATTTTATGTGGAGCATTCCTGAAGGGAATGCATACCTCAAAAAATTGCATCGTCGGATCAAGTCCAATGGCTGTTACCCATGTTTGGACTATTCGAGCGTATTGCCTGATGGAGAGATGATCCGGGTCATCCACAGCGATCGGCAGTGCGCGTGGGTCGGGCGCAAGTCAAGGGGGGGAGGGACGCTTTGGTCTGGTCGTGCGGCGTTGGGAAGGTATGTATGATGACGCATCTATTGTTACCGATGGTCCCCATCCGCCGCTCAGAACCGCCCCGACGAGGCTATTGCAGCGGTGCACTTGTATTAAGGGGTCTATTTTATGGCCTACATGTCGTCCAAGCTCAGTGGTCAGTCGCCCGAAGTGTTTCACTTGGAGACTAGCGACACCAGTGGCTACGCCGTGGATTGGCACGCCCATGACTGTCATATGCTGCTGTTACCACGCCAGGGTGGGCTATTCCTGTCGACCGAAAGCAGCCAGACTTCTCACGTTTCGCCCCAGTTGTTTTCCTTTGTGCCGGCAGACTTTGCACACGCAACCCAAGCGGCTCCGGGGCGGGAGAAACATATGACCTTGTATGTCGATCCCTCTTACATCAAACATCAAGGACAGATGAACGGTTACAGCGGTTTCGCCAAACAGGTAAATCGATCGGGGATCTGGCAAGGAACAGAGACGCTGGAAAGTATCTTGCGCCTGTACGACCAACTGCAAGGCAGTGCATCCGCGGAGGCCTTTCAGCGCCAATTACCCCATCTCAATCATCTGCTCTTCGAGGAGTGCGCGCGGGTTATCGCTTGTCAGCAGACTCAGCCGCAGCCGAGTGAACATCAGCAGCAGGCGACGCTGGTTCGCGACATACAGCGCTACATTCAGGAGAATCTGGAAACAGATTTGGATATTGAGTCGATTGGGCATGAGTTCCACCTGTCACGGCGTCACCTTACTCGTATCTTCAAAGACATTACGGGCGAAACCCTGCTGGATTTCACCAACCGCACCCGAGTGGAAACGGCCGCCCGGCTTGTTTCATGCACTTCACTATCGATCCTCGAAGTCAGCCTCGCGGTAGGCCTGGACTCCCCCTCATACCTTGCTCGACTGTTCAAGCGCCACCTGGGCCTAACCCCAAGCGGGCTACGCAAACCCCGCTAACGATCTGGCCCAAACGGGCGCATGGACGGCCCGATCAAGCGCTTTCGCTAAAATGATGCTGGACACAATAGACCTCGTCTCCAACATTGAGAGGTCACAATGAACGACGTGGACGTTGTAGAAGTCTTCAAGTCCAGCCAGGGAGGCGACAAACGGGTATCCATCGCAATCGGTGCCGCCGGGCTTGGCGCTGAGCCGATCATGACGATGGCATGCGCCAATCTGCGACTCATAGCGACCAATAACGGGCCGGGCAGACTGAGTTATTGGCAGGAGCGAAAAGCAAAAGAAGTCATGATGGAAAACCTTGATTGCGGCATTCAGGTTTCGGCCGTAGCCAAGGAGTGTTCCTTGTCACGAAGTCATTTCTCCCGAGCTTTCAAGAATGCTACGGGCCACTCCCCACGTGATTGGCTTCAGCTTGCAAGATTAACCCGAGCGAAAGAATTCCTTGAGCAAACTGATTTTTCTATTTCTCAAGTGGGCTTGGAGTGCGGGTTTGCTGATCAATCCCATTTCACCCGAATGTTCTCCAGTAAATTCAATATGACCCCAGGAAAGTGGCGGACACAAAAAAAGTCCCAGCTGTAGGGTGGATCCCCCCCTGGAGAATCCATCAAGGCCACCGCACCCGTCCGATTGTCAGTCGGACGGGTGTGGTGCTGCCATTGATGGCAGGCACTCCTTGTTGGTATTCGGTCCGCTATTCTTGATGGCTTGAGCAGGCAAAATCCGAAGGGTCGAACCGATCGGTCGTGTCCATCCGGATACTGCGCAGGCTCACCGTTTCCAGGTGTGACGCGTATAACGTCTCTGCAAAATAACTGATCAGGATGGAGCGCCGGCGTGCGCCGATCGAGTTCAGACTGCCCGCATGCACTAAATCGGCATCAAACACCAGGATGTCACCCGCGGAGCCTGAAAGCTGCACGGACCGGGACTCGTCATTGAAGTCGAATGGCGGCGCTTCCTGGTCAGGGCGATGGCTGCCGGGGACGATACGTGTTGCGCCGTTCTCGGGGCCATAATCGTCGAAGTAAGCAATAGCGTTCACAATGTCGCCTGGCCGTTGGGCCGACAAGTCGCGGTGCAGCCGCTGATGACCGCCATCTGCAAGGGGCTCGCGACCCTCCACCTGCGAGAGGAAAAACCGTTCTCCGATCAGCTCACCCACCACCGTCAGCAGCTCCGGCAGACGACACACCGCCTGAATCTTCATATCAGAATCCAGCAGCGAATGGCGCCAATCCATGCCGCGCGGCACTGGCCATTGGTCCGCCGGCTTCACGCCCGCATCGAACACGGCACGAAGGTCACCCAGCCATTCGGCCGGGATCGCTCGACGGAGTAGCGCAAAGCCATCTCGATGGAGTTGTTCGCGGTCAGTCATCGATTCCTCAATTTCCTTGCCACCAACGCATCAAAAATCCTGCAGTTGCGCGCGCAACTGATGCACATCATAGAAGAACAAAATGGTCTGCCTGTTCTTCGCGCTCGTTTAGATCTGGTCCAGCAACCAGGTACGGAACGCGGTCACCGATGCGGGGCGGCGGTTCTATGAACGGTTTATGCCGTCTACACCTCACGACAGTTTGTCGACGCAAAAATCGCTCGCTTTATTGACACGTTAAAAGACCGGGTTGGCAGTCAGCTGGCAGCCACTGCTCAGGAACTCATCGATTGAAACGCCGCGAGGGGTAAAGGTATTTGCGCCTCAATGAGACAATCCATCATCATGGTCCACGAGACGGCCATTATGTTGTTCTGCTCATTATCAAACATTTATGCTGCTACCCCAAACAGGGTACCCACCGCAGCGGTCAACGCCATTGCCAGGGCCCCCCAAAAGGTGACACGAGCAGTTGAAGCAATCATGGGGGCGCCGCCGGTATGGGCAGCCAGAACTCCTAAGAGCCCGAGAAACAGAAGCGAGCTGCCAGCAACCCCCCACATAAGTGCAGCAGTCGGAACCATCAGAACCACCAGTAATGGTAATGCAGCGCCCACAGAGAAAGTCGCTGCGGAGGCAAAGGCAGCTTGCACAGGACGCGCGGCCAATGTATCGGATATCCCCAATTCGTCGCGTCCATGAGCGCCCAGAGCATCGTGTTGCATCAACTGTGTGGCAACGTTTGAAGCCAGCGCTGTATCCAATCCCCGCTCGACGTAAATGGCAACCAGCTCTTCGTACTCCTGCTTGGGGTTGGCGGCCAACTCTTTACTTTCCCGAAGCAAGTCTGCGCGTTCGGTGTCGGCTTGGGAACTGACCGATACATATTCACCAGCCGCCATCGACATTGCTCCGGCGACAAGGCCGGCAACACCTGCGACCAGAATGCTCTTTGAACTCGCACCGGCCGCCGCAACTCCCAGGACGAGGCTAGCCGTTGAAACGATACCGTCATTCGCGCCAAGAACAGCAGCGCGAAGCCAGCCTGTCCGGTGTGTTTTGTGCCTTTCGCTGTGTCTCATGGGGATGACCCCGCAACGGAATGTTTAGTCAGGTGCCCAACGCATAGGCAGACTGGCGTCTGTCAGGCTTTGAGCATTGATATCGGGCGTTTCCATGGCCGCCATTGCGTTAGCGGCGACATTCTCGGTTCCATTTTCAGAGAACCAATTTGTCACCAATGGCTGCACATATGGCGTGCTGATTGTGCAGCAGCAGTGTGAGAGCGTCTGTTATGGCTATGTTCACTTCAGAGCGATCCGGCATTGGTACGGTTCCTGGGTACGTGATGTGATTAGACTAGCTGAACTTGCGCCAGCAGAAGTCATCTCTCTAGACCGACGTCCGCCTGCTTTGCCTTGGCCAACTGGAGGCATCGCGGCAGCTATGAGTTCTTCCGCAATTTATTTTGAGGTGCTGATTTTACTGGCTTTAAACGGTGAGAAAATTTGTGAGCCGCTTGAGCAGGTAAAATCCGAAGGGTCGAACCGATCGGTCGTGTCCATCCGGATACTGCGCAGGCTCACCGTTTCCGGGTGTGACGCGTATAACGTCTCTGCAAAATAACTGATCAGGATGGAGCGTCGGCGTGCGCCGATCGAGTTCAGACTGCCCGCATGCACTAAATCCACATCAAACACCAGGATGTCACCCACGGAGCCTGAAAGCTGCACGGACCGGGACTCGTCATTGAAGTCGAATGGCGGCGCTTCCTGGTCAGGGCGATGGCTGCCGGGAACGAGACGTGTTGCGCCGTTCTCGGGGCCATAATCGTCGAAATATGCCAGGGCGTTCACAATGTCACCCAGCCACTCGGCCGGGATCGCTCGACGGAGCAGCGCAAAGCCATCTCGATGGAGTTGTTCGCGGTCAGTCATGGATTCCTCAATTTCCTTGCCACCAACGCATCAAAAATCCTGCAGTTGCGCGCGCAACTGATGGACATCATAGAAGAACAAAATGGTCAGCCTGTTCTTCGCGCTCGTTCAGATCTGTTCCAGCAACCAGGTACGGAACGCGATAAGCGATGGCAACATCTCGTTGCGCGGCGGGTAGGTCAGGTAGTAACTGCGCTGGCTGGCGAACGGCTGGTCGAGGCTGATCAGCTCTGCGTTGGCCAACTCGTCGGCCACTAGAATACGTGGCACCAAACCGATGCCGATGCCAGCCCTGACGGCCTGGATCAAGTGCGAGGTGAGTTCGAAACTCGGCCCCAGCCGCATCATTCGATGGGGCAGGCCGTGATGGCTGAACCACTCGCCCCAGACGTTGGCGTTGTTTGCGACGTTGAGCAGTGTCTGTGCGCCAATGCGCTCCGGCGTCCAGGCGTCGTGGAGCTCGGCCACTTCTGGAGAAATGATCACCATCAGTTCTTCGGTGTGCAGGCGATGGCTGATCAGGCCCGGCAAATCGGCATTGCCGACGACGATCGCGGCATCGATACCGCTGGTTTCGAAGTCGATGGCATCGATCCGGGAATTGATGTGCACCAGCATGCCGGGATGGGTTTTGTAGAAGTCGTGTAGGCGCGGCAATAACCACTTCGAGCCGAAGGTCGGCAAGGTGGCCAGGCGCAGGGTGCCGCTGCCGGATTGATAAGCCATGGCTTGCAACGTGGCGCTGCGGATGCGTCCGAGGGCTTCGCTCATTTCTCGCTGGTAGAGACGACCGACATCGGTCAACTGCACTTGCCGGCCTTCACGGCGAAACAGCGTCAGGCCCAGTTGCTGTTCCAGCGCCTGGACTTGCCGGCTCACGGCGCTTTGGGTCAGTGACAGTTCCATCGCGGCGCGGGTGTAGCTTTCATGGCGGGCGGCGGCCTCAAAGGCCAGCAGCAACGACATCGAGGGCGTAAGGTGACGGTAATTCATTCGTAAAAGTCATCGATAGCGGCAGGATTATCCGTTTGTCCGGCGCCAGAGCCTACAGGATCATTGGCGTAGCCGACGACCTGAGGCTGACCCATTAATGCTCAGGCGACAAGTGTTTTGATTTTTTCCCATGATTAGACCGACAAGAGAACAGCCTGCGATGATCGCTCAGTTGCCCACCGTTGCACTCGCGGCAGACTACCCGGAATTTCTTCAGGCCCTGCGCGCCAGCGGTTTTCGTGGCCAGCTCAGCGCCGACTACGCCACCCGCACCGTGCTGGCGACCGACAACTCGATTTACCAGCGCCTGCCGCAAGCGGCGGTGTTCCCCATGGACGCGGACGACATCGCACGCATCGCGACCTTGATGGCCGAACCACGCTTTCGCCAGATCAAGCTGACCCCGCGAGGCGGCGGCACCGGCACCAACGGCCAGTCATTGACCGATGGCATCGTGGTCGACTTGTCGCGGCACATGAACACCATCCTGGAAATCAACGTCGCCGAGCGTTGGGTGCGGGTGCAGGCGGGCGTGGTCAAGGACCAGCTGAATGCCGCGCTCAAACCCCATGGGCTGTTCTTCGCCCCGGAGCTGTCGACGTCCAACCGCGCCACCGTCGGCGGCATGATCAACACCGACGCCAGCGGCCAGGGGAGTTGCACCTATGGCAAGACCCGCGATCACGTGCTGGAACTGCACAGTGTGCTGCTCGGTGGCGAGCGCCTGCACAGCCGGCCTCTGTCCGACGCGGAGCTGGAAGTGGCATGCACGCAATCCGGCCGCATCGGCGAGGTGTACCGGACGGCGCGGCACATTCAGGAAACCCAGGCCGACCTGATCGAGTCGGTATTCCCGAAACTCAACCGCTGCCTGACCGGTTACGACCTGGCGCACCTGCGCGACGAGCACGGGCGTTTCAACCTCAACAGTGTGCTGTGCGGTGCGGAAGGTTCGTTGGGCTACATCGTCGAGGCCAAGCTCAACGTGCTGCCGATTCCCAAGTATTCGGTGTTGGTGAACGTGCGCTACAGCAGCTTCATGGATGCGTTGCGCGACGCTAATGCGTTATTGGCGCACAAGCCGTTGTCCATCGAAACCGTGGACTCCAAAGTGTTGATGCTGGCGATGAAAGACATTGTCTGGCACAGCGTCGCCGAGTACTTCCCGACGGACGCCGGGCGCGCGACGCTGGGCATCAACCTGGTGGAGTTCAGCGGGGAAGACCTGGCGGACGTAAATGCTCGCGTGGCGTCGTTCGTGGAGCATCTGCAGGCCGACACGACGATTGAGCGACTGGGCCACACCCTGGCCGAAGGGGCCGAAGCCGTGACCCGCGTATACACCATGCGCAAACGCTCGGTCGGGCTGCTGGGTAACGTTGACGGCGAGGTTCGCCCGCAGCCTTTCGTCGAAGACACCGCCGTGCCACCGGAGAAACTGGCTGACTACATCGCTGAGTTCCGCGCCTTGCTGGATAGCCATGGCCTGGCCTATGGCATGTTCGGTCACGTCGATGCCGGTGTGTTGCATGTACGTCCGGCGCTGGATATGAAAGATCCGGCCCAGGCCGCTCTGGTCAAGCCGATTTCCGATGCCGTGGCCGAGCTGACCCGGCGTTATGGGGGGCTGCTGTGGGGGGAGCACGGCAAAGGTTTGCGTTCGGAATATGTCCCCGAGTTTTTTGGCGAGCTGTACCCGGCGCTGCAATCGCTCAAGGGGGCGTTCGACCCGCACAATCAGCTCAATCCCGGCAAAATATGCACTCCGCCGGACGCCGCCCAAGGCTTGCTCAAGGTCAACGAAGTCACGCTGCGTGGTGACCTGGACCGGCAAATCGACGAGCGCGTGTGGCAAAGCTTCGGCTCCGCCGTGCACTGCAACGGTAATGGCGCCTGCTACAACTACGATCCCAACGATGCGATGTGCCCGTCGTGGAAAGCCACCCGTGAACGCCAGCATTCGCCAAAGGGCAGGGCCTCATTGATTCGCGAGTGGTTGCGTCTGCAAGGCGCGGCCAATATCGATGTACTGCAAGCGGCCCGAGGCAAATTGTCGTGGCTGAGCGGGTTTCCAACGCGGTTGCGCAATAACCTGGCGCGCTCGCGTGGCGAGGCGGATTTCTCCCATGAGGTCTACGACGCGATGGCGGGGTGTCTGGCCTGTAAATCCTGTGCGGGACAATGCCCGGTCAAGGTCAACGTGCCGGAATTCCGTTCGCGATTTCTGGAGCTGTACCACGGTCGTTATCAACGCCCGCTGCGCGACTATTTGATCGGCTCGCTGGAGTTCACCCTGCCTTACATGGCCTACGCGCCAGGTGTGTACAACGCGGTGATGAGCTCGAAATGGGTGAGCCGTCTGCTTGAGCGACAGGTCGGTATGCTCGACAGTCCGTTGATCAATCGCCATAACCTGCAGGCCACGCTGACCCGCTGCAAGGTCGCTGTCGCCAGTGTGCCAGCCTTGCGCGAGCTCACTGTCGCGCAACGCGAGCGCAGCGTGGTGCTGGTGCAGGACGCCTTCACCCGGTACTTCGAAACCCCGTTGCTGGCGAGCTTCATCCAGTTGGCGCATCAGCTGGGTTATCGGGTGTTTCTGGCGTCCTATAGCGCCAACGGCAAGCCTTTGCATGTGCAGGGTTTCCTCGGTGCCTTCGCCAAGGCGGCGATCCGCAACGCCCATCAGCTCAAGACGCTCGCCGACTGTGGAGTGCCGCTGGTGGGCCTGGACCCGGCGATGACCCTGGTCTACCGCCAGGAATATCAGAAAGTACCGGGGCTCAACGATTGCCCAAAGGTCCTGCTACCCCAGGAATGGCTCTGCGATGCGTTGCCGGAAAATCCGCATCCGGCGACTGATACCTTCCGTTTGTTGGCGCACTGCACCGAGAAAACCAATGTCCCGGCCAGCACTTCGCAATGGGAAACCGTTTTTGCCCGGCTCGGGCTCAAGTTGACGACTGAGGCGACCGGCTGCTGCGGCATGTCTGGAACCTACGGTCATGAAGCCCGGAACCAGGACACCTCGCGGACCATTTTCGAGCAGTCATGGGCCGGCAAGCTGGACAAAAAGGGTGAGGCGCTGGCGACGGGATACTCCTGCCGCAGTCAGGTGAAGCGCTTCGCCAACACGCAATTGCGCCATCCACTGGAGGTTGTGTTAGAGCGCATTGTTCAGCCAGTTCGCTGATGCAAACGCTGCGGCTGATTGCACGCAGCATCAGTTCCTTGGCGCGGCGCTCCTGCCCGTCGGACGAGGCGCCCACGGGCGCGCCAAGGTGCATTGATGGTCTGGATTCACCTGTCAGGAGTGAGCCGGGTAATCCACGTATCCACGCTGATCGCCACCGAAGAAGGTGCTCGGATCCGGCGCATTGAGCGATAACCCGTCGCGAATTCGTCGTGGCAGATCAGGGTTGGCCAGAAACGGTCTGCCGAACGCGATGATGTCCGCGCGGCCGTCGATCAAGGCCTGTTCCGCCGTCTCGGGGTCGTAGCCACCGGCGATCATCAGCACGCCGTCCCACGCTGCACGCAGTTGGCCGATGATTGCATCCCAGCGCGGATCGAAGTTCTCGTCCTTGACGGTGCCAACGACGGCAGGCTCGACGAGGTGCAGGTAGGCCAGATTCCACTGGTTCAACGAACGCACGATGTGGCCGAACGTAGCTTGCGGCGTCTCATCGCCCATGCCCATGAAGCGTCCCATCGGCGTGAGGCGTACCCCCACACGCTGCGCACCGACTTCGTCGACGACGGCAGCAACCACTTCCAATAACAGGCGCGCACGGTTTTCCAGGCTGCCGCCATAGCTATCCTCGCGCTGGTTACTGTTGCTGTTGATGAACTGATCCAACAGATAGCCGTTGCCTGCGTGAATTTCCACGCCATCCATCCCGGCGTTCAGCGCATTGCGCGCGGCCCGGCGGTAGTCGTTGATGATGTCAGCGATCTCCGAGGTTTCCAGTGCCCGCGGAACCGGCACATCGCCCCACACACCGTTGCCATCCGCGTCGACGATGAACGTTTTGCCCGGCACGGGTAATGCGCTTGGGGCCACCGGGAGGGCGTTGTCGGGCTGAAAGCTTGGGTGCGACACGCGGCCCACGTGCCAGAGTTGCATGAAGATCAAACCGCCGGCCTCGTGCACCTGGCTGCTGACTTCGCGCCAGGCCTGTACCTGCTCATCGCTGTAGATTCCCGGGGTCCAGGCATAGCCCTGGCCCTGTCGGGAGATTTGCGTCGCCTCGGTGATGATCAACGCGGCGCTCGCACGCTGGCGGTAATATTCGGCGTTCATGGCCGTCGGGACATCGCCCGGTTGCCCGGCGCGTGAGCGGGTCAGCGGCGCCATCGCCACTCGGTGCGGGAGTGTGTATGGCCCCAATGCGATGGGTTGGAACAGTTGCTGCGTCATAGAATTTCTCCGGGTTTCGAAAAGAGGGAGCAGGGCGGCGATGGACGTTTGGCCAGGCACCGTATGGCCGTAAGTTAATCCGCTGCATGCCGCTTGATAATCCGCATCAGCCTCTACGCTGCATTGCGTGAAACGCAACGCTGCGCAGGGTCAGGACGGTTGCTCTGAGCGGGTCAAAGGAAGGTTCAGCCAGCGTCGGCCGGTAGCGTTCGCCACGGCATTGCCGAGGGCGGCGGCCATCGGTCCCTGGACGATTTCGGCGGCGCCGAGAAACGGCTGTCCCGGCTGGTCGAGCAGGTGCACGTCGACCTTTTTCGGCACCTGCGAAAAACGCAGGATCGGGTAGCCACTCCAGTCGTAGCTGCGTATGCCCCCGGCGTCATAGGCGACTTTTTCATAGAGCGTCCAGCTGGTGGACTGCACGATCCCGCCTTCCACCTGGTTGCGCAGGCCATCGGGATTGACGATTTGCCCGACGTCTACCGCCGTGACGACGTGATCGACCTGCACCTCGCCGGTCTGCGGATGTACGCGCAAGCGCACCGCGATCGCGCAATAACCCATGATGTTTTTATAGCGGGCAAACGCGAAGCCGATGCCCGCGCCGGGTTCGCTGCTTTTTTGCGACCAGCCGATGGCGTCGCGCACGCGCTCCACCACGGCCCGCGCCCGGGGATCTGCCAGATGCGCAAGGCGCAAGGCCACCGGATCGCTCCCGGCCCTGGCGGCAAGCTCATCGATGCACGCCTCGATTGCGAAGATGTTGATGTGCGCGCCCAGCGAGCGCATGGCAGAGGTGCGAAACGGCATCTCAGTGACGAAGTTCATGTTGATGCGCGTGGATGCCAGCGTGTACAGCGGCACGGCATTGCGATCGCCGTCGCCTTCAGGTTGAGCGATGGGCACCGAAGGCGCGGAGATGAACGGCCGGGCCAACAGTCGCGCCGGCAGCAGCCGGCCCGCGTTGACGATGCGTTCGTTATGCGGCGTGGTCCACAGTTCATAATTCCAGTCCTGCAGTCGACCTTGAGCATCAAGATTGGCCTGCACTTCAGTCACCATCGCCGAGCTGTAGGGTTCCCAGAGATTTTCCTGCTCGCGCATCCACTGCACCCGCACCGGCGTGCCCGGTATTCGCATGGCAATCAACGCCGCGTCGGCCGCTGCATCGTCTGCGCCGTTGTGGCCGTAACAACCGGACCCTTCGGTGTGGATACAGCGAACGCGCTCGGGCGGTAGCCGCACCATTTCGGCGATCCCGGCGCGCAGCGGATACACGCCTTGGGTGTGGGTCCAGACGGTGAGGGTGCCGTCCTTGAACCAGGCCACGGCGCAGGATGGGCCGATGGATCCGTGCATCAGGTATTGCTTGGTCACGCGCGCTCGATAGCTCTTGTCGGTCGCCACCTGTGGGGTGCCCTCATGGCTGATCGGGTAGCGGCGTGAAGGCAGGCGCTCGAGCAATGTGTGGATGTCCCGTGACTCGGGTATCGCTTGTCCACCGCTCCAGCGCGCCGATTCATATCCGCTGCGCATGGCCTTGATCGCTTGCCATTCATCACGCGCCACCACGGCAAGGTAATTGCCGTCGCGAATCACCTGCACAACCCCGGCCAACGTTTTGATCGACTCCGCGTCGAAGGCCTCCAGCGTGCAGCCGGGACGAGGAGGGCGAATGACCCGAGCGTGCAGCATGCCCGGCAAGCGAATGTCCTGAACAAATGCAGGGCCGCCGCTGACTTTTGCCGGAATATCCAGTCGTTGCAGCGAATGACCGATCAGCTTGAAGCCCGTCGCGGGCATTGCCGGCGATTCGGACTTGGCATAGAGGTGCAGATCGACGTTTTTGACGGCGTCAGCGTAGGACATTCGTTGTCCGGCAGGGCCGTGAATGACGCCTTCCTGCGTCGTCAACAGTGGCGGTGCCACCTCCCAGCTGCGCCCGGCCGACTGCAGCAATAACTCACGCACTTGCGCCGCCGCGTTGAACAGCGCGGTGCCGCTGTCGAAAATGCTATGGCTGCCGGCGGTGTAGCCTTCGTTGGGCGTCAGGGCAGTGTCGGCAGTCAGCAAGTTGATCGCCGTCGGCGAAACCTCCAGACGTTCGGCGGCGATTTGCAGCAAGGCTGTTTTGACGCCAGTGCCCAATTCGACCTTGCCGGTGTAGACGGTGATGCCTTCAGGGCCCACGCGGATCCACGCATCGAGGTAGGGATTGGTGCGCAGGCTGCCGGGCAGATCAGGTGCCAGCACCACCGTGCCGAGGGTATCCACTTCGGTATCGGCCCATGCACGACGCGCCGCTGGCACCAGGGTAAACGCCACCAGCAAGGCCCCCCCACGCAAGAACGCCCGGCGACCGTGGTCGACTTTTTTCTCCATCGTCATGTCGCGCTCCCGTTTTGCCCGGCCACCAGGCTGATTGCCTCGATAATCCGCAGGTGGGTGCCGCAACGACACAGGTTGCCTGCCATGTGCTCGCGAATGGTCTGCTCGTCCGGGTGCGGATTGCTCTCCAGCAATGACTGCGCGCGCATCAGCATGCCGGCGATGCAGTAGCCGCATTGAGCCGCCTGTTTGTCGATAAAGGCTTTCTGCAAAGGGCCGGGACGTTCGGCAGAACCGAGGCTTTCAACCGTTCGAACCTTCTTGCCCTCAAGGCCCGCGCAGGGCGTCACGCAAGAAAAGACCGGCTTGTCGTCGACGATGACCGTACAGGCGCCGCACTGCCCCAAACCACACCCGTATTTGGCGCCGTTCAGCCCCAGATGATTACGCAGCGCATAGAGCAGCGGCATGTCAGGTTCCAGCTCCAATGCATGGGCCGAGCCGTTGACGTTGAGCGTGACTTGGGTCATTTCGTCTCCTGACGGATCGCTTCAATAGTGGAAGAAAGCTCTGTCCAGGGTTGGTCAGGCCTGGCTTGCTGGCGCAGGTATGACGCCAGGGCGATGAGTTGAACGTTGTCCAGGCTGGCGGCAAACGGCGGCATGACCGGTCCGGGCACGCCCGGCGTTGCCGTCACGCCTTCGAGCACGGTTTTCAGGAAATTGCGTGCGCTTGGGGCTTGCAGTGCCGAGGTGCGATCCAGCCCCGGACGCCCGTCGATCTCGCGCATCGGCGCCGCTGGGGCATGACAACCGGCGCAGGCACTGGCGAATAGCAGGGCGCCGCTGGTCTGGTCCAAGGTCTCAACGCTCCCGGCGCCGGGTTGGATTTCGGTGATCGCAGCCTTGGTTTGCAGGCTCAGCAAATACTCGGCAATCGCCTCGGCGTCACTGACCGGCAAGCGAGCCAGACTGAGGCTGACCGGGCGCATCGGGCCCGCGGCTGTGCCGTGCCCGTCCACCACTTCTGCCCGCAGATAGTGGACCAACTGCTCAGTGTTCCACGGGTTTGCGCGACGGGCCATGCCGAGCAGCGAAGGCGCCTCCCAGCCATCCACCTTACCGCCCGCGAGGCTCTCGCCGGACTTCTCGGCACCGATCAGGTTCAACGGTGAATGGCAGCCTGCGCAGTGGCCGGGGCCTTCAACCAGATAACGTCCGCGATTCCACGCTTCAGATTGTTGCGCTACCGGCGTCAGCGGCTTTGCATGCAGAAACAGCAGATTCCAGAACGACACCAGCGGCCGGATGTTCATCGGGAAATTCATGTGGTTTTGCATGGCCGGTGAATTCACGGCAGGGCCGCTCATCAAGTACGCATACGCGTCGGCAATGTCGCCTTCGCTCATGCGCCGGTAGTGCACGTACGGGAAGGCGGGGTACAGGAAGTGGCCATCGCGGGCGATCCCTTCACGCATCGCCCGCTCGAACGCCGGCAGTGACCATTGGCCGATACCGGTCTGCGGATCGGGTGTGATGTTGGTGCTGTAGAGCGTGCCGAACGGCGTCACCAGCGGCAGCCCGCCTGTCATGTATTGACCGCCCGGACGCGTATGGCACACCGCACAATCGCCTGCTTCGACCACCCGCGCACCGCGCTGCAATTGCGCGGCATCGAACGTTCGCGGGCGCTCAATCGGTGCTATCGCCGGGCGCCACATCAGCATCGCTGCGCCGATTGCACCTATCGAAGCGAGGACGGCCGCGCTGATCCAGAGGGGGCTGGATCTCAGGAAATTGCCCTTCATGAGGGTTTGCAACGCGAGAGGCGCGCAATGCGCATCGATGAGGGATTCGGGATCATGAACAGCTCCTTGAGCATCCGGGGGAAGGGCGCTGATGGAGAGCCCTGCGCCAAGTGCCCAAGGTTAGAGAAAGCGCAAGCGCCGGAGTATTGCCACGTCGCGCAATAGCGCTTTGCGCCAACGGCAACGCCGGGGTCGTTGCGGATGGCGCATCACTCCATTGCCCGGATGATGGATTCTCTGTGTCGGCCCATGCCCTTAGCCTTGGCATCACTTTCCCGAACTCAACGAGGTGTCATCATGCTCACGGGTAACCCCGCAGCGGCGGCCAAGGCCGAACAGCCTGCTTCACTCTCCGGCCTGATGGTCGCGTTCCTGGCGTTTTGCTGCGGCGCGGTCGTGGCCAACCTCTATTACGCCCAACCGATTGTCGAATTGATCGCGCCGCAGATCGGCCTGTCCAGCGCCAATGCCAGCCTGATCGTTTCACTCACACAGTTTGGTTATGCGTTGGGTCTGCTGTTGCTGGTACCGCTGGCCGACCTGATGGAAAACCGGCGCCTGGTCGTGGGTTTCACCCTCGCGGCGAGCGTTACGCTGCTGTGTGCCGGGCTGACGCACTCGCCGTCGATGTTCCTCGTATTTTCCTTGCTGATCGGCCTTACTTCGGTTGCAGTGCAGATTCTGGTGCCACTGGCGGCGCATCTGGCACCCGAAGCCACGCGCGGTCGTGTGGTGGGCAATATCATGAGCGGGCTGCTGCTGGGCATTCTGTTGTCGCGTCCGCTGTCCAGCCTGCTGGTGGAAGTGTTTGGCTGGCGCGGGGTGTTTTACAGCGCGGCGGCGCTGATGGCCGTCATCGCCCTGATCACCGCGGCTGCGCTGCCGCGCCGTGTGCCAACGCATCAGGCGACTTATGCCGCGCTGATCGGCTCGGTGTTTACCCTGGCTCGTCGCCATCCGGTGCTGCGTCAACGTTCGTTGTATCAGGGATTGTTGTTCGCCAGCTTCAGCCTGTTCTGGACGCTTGCGCCGATTGAGCTGATGCGTCACCACGGTTTCAGCCAGGCGCAGGTGGCGATTTTTGCCCTGGTCGGAGCGGTAGGTGCAGTCGCTGCGCCGATTGCCGGGCGCTTGGCCGATGCCGGCCACGGCCACCGCGGAACACGGGTCGCACTGCTACTGGCACCGGCCTCATTGTTGATCGCTGCGCTGCCCGGCAGCAGCTACCTGTGGCTGGTGGTGTGCGCGGTGCTGCTGGATTTCGCCGTGCAACTGAACATGGTGCTGGGCCAGCGCGAGGTGTACGCCATCGACCCGCACAGCCGGGCACGCCTCAACGCCGTGTACATGACCAGTATCTTCGTTGGCGGTGCCTTGGGATCGCTGGTGGCGAGCCCGCTCTACGAGCACTTCGGCTGGAACCTGTCTGCCGCATCGGTGGCATTGCTCCCGACCTTGGCTTTGGTGATGTTCCTCGGCCGCAAGGCCAATGCCTGAGCGCCGGGTGTGGGGGAGTCCGGTGAAGCACGGTCATACAAGACGGCTGGCGAACGGTGATGCACTATCATCACCGTTTCTTTTTGACCGGATTCCGCTTATGGACAAGTTGCTGGCACTGAAGATGTTTGTTGAAACCGTGCGTTGCGGCGGTTATTCCTCCGCAGCGCGCAAGCTCGGCATCTCGACGTCTTCGGTCACTCGCCAGGTGGCGGGGCTGGAAAACGAGCTCGGCGCCAGCCTGCTCAACCGCACGACACGCAACACCAGCGTGACCGTCGCCGGGCAAACCTATTTCGAAAAGGCTGTGGCGATTCTTGACGCCATCGACGAAGCCGATGCCGTGGTTGCCGACCGTGGCAGCGAGGCGCAAGGACGCCTGCGGATCAGCGTCCCTGTCGAGTTCGGTCGGCGGATCATCGCGCCGCATCTGGGCCGACTGCTCGAGCGCCATCCGGGACTGGAAATAAGCGTGTCGTTGAGCGATCAGGTCAGCGACCTGCTGAGCGAACAGATCGATGTGTCAGTGCGTCTGGGATCGTCGGTGGTCAGTGAAGACATCGTCAGTAAACGGGTAGGGGCCTTCCAGCGCTGGGTGGTGGCCAGCCCGGATTACCTGAGCCGCCACACGGCGCCGTGTCATCCTCGCGACTTGCTCGAGCACCAATGCCTGCGCTTTGATTACGCTGGTTCGCACCAGTGCTGGACGTTCCAGGGCGACAAGGAAACCATCCAGCTCAATGTGCACGGCCGCCTGCAAAGCAACAACGCCGACATCCTGCGCGAAGCGGCAATCGCCGGCGGCGGGGTGACCCTGTTGGCCGACTGGCTGGTGCGCGACGATGTCGCCGCAGGCCGGCTGACGCGGTTGCTGGAACACTACGAAGTCAATCCCGGCAGTGCGAGCAGCTGCATCAACGCGCTGTATTTGCCCAACCACCGGGGATCCAGCCGGATCAATGTGTTTATCGATTTTCTAGAGGAAATCCTCACGCCTGGCGTGTCAGCTATACAAATGGCTGGCCAGTAAAGCCACGCGGTAGCCGTTGCAGTCCGGGCATCTCGATCAGCCGTTGGGTCCACTCTGAGCGCCAATCATTGGCGGTGTGGGTGGCTTTGGCCTTGCGTGCGGCCCGACGGGCGGCGTTGCGTTCGGTTTTGCGCGCTTCCTTGTACGCATCGGTGTTGCGGCAGCTTCTGCATTTCACCCGGTTCAATATGCTGCTGGAAGTGAGGTTGCTGCCTTTGTGCCCGCAGGCCAGGTGCCCGCCGACTTTGAAGTGAGTGACCATGGGACATACTCCTTCGTGATGTGTAAGCGTTCGACACCTGGCGGGTGAGGGCGTTCGTTCGCGTTACGGCAGGCAAAAAAATGGCCCGCATGCGGGCGGGCCAGGGGATGTTTTCAAAGGAGCAAGTGAACTGTAGGGGCTCGGTTGTGAAGGCGGTGTGAAATGGTCAAAGCACGAATAAAAAAAGCCCGGCAAACCGGGCCGGGTTGGGCAGCAGCGCGAGTCGGGCAGGCAGGCACAACCACGGTGACGAAGAGGTCACCGCTCAGGTGTGCTGGATTGGACTCTGTCCCTGGCTCAAATAACGCGGTCGCCTGATTTGAACCGAGGCAGTGGCGGCTCGACATGTTTGAGTGCAGACAACGCGCTGCGAATCTGCGGCGTGTCCTTCTCGATGTCGTTCAAGCGGTCACGAATCCTGAGCGCTGTCGGATGCCCCCCTTGATGATCGACCCAGTCGGCGATTTCCTTGCACGCAGCAGCAAGGCGGGCCTGACGGGAGTCAAGCAGGGTGAGCAGGGTGGCGATAGACTCTTTCTCGGACATGACAATCACCTCCGTTCAAGGAAATCGGCTAAAGGGCAACAAAAAGCCCGCGGGGGAGCGAGCTTTCTGCCGATGGGTCGCTGGTCCTTCAGCTCCTTCAAGTATAGACCCGGAAAATGAAAGTGGCCGGCGTCAAGCCAACCCGTGCGACACCGGCGAACTGGCCTCGTTAAGCCTGCGACATTCGTGCCTGGCGTCCTCTTCAAGATCGTAACCGTCACCGATGAAGCCGCGCGTGCGGGTATCGACGATGCGATACCAGACGGCGGCGTCGGGTGGTGGGTGACCGGTTTCTCCGGCCCGGCGGCCATGAACGATGATCTTGTTGCAGCGTTTCACAACGAAAATGTCTTCCATGGCGTCCACCGAAGCTGTTCGTGTTCAGATCAAGCATAGAAGCGCTTTGCGATCATGCAAAAAACTGGTGGGTCAGTTCGTCGGTTCAGTGCACCCCAGAAGTCGACTCATGGTGTTTCAGCCTTCTCGATGAGCTTCTCCAGAAACACCGCCAGCGCCACTTCCTCTGCCCTGAGCCTTTTACGCCCCCGCGACGGCGGCAGTCCGGCCAATGCGCCTTGCATAAACTCATCGACGACCGCCGGGTGGATGTAGCACTTGCGGCAAACCGCCGGGGTATTGCCCAGTTGCCGGGCGACATGCTTGACCATGTCCACCACCTGCCGCTTTGCATCGGCTGGCGATTGCCACTGCAGCTTGCGCAACACTGCCAACGCCAGCGCACTGCCGGCCCAGGTGCGGTAATCCTTGGCGGTGAAATCGGCGCCGGTCAGCATTTGCAAGTAAGCGTTGACGTCGGAGGAGCTGACGGTGTGCCGGTCACCGTTTTCGTCCAGATACTGAAAGAGGTTTTGCCCGGGAATCTCCAGGCAGCGCTTGATGATCCGCGCCAGGCGCCGGTCTTTTACGGTGATCTGGTGCTCGATGCCGCTCTTGCCGCGAAACTGGAACATGATCGCGCTGCCGTTGATCTCGACGTGACGGTTGCGCAGGGTCGTCAGGCCATAGGAGCGGTTGTCCCGGGCGTATTGAGTGTTGCCAACCCGGATCAGCGTTGCATCGAGCAAGGTAATCACCGTGGCCATCACCTTGTCGCGACTGAAGCCGGGAGTCGCCAACAGGGTTTCAAGCTGCTTGCGCAGTTTCGGCAGGGCCAGGCCGAAGTCCCGCAAGCGTGAATATTTGTCGGCATCGCGCACTTCGCGCCAGCGCGGGTGATAACGGTATTGCTTGCGGCCACGGGCATCGCGACCGGTGGCTTGCAGATGACCGCGCGGGTCGGGGCAAATCCATACATCGGTGTAGGCGGGTGGTACTGCGAGGGCGTTGATGCGTTTGATTTCATCCGGATCGGTAATGCGGCGACCCGACGGGGCGAAATAGCCGAATGCGCCACGCAGCTTCTTGCGGGTGATGCCAGGCTGGCTGTCGTCGACGTAATGCAGGTCGGACGGCAGTCCCTCGGACAACGCGGTATCTGGCATGGCAGGCAATCCCGGGCGGCGAGTCAGGGTGTTAAGCCATTGACCACGCGCCATTGCCGGGGTGCCTAAAGAATGCCGACAGATTTCAGGCCAACACCGCCACCGCTTTGATCTGCGCCCAGAGTTGCTGGCCGGGGTGCACGCCCAGTTGATCCCGGGAGTAGCGGGTGATTCGCGCCAGCAGCGGTGTGCCGGCGGCATTCAGGCGGATCAGTACGTGAGCAGCGTTGTCGGCGCCGATTTCACTGATCACCGTGACCGGCAGGCGATTGAGGATGCTGCTCTGTTCGACGCCTTGCAGGCTCAGGCTGACATCCCGCGCTTGAACCTTGCAGCGCAATGCCTGGCCCTTGGTCATCGGCGCGTGGGCGACCCGAATGCTCAGGTCGGTGTCGGGCAGTTGCAAGGTCAACAGCTGGTAGTCGGCGTCATAGGCGCTGACGTGCCCTTCGATCACCACGCCGGCGTCATCGCCCAGCGCCAGCGGCAGATCGAGCCGGGCCAGGGTTTCGCCGATGGCGCCGCTGGCCAAAGCCTTGCCGTTGCTGAGCAGGACGAGGTGATCGGCAAGCCGCGCGACTTCATCCTGGGAATGGCTGACGTACAGCACCGGGATGTCGAGCTCATCGTGCAACCGTTGCAGGTAAGGCAGGATTTCGTTTTTACGCTGGGTATCAAGCGCCGCCAGTGGCTCGTCCATCAGCAGCAGTTTGGGACTGGTGAGCAGGGCACGGGCGATGCCGATACGCTGGCGCTCGCCGCCGGAAAGATTCTGCGGATTGCGGTCGAGTAAATGGCCAATCCCTAGCAGTTCAGTGGCATGCGCCATGTCGACCCGCCGCTGTTGGCGAGGGATGCGCTTGAGGCCGAATTCAAGATTGGCCCGCACCGACAGATGGTGAAACAGGCTGGCTTCCTGGAAAACATAACCCAGGGCGCGTTTATGCGGCGGGACGAAAATCCGCTTGTCGCTGTCCTGCCAGACTTCATCGTTGATCTGGATAAAACCCTGCCCGGCCTGTTCCAGGCCGGCGATGCAACGCAGGCAGGTGGTTTTGCCCGAACCGGAATGACCATAGAGCGCAGTCACTCCACGGCCGGGCAATTGCAAGTCGATATCCAGGGCAAATCCCGAATAGCTCAGTTTCAAGCGCATTTGAATCATGGGTCAGCTCCAGGCCGCTTTGGTTTTACGGCTGGAGTAGAGCGCCAGCAACACTGCAAAGGAAAACACCAGCATTGCCCCGGCCAGCCAATGGGCTTGGGCGTATTCCATGGCTTCGACGTGATCGTAGATCTGCACCGAGACCACGCGGGTTTTGTCGGGAATGTTGCCACCGATCATCAGCACCACGCCGAACTCGCCGACAGTGTGGGCAAAACCGAGAATGGCCGCGGTGATGAAACCGGGACGGGCCAGCGGCACAATCACGCTGAAGAACGTGTCCCAGGGGTTGGCGCGCAAGGTGGCGGCCACTTCCAATGGGCGAGTGCCGATGGCGGAAAAGGCATTTTGCAGCGGCTGGACCACGAACGGCATCGAGTACAGCACCGAGCCGATCACCAGCCCCGCAAAACTGAAGCTCAGGGTGCCGAGTCCCAGCGATTGGGTGAAGTGGCCGATCCACCCGTTCGGGCCGAGCGCCAACAGTAAATAAAAGCCAATCACCGTGGGTGGCAGCACCAGGGGCAGGGCGACGATCGCCCCGACCGGGCCGCGTAACCAGGATTGGGTACGCGACAGCCATAACGCAATCGGAGTGCCAATGATCAGCAGGATGACCGTGGTCAGGGACGCCAGTTTCAGGGTCAGCCAGATCGCGGAGTAATCGGCACTCGATAGCGTCATTTAGAGTTGGTAACCATAGGACTTGATGACGGCGGCGGCTTTCGGCCCCTTGAGGTAGTCAACCAATGCCTGGGCGGCCGGGTTGTCCTTGCCCTTGTTGAGGATCACCGCGTCTTGTTTGATCGGATCATGCAGGTTGGCCGGAACGATCCAGGCCGAACCGCTGGTCACTTTGCCGTCTTTGTAGATCTGCGACAAGGCCACAAAACCGAGTTCGGCATTGCCGGTGGACACGAATTGGTAAGCCTGGGTGATGTTCTGGCCTTCAACGATCTTGTCTTTGACCTTGTCAGTCAGGCCTTGCTTGGCCAACACTTGAGTGGCAGCCAGGCCATATGGGGCGGCTTTCGGGTTGGCGATGGAAAGATGCTGATACTGGTTGTCGCTCAGAACCTTGCCCTTGGCGTCGACATAACCTTCCTTGGCCGACCACAGCGCCAGCGTGCCGATGGCGTAGGTGAAGCGCGAACCCTTGACGGTGTCGCCTTCGGTCTCGAGTTTTTGTGGCGTGGTGTCATCCGCCGAGAGCAACACTTCGAACGGCGCGCCGTTCTTGATCTGGGTATAGAACTGGCCGGTTGCACCAAAGGAGGTGACCAGTTTGTGCCCGGTGTCTTTCTCGAAATCGGCAGCGATGGCCTGGATCGGCGCGGTGAAGTTGGCGGCAACGGCGACCTGGACTTCGTTCGCGTGGGCGGACCCGAAAGCGAACACGCTGAACAGGCACACAGGGGCAAAACGTGAGGCACGCATGGTCATGAAACGGCTCCGTGGTAGGCGAGTGAAGCGCTATATATAAGAATATATAGCGAAATGCCTGTAAACGGAACTTGCCGGATGCGGAGTTGGCACTGAACTGTGGCGAGGGAGCTGTTGTGGCGAAGGGGCTTGCCCCCGTTGGGCTGCGAAGCAGCCCCAGAATCTCGAAGTTATCGTAGATTTTGCGAGTGCTACGCACTCGAACGGGGGCAAGCCCCCTCGCCACAGGGATTAGCGGTGAAGCAATTTGGCCAATGCCTCATCCGCCAAACGCCGGGTAAGCTCTGCCGAAGTCAGTTCAACGCCCAGGGTGAACGCCTGCCCGGCCCAAAGGTTGCTGAAATCCGCTTCCCCTTTAGCCCGCAATGGCATCAGCGCACCGCCCGCCAAGGGGAAGGCCGGTGCCTTGGCGCTCATCGGCCCCAGCTCACGCATCACCCGATTGAGAATCCCGCGCGCCGGGCGCCCGGTGAAAATGTTGGTGACCGCTGTCTCGCTTTCCTTGGCCGTGCGTAACGCCTTGTGGTGGGACGCGCTGACCTTGGCCTCTGGCGTGAACAAATAAGCCGTACCTACCTGAACCGCCGATGCGCCCAACATGAAAGCCGCTGCGACGCCACGCGCATCGCTAATCCCGCCCGCCGCAATGACCGGCACTTTCACCGCATCAACGACCTGTGGCACCAGCGCGAAAGTACCCACCTGGCTGCTCAAATCATCACTGAGGAACATGCCCCGGTGACCACCAGCCTCGTAACCCATCGCAATGATCGCATCGCAGCCATGCTGCTCCAGCCAGATGGCTTCTTCGACCGTAGTCGCTGAGGAGAGAACTTTCGCCCCGGTGGCTTTTACCCGATCCAGCAGCGATTTTTCCGGCAGGCCGAAGTGAAAACTCACCACTGCGGGGCGAAACGCTTCGATCACTTCGCAGGCTGCGTTATCGAACGGCGCACGATTGGACACCGGCGTCGGTGCGTCGAAGTCGACGCCCAATTCCCGGTAGTACGGTTCCAGCAGATTCTTCCATTCCCGGGCGCGCTGCTCATCCGGCGGCGGAGGTTGGTGGCAGAAGAAATTGACGTTGAACGGACGCTGGGTGTGTTGGCGAATCGTCTTCAGTTCTTCGCGCAACTGCTCGATGCTCAGCATTGCGGCGGGCATGGAGCCGAGGCCGCCGGCGTTGCACACAGCAATCACCATGGCCGAAGTCGTCGCGCCGGCCATAGGGCCCTGGATGATCGGCAGCTCGATCCCGAGCAGGTCAAGAATGCGGGTGTCTGGCCATTGGCTCATGTGCAGTGTTCTCCGACGTCGAAACAGGGCAGGGACGGTAGAAGCAAGTATGTATCAGTAATGCCTGGCGCAAGGCCAGTCGAGTTTTTAATGCGTACAGGATGATCCGCAAGGCGCCAGCCGATGGGGATTGGCTTAAAGTCGGGTACGGTGATGGGGTTCCCTGTGTTATTTCAACAGCACGACAACTGAACGATTCCACCAGGAGGCAATGATGTTCAAAGGCATTTTGATCGACAAAGACGACAGCGGTTACCGGGCCACGCTGCAAGAGATCGCTGACGATCAATTGCCCGAGGGCGATGTGACGGTGCGTGTGGCGTACAGCACGCTGAACTTCAAGGATGGCCTGGCGATCACCGGCAGCAGCCCGGTGGTGCGCAAGTTCCCGATGGTGCCGGGGATCGATCTGGCGGGCACCGTCGAAGTCAGCAGTCACCCGGACTACAAGGTCGGTGATCAAGTCCTGCTCAATGGCTGGGGCGTCGGCGAAGGACATTGGGGCGGATTGGCGCAGAAAGCTCGCCTGAATGGCGACTGGCTGATTCCGTTGCCCAAGGCATTCACCGCCGCGCAAGCGATGGCCGTCGGCACGGCCGGCTACACGGCGATGCTGAGCATCCTGGCGCTGGAGCACAACGGCGTGAGTCCCGAACAGGGCGACGTACTGGTGACGGGCGCCAACGGTGGCGTAGGCAGTTTCGCCATCGCGCTACTGAGCAAACTCGGCTATCGCGTGGTGGCCTCCACCGGCCGCACCTCCGAACACGACTACCTCAAGCAATTGGGCGCCAGTGAGATCATCGACCGCGCCACATTGTCGGAGCCGGGCAAGCCGTTGGCCAAGGAGCGTTGGGCAGCGGTGATCGACTCGGTCGGCAGCCACACACTGGCCAACGCTTGTGCGAGCACCAGGGCTAACGGCACCGTCGCCGCCTGCGGCCTGGCCCAGGGCATGGACTTCCCGGCGTCCGTCGCACCGTTCATATTGCGCGGCGTGACCCTGGCCGGGATCAACAGCGTGACCCAACCCAAAGCCCGGCGGATACTGGCCTGGAATCGCCTGGCCAAGGACCTGGATTTCGCCTTGCTACCGCTGATCAGCCACGAAATCGGCTTGAGCGAAGCCATCGACGCCGCGCTGCGCTTGCTTGCCGGGCAGTTGCGCGGCCGGGTGGTGGTCGACGTCAATCGTTGATCGTCTTGGCACCAATCAAACAGACAAACTGTAGTGAAAAGGAAATAGCGACAATGGATGTAAAACTGCGTGAAGTGCTGCCCTTCAGTGTCTCGGGTTTGCAGGTGCGAACCCGCAATGCCGCAGAGCAGCAGCCGGATACCGCACGTATCGGCCCTTTGTGGGAACAATTTTTCGTCGAGGACGTTTTCGACAAAATCGCCCACAAACAGCCGGATTCCTTTATGTACGGCGTGTATTCCAACTACGAGTCCGACGCTTCAGGTCACTTCGATGTAACCTCGGGCGCGGCGGTCACCGCACCCTCCGAGGGCTTTGCGCAGATTCAGGTTGAGGGCGGCGATTACCTGGTGTTCAGCGCCAAAGGGGCGATGCCGGACAGCGTCATTCAGGCTTGGGGCTTTATCTGGGCTTACTTCGAAGACAACCCGCAGGTTCGCCGCAAGTTCGCCACGGACTTCGAGGTCTACACCGGCCCGGAATCCGTGGCGGTCTATATTGGCATTCAGGACCCGGACGCGTTTTCACGTTCCAGCAACTGACGCTTGCGTTCCACGCCCCAGCGGTAACCCGACAGGTTGCCGTCGCTGCGCACCACGCGATGGCAAGGGATCGCCACCGCCAAACTGTTCGCGCCACAGGCCTGGGCCACGGCGCGCATGGCTTTCGGTGCGCCGATGCGCTGAGCGATATCGGCGTAACTGGCGGTGCTGCCGACGGGAATCTCCCGCAGGGCTTGCCATACCCGCTCTTGAAACGCTGTGCCGCGTACATCCAGCGGCAAATCCAGGCCGAGGGCCGGGGCTTCGATAAAGCCGACGACCTTGGCGATCAACTGCTCGAACTCATGATCGGCGCCAATCAGGTTGGCGCGGCGAAACTTGTCCTGCAGGTCGCAGACCAGTTGATGCGGGTCGTCGCCCAGCAGAATCGCGCAGACTCCGCGCTCACTTTGTGCCACCAGAATCGCTCCCAGAGAGCACTGGCCGACGGCAAAGCGAATGTCATTGTTCTGCCCGGCCGCGCGATAGTCCCCGGGTGTCATGCCGAGCAATTGATCCGCTGCCTCATAGAAACGGCTGTTGGAATTGAATCCGGCGTCATACAGCGCATCGGTAACCGTGCCGCCATCGGTCAGGCGCTCGCGAACCTTGCGTGAACGATGGGCGGTGGCGTAGCCCTTGGGCGTCAGGCCAGTGATGGCCTTGAACACGCGGTGGAAGTGGAAACTGCTCAAACCGGCTGCATCCGCCAGCTCATTCAACGCCGGCAACGTTTCGGCGGATTCGATTTGACGGCACGCGGCGGCCACGGTCGCGGCGTGTTGCGCGGCGACGTCGCTGTGATCTTTCGCGGCCCGTTTGCTGGGGCGATAACCCGCCGCCTGAGCTTGCTCGGCCGTGTCGAAGAATTCGACGTTCTGCGGTTTCGGCAGGCGTGCCAGGCTGCTGGGGCGACAGTAGATACCGGTGGTTTTCACCGCATACACAAACTGCCCGTCGGCACGTGGATCGCGCGCGACCACGGCGGCCCAGCGAGGATCGTTTTCGGTGGCGATTGTTGGCGATTGAGTTGTCATGGCTTCATGTCCGTTGACCCGTTTCATGCAGATTAACCAGCCGGCACCGACGCCACACTCCGGGTCTTGCGGTCGAATTCGACTGCATCATCGCGCAGTACGAAAAGTGAAATTGATCCGCTGTTCGCCCAGCCGCGGATGCTGGCCTTCCTTGATCGGCAATACGCCGTGGTAACGCAAACGGTCCACGCCGCCCCAAACCACGATATCACCGTGAAACAGCGGCACCCGCTGGCTTTTGGCGTTGCGTTCGAAGCCGCCGAACAGGAACGTCGCCGGCAACCCCAAAGACACCGACACGATGGGGGCAGTGTAGGCGTTTTCGTTTTTGTCCTGATGCAACGACATCCTGGCCCCGGGAACATAGCGGTTGATCAGGCAGGAGTCCGGTACGAACGCCATAAACCCTGCCTTTCGCGCCGCCGCCTGGGCCAGTTCGAAAAACACCTCGGGCATTTCAGGCCAGGGCGCGCCGGTCTGCGGATCGTTGCGGGTGTACTGGTAGCCGCTGCGATCGGTGGTCCAGCCCCAGGTGCCGCAACTGCTCAAGGCCACCGACATGGTAAAGCCGCCGGGCGTGACCATCTGCCGAAACGGCGCCGCTGTCAGAACCGCCTCCAGAGCCGGTAGTAACCGGTCGAGCCAGGGCAGGGCAAAGCCCCTCAGGACGTAGGATTGTTCGCCGATCTGCTCGCGCCTGGGCTGCTGCTCGGGGTCGGCGTCGGCAAACAGATCGAAGGTGATCGGGTTCATGGGCTCATAACGCATCGTGAAAGATGATTCCAAGGGTATGCCGTTTTCCACTGTGCAGGCGACTCACCCCATGACGCAGGGTCACTCGGTAATAGCCGCGAACGCCTTTAACCGGGCGCTGATTCACGGCAAAAATCAACGCGTCACCTTTCTTCAGTCCGATGACTTGCGGGCGCGATTGCATCCGTGGGCGTTGTTCGGTCAGCACAAATTCGCCACCGGTAAAGTCCTCTCCCGGTTCTGACAGCAGAATCGCCACTTGCAGCGGGAACACGTGTTCGCCGTACAGATCCTGATGCAAGCAGTTGTAGTCCTGCGGGCCGTATTGCAGCAATAAAGGTGTCGGGCGTTCCTGGCCGGCGGCATGGCAGCGTTGCAGAAACGCTTCGTGGGATTCGGGGAAACGGGTCGGCAGATCCATGCATTCATACCAGCGATTGGCGATGGGAACCAGTCGAGGGTAGAGCGCGCTGCGCAATCGGGCCACCGGATCCGGCAGCGGGTATCTGAAGTATTTGTACTCGCCACGGCCAAAACCGTGGCGCGCCATCACCACTTTCGAGCGAAAGGGTTCGGGGCAGTCGTACAGGGCGCTTATTTCATCGCAGGTCTTATGGCTTAAAAGCGATTTGATGATCGCGCAGCCATCCTGGTCGAGTTGCTGCGTAAGTTTGCCCCAGTCGAGGGCATCGTGGTGAATCGGATCGGTAAGCAAGGGTTCTGACTCCTTGACCAAAAGGTCGAGGCGGCCAGTTTAGAGAGCGTTGCGGGAGCGGGCACTCCGGCGCTTGCGGTCGAATTCGCGAGAGGGGAGCAGACGTCCATGTTGTCGCTCCAGATCGCGTTACAGCGCTTTGCTGACGCTGATCTCGCTGATGACGTCTTCGCTCTGGCCATGCAGCTTGTCCAGCGCAGCCTTGGCTTCTTCTGCGGTGCCGTTTTCAAGCTGGGCGAATTCGAAGCGACGTTCGCCGTTGAGTTTGTATTTGATGACGTATTTGGTCGTCTGGGCCACGGTCATACCTGCCTGTTCTGGTGTGGGTTCAGCTCAGCTTCGAGCTGGAGCGGCGGATGATCTTGATCGAGTGCGTCAGGGTCGGTTTGCGGGTCACGCTGATCGGCCGGCGGTTGACCGTGTCGATGGTGATGTTCCAGAAACCGGTGCTCGGCGCGGTGATCCGGGCCGGGAAGGTGTCGAATGCGCCACCGTGATACGTGTGACGGCCGCCGTTCTTGAAGCTGCGGAAGTTGGCGTCGTTCATCAAGCGGATGTTGCACATTTGGGAGCACTGAATGACGACGATGTCGTCTTCGTTGAGGTGCTCGCGCTGGTGGATAAATTTCATGAGGCGCCTCCAGAAGGGCTTTTTCTACAAAATCAAAACGATAGCATGGGCGATTGGCGCAGTTTATCAGCCCGAACAGGTTATTATCTGGCTGTCGGGGTCCGCTTTGACAATTAAAAACAGTTATTTGGAATTCTATGAGCGATAAATGCAGGGAGCCTTGGAGAAAAACAGCATTTGTGCTGTCGGAGGGTCTTTATCGGAGGTTTCATATGAAATGGGGTGTTCTGGTCGTGCCGTTTGTATTGGCAGTGGGTGGATGTGCGACGGTCTCGGACATCACTGCGTCGTTGCCTACCATGAACGTGATTTCAGGCAAGAAACCCCATGAGTACGCCCAGTGCCTGGTCGAGAAATTGGCCAGTAGCCGTGGGGCCTTGCAAGTCGAGCCGCAAAAGGATGGCATGCGGGTGATTGTGCCGCAGAAGTTCTCCTCGGGGCCGGCAGCGGTGTTTGACATTGAAGACCGCTCCGGTGGCAGCAGCATCAAACTGCATGAGCGCATCTCCAATGTGCCGTTGCGCCCATGGGATGTACGCAATGCCGCCACCGCGTGCATTTCCGGCTGATAAACTACCCCCGGTCAGCATCGATGCCGTCAAAGTCGCACTTTGACGGCATTGTCATTTCTGGAGTCGAGCATGAAACGAGAGCAGGTGCGGGAGCGCCACGCAGAGGGTCATATCTCTGCCACCCATGTGATTCAGAACCCGGCGAATCCGGGGGAGTGGATCGTATTTTTCAAAAAAAGCGCCGGGCGCAGTTTTTTCCTGGTGGATGACAACGATGAAGTCGAGTCCTTCAGCCGCCTCGACGATTTGATCGAGACGGTACGCGGGCTCGGGATCAAGTTCGCCGAAATCCATATGTAGGGCAATGGGTGCCCTACTTGCAGACCACCACCACACTGCGGTTCTTGTAATTGCCGACGTCGACGCCCAGGGTTTTGTCGCTTTCCTTGGTCGAAGGTGTACCGTCGGTACCGACAATCCGATAGCCGGTACCGGCGCAAGAGGCATCGGCTTTTTCGTAGCAACTGGCCCAGGCGTTGGCTTCCCCGGAGCAGTCGATGGTCAGGCCTTGCTCGCCATTTTTCAGGTAAGTCGTTTCTGACGTGGCGCAGCCACTCAGGGCCAGTACCGCAATCAGTGGCAAGAATCTTTTCATGTCGTGGTCGTCGTCAGTGATGGGGGCTAAACGCTATGACAGCGGCTGCAACGAAAGGTTATAGCGATTGGCCACTTCGTTGCAGGCATTCACAAAAAAGCCCTGCGCAAAGACAGGGCTGCGGTCGCGCCAGGTTCAGCTCAAGGCTTGTCCTTGCCGCGCCGCTTGGGTGCTGCGGGTTGATCCTGCAACACCAATGCCACTTCAATCGCCAACGCTTCTGTAGGGAACGGCCCGGCAATATTCTCGCCGCCGACGCTGTCTATCCACCACTGGCCGTCTTTCGCCTGATTGATCAGGTACCCGTTGACGCTTTTTGCTGCCGACATCTATCTGCCTCGTTGGCTGGTTCAGGTGCGCAATGATAGCGCCAAATGCCCTCAACGGGTGCCGATGGGTGTAGGGTGGGGCAGATTGTCGCTAGACTGATGGCCGCGCAGGTCGTCGATCTCTGCTATCTATAAGACGTTGTGCAGCTTATCTGCGGAACTATCCATCAGAATATTTCTCTATGATGGCGTCGGTTAGCCAGTGCGGGGCATTGTAAGGTGCACGCCGCCTGATTAGACTGCGCCGAAACTCGTACACACAGCCCTTTCAAGGACTTATATGATCAAGAAATGCTTGTTCCCAGCAGCCGGTTACGGTACTCGCTTCCTGCCAGCGACTAAAGCCATGCCCAAAGAAATGCTGCCGGTGGTAAACAAGCCACTGATCCAGTACGGCGTCGAAGAAGCACTGGATGCCGGGTTGACCGAAATCTCCATCGTTACCGGTCGCGGCAAACGCGCCCTGGAAGACCACTTCGACATCAGCTACGAGCTGGAAAACCAGATCAAGGGCACTGACAAGGAGAAATACCTTGTCGGCATCCGTAAACTGCTCGACGAGTGCTCGTTCTCCTACACTCGCCAGACCGAAATGAAAGGCCTGGGCCACGCAATCCTGACCGGCCGTCCACTGATTGGCGACGAACCTTTCGCCGTAGTACTGGCGGACGACTTGTGCGTCAACCTCGAAGGCGACGGCGTACTGACCCAGATGGTCAAGCTGTACAAGCAGTTCCGCTGCTCGATCGTGGCCATCCAGGAAGTCGATCCTCAGGAAACCAACAAGTACGGCGTGATCGCCGGCGAGATGATTCGCGACGACATCTATCGCGTTCACAGCATGGTCGAGAAGCCAAAACCTGAAGATGCACCGTCGAACCTGGCGATCATCGGCCGTTACATCCTGACCCCGGACATCTTCGACCTGATCGAGCAGACCGAGCCAGGCAAGGGCGGCGAAATCCAGATCACCGACGCCCTGATGAAGCAAGCGCAAAACGGCTGCGTCATGGCCTACAAGTTCAAAGGCAAGCGTTTCGACTGCGGTGGCGCCGAAGGCTACATCGACGCAACCAACTTCTGCTTCGAGAACTTCTACAAGACTGGCAAGGCTTACTGATAGCGCCTGAGCTGCTTGTATTGAAAAGCCACCTTCGGGTGGCTTTTTCATTTTTCGGCCCCAAATAGTTTGCAACGCTTGCCCAAAGGGCGCTCGCAGGTATGCTGGTGTCCTGCCGAGGAGATAGTAATGGCCTACGATTTTGACCTATATGTGATTGGTGCCGGTTCTGGCGGTGTGCGGGCTGCGCGGTTCGCGGCCGGTTTTGGTGCGAAAGTCGCCGTGGCCGAGAGCCGCTACCTGGGCGGTACATGCGTGAACGTTGGCTGTGTGCCGAAAAAACTGCTGGTCTACGGCGCGCACTTCGCCGAAGACTTCGAGCAATCGCAAGGTTTTGGCTGGACTCCGGGTGAAGCGACGTTCGACTGGGCGACGCTGATCGCCAACAAGGATCGCGAGATCAATCGCCTGAACGGCATTTATCGCAATCTGCTGGTCAACAGTGGTGTGACCTTGCATGAAGGTCACGCGAAAATCGTCGATCCGCATCAGGTTGAGATCAATGGCGAGCGTTACACCGCCAAAAACATCCTGATTGCCACCGGTGGTTGGCCGCAGATCCCGCAGATTCCGGGGCACGAGCATGCCATCAGCTCCAACCAGGCATTCTTCCTTAAAGAGCTGCCCAAGCGCGTTCTGGTGGTCGGTGGTGGTTACATTGCGGTGGAGTTTGCCGGGATTTTCCACGGGCTGGGCGCTGAGACCACGCTGCTGTATCGCGGTGATCTGTTTCTGCGTGGCTTCGACGGCGCAGTGCGCAAACATTTGCAGGAAGAGCTGACCAAGCGCGGCATGAACCTGCAATTCAATGCCGACATCGAACGTATCGACAAGCAGGCCGATGGCAGCCTGAAGGCGACGCTCAAGGATGGTCGTGAGCTGGAAGCGGATTGCGTGTTCTACGCCACCGGTCGGCGTCCGATGCTCGACAACCTGGGGCTGGAAAACACCGGGGTCAAACTCGACAAGAAAGGTTTTGTCGAGGTCGATGAACAGTATCAAACCGCTGAACCGTCAATCCTGGCCCTCGGTGATGTGATTGGTCGGGTACAACTCACGCCGGTTGCTCTGGCCGAAGGCATGGCCGTGGCGCGGCGTTTGTTCAAACCTGAGCAATATCGCCCGGTGGATTACAAGATGATCCCGACCGCCGTGTTCAGCTTGCCGAACATCGGCACTGTCGGGCTGACTGAAGAAGAGGCGCGCGAGGCTGGGCACGATGTGGTCATCTTCGAAAGCCGTTTTCGGCCGATGAAGCTGACCCTGACCGAATGCCAGGAACGCACCTTGATGAAACTGGTGGTGGACGCCAAGACCGACAAGGTCCTGGGTTGCCACATGGTCGGCCCGGATGCCGGCGAGATCGTGCAAGGGTTGGCGATTGCCCTGAAAGCGGGCGCGACCAAGCGCGACTTCGACGAAACCATAGGTGTGCATCCGACGGCCGCCGAAGAGTTCGTCACCATGCGCACGCCAGTCGCGGGTTAATCGTTCTTCTGTGGCGCTGATGCGTCTGGCGCTGTCGCAACGACAGCGGCCAGGCGCACGCTTTCATCCAGGCTTGCCTGCAACTTGATCAGTTCAACTTCCAGCGCTTTGTTGATGTGCGACTGCTCGTCAATGTTCTGCTTGAGCGACTGGCTTTCCAGCAAGGCAATGCGCAAGCGTTCCTGGAGGAGGGTGCGTTCGCTGTCGATGCGGGTGACCTGTTCCAGTAACTGATCCTGTCGGCTGTTGGTGTGCTTGAGTTGCTCCTGCAACAGGCTCAACTCCCGCAGCGTGCCACGGTTTTCGGTCAGCAGACGCTCATTGTCGCGATGCAGTTGGGTGATTTCATCCTGGCGTACCAGTGCGCTTTGCTGGGCCTGACGCAACTCCATCTGAATCTGCTGCACTTGGCCTTCGTGGCGTCGCTGTTCCTGCTCGCGCTGGTCTTTGACGGCGTTGCGGTAGTGCTCCAGTGCTTCGCGGGCGTGCAGGTGTTTTTCTTCCAGTGAGCGGATCTGCTCGTCCTTGTCCTGCAAACGCAACTCGAAATCGGCCAGTGCCTGGTTCAGCCCGGCGTTGCGGGTTTGCTCGGTTTGCAGCATCGAGCGGGTGTCGTGCAGTTCCGCCGATTCCTGGGTCAGCGCCAGGCTTTGAATTTCGTATTGCTGTTGCAATTCGGTATTGGCCTCGCGGGCCTCGTGCAACTGGGTTTCCAGCTCTTTTCGTTGTTGCTCGAACTGCGCGCGTGCCTGGTCGATGGGTTCTTGCGCCTGTTCTTTCAGGCGTTGCGCCAGTCGCGCCACCAGCGCTGTCAGCTCATCATCGATCGGTTCGGAAGGTGCTGGCGCGGGTTCGGTGCCGTCATCGAGCTCTTTCAGATAGCGATGGATCGTGGTTTTCGAGCCGGTATTGCCCATTTCGATCCGCACTGCGTCGATGCTCGGGTGTTCGCCCCGGGCGAGGATTGCCGAGCGTGCCGCTTGCACCAGTGCCTTGTTTACGCCGCCACGTGCCATGTGTTCTCCTACGATTTGATACTGTGGTACGTACCACTAATATACACAATGTACCATGCCGTGAATAAAGTTAAAAACTTGTGATAACTGATGCGGGATATACTGGTATTACCCCGTGTGATGAGCTGTAGACCGGGTATTCAATCGCCAACGCGGTACGTTTTCGAGCACTGAGCCCATGACCGATCTGGATCGCTACCTGCAAGCCGCTACCCGCGACAACACCCGTCGCAGCTATCGCGCGGCCATCGAGCACTTCGAAGTCAGCTGGGGCGGGTTCCTGCCGGCGACCAGCGATAGCGTTGCGCGGTACCTGGTTGCACATGCGGGCGTGCTGTCGATCAATACCTTGAAGTTGCGCTTGTCCGCGTTGGCGCAGTGGCACAACAGCCAGGGGTTCGCCGATCCGACCAAGGCACCGGTGGTGCGCAAAGTGTTCAAAGGTATTCGCGCGCTGCACCCGGCCCAGGAAAAACAGGCTGAACCCTTGCAGCTTCAACATCTGGAGCAAGTGATCGCCTGGCTGGAGCAGGAAGCACAATCCGCCAGGGCGCAGGGCGATCGCGCGGGATTGCTGAGAGCCAAGCGCGACACCGCACTGATCCTGCTGGGCTTCTGGCGTGGTTTTCGTAGTGATGAGTTGTGCCGCGTGCAGATCGAGCATGTACAAGCCAGCGCCGGTTCAGGCATTACCCTCTACTTGCCACGCAGCAAGGGCGATCGCGAGAACCTCGGCCAGACCTACCAGGCACCCGCCTTGCAGCGCCTGTGCCCGGTACAGGCCTACATCGAATGGATTACCGAAGCCGCGTTGGTCCGTGGCCCCGTGTTTCGTGGCATCGATCGCTGGGGCCATTTGAGCGAGGAGGGCTTGCACGCCAACAGCGTGATCCCGTTGTTGCGCCAGGCACTGGAGCGCGCCGGCATTGCGGCCGAGCACTACACCAGTCACTCCCTGCGTCGCGGCTTCGCCACCTGGGCGCATCAGAGCGGTTGGGATTTGAAGTCGTTGATGAATTACGTGGGCTGGAAGGATGTGAAGTCAGCCATGCGCTATGTTGAAGCCAGCCCGTTTCTCGGGATGACCCGAATCGCTGAAAAGCCGTTGGCGCTGTAGATCACGTTTTCTTCTATTAATACGCTCGGCTAATAGCGAAAACAAATCAGCAGCATCAGGTTTGCCAATGAGCCAACCGGCGATCGGGTGGGTAGGATTCACCACATCAACTTCTTAACCCCTGACGGAGAGTCACCGATGCCTATCATCAACAGCCAAGTTAAACCGTTCAAAGCTACCGCCTACAAAAACGGCGACTTCGTACACGTGTCGGACGCTGACCTGAAAGGCAAGTGGTCTGTCGTTTTCTTCTACCCAGCTGACTTCACCTTTGTTTGCCCGACCGAACTGGAAGACCTGGCTGACAACTACGCCGAGTTCCAAAAACTGGGCGTCGAGATCTACAGCGTTTCCACCGATACCCACTTTGCCCACGCTGCCTGGCACAACACTTCGCCAGCGATCGGCAAAATCCAGTACACCATGATCGGCGACCCGACTCATGTCATCTCCCGCAACTTCGACGTGCTGATCGAAGAAGCTGGCCTGGCTGACCGTGGCACTTTCGTGATCAACCCTGAAGGCCAGATCAAAATCGTTGAACTCAATGATGGCGGTGTAGGTCGTGACGCTTCCGAGCTGCTGCGCAAAATCAAGGCCGCTCAATACGTCGCCGCTCACCCGGGCGAAGTGTGCCCAGCCAAGTGGAAAGAAGGCGAAGCCACTCTGGCTCCGTCCCTGGACCTGGTCGGCAAGATCTAAGTCTGTGACGCGCTTCATCAGGGCGGAGCTCCGCACCTACTAAGTAAGCTGCACCGCCCCATAAAACGCCCGGGCGAGATTCGCTCGGGCGTTTTTTTATGTCTGATTGCTCTCTATTCAAACAGCATCTAAGGAAATCGCCCGTATGTTGGACGCCAATCTTAAAGCCCAGTTGAAATCGTACCTGGAACGGGTCACTCAGCCGATCGAGATCGTTGCATCCCTCGACGACGGTGCGAAATCCCAGGAAATGCTCGCGTTACTCAAAGACGTTGCCAGTCTTTCCACCCAGATTACTCTGCTCGACAACGGTAACGATGCGCGTAAACCATCGTTCTCGATCAATCGCCCGGGAGCCGATATCAGCCTGCGTTTCGCCGGCATCCCGATGGGCCACGAATTCACATCCCTGGTGCTGGCCTTGCTGCAAGTCGGCGGCCACCCATCGAAAGCCAGTGCCGACGTTATCGAGCAGATCCGCTCGCTCAAAGGCGAGTTCAACTTCGAGACTTACTTCTCGCTGTCCTGCCAGAACTGCCCGGATGTGGTTCAGGCGCTGAACCTGATGGCCGTGCTGAACCCGAACATCCGCCACGTCGCCATCGACGGCGCGCTGTTTCAGGCCGAAGTTGACGAGCGCCAGATCATGGCCGTGCCAAGCGTTTACCTGAACGGCGTGAACTTCGGCCAGGGTCGCATGGGCCTGGAAGAAATCCTCGCCAAGATCGACACCAGCGGCATCGAGCGCCAGGCCGAGAAGATCAGCGCCAAGCAAGCCTTCGACGTACTGGTCGTCGGCGGTGGCCCGGCCGGTGCTTCAGCGGCAATTTACGCCGCTCGTAAAGGCATTCGCACCGGCGTGGCGGCTGAACGTTTTGGTGGCCAGGTGCTCGACACCATGGCCATCGAGAACTTCATCTCCGTGCAGGAAACCGAAGGGCCGAAACTGGCCGTGGCACTGGAAGAACACGTTAAGCAATACGACGTGGACATCATGAACCTGCAACGCGCCGACAAGCTGGTGCCGGGAAAAAACGGTGAATTGCACGAAATCCATTTCGCCAGCGGCGCGTCCTTGAAAGCCAAGACCGTGATCCTCGCCACCGGCGCGCGCTGGCGTGAAATGAACGTTCCGGGTGAGCAACAATACCGCAACAAGGGCGTGGCGTACTGCCCGCACTGTGACGGTCCGCTGTTCAAAGGCAAGCGTGTGGCGGTGATCGGTGGCGGTAACTCCGGCGTCGAAGCAGCCATCGACCTGGCGGGGATCGTGTCCCACGTAACCCTGCTGGAGTTCGACGTGCAATTGCGCGCCGACGCGGTGTTGCAGCGCAAGTTGCACAGCCTGCCGAACGTTACCGTGATCACCAGTGCGCAAACCACTGAAGTGACCGGCGATGGCCAGAAGGTCAACGGCCTGCGCTACAAGGATCGTCAGTCGGACGAGCTGCGCACTGTCGAGCTGGAAGGGATTTTTGTGCAGATCGGTCTGTTGCCTAATACCGATTGGCTTAAAGGCACCATCGAGCTGTCGCCGCGCGGCGAGATCATTGTCGATGCCCGTGGTGAGACGTCGATCCCCGGCGTGTTCGCGGCCGGCGACGTGACCACCGTGCCGTACAAGCAGATCGTGATTGCGGTGGGCGAGGGCGCCAAGGCTTCCCTGAGCGCATTCGATCACTTGATTCGCACCTCGGCGCCGGCATAAACGCCGAAGCTGAAAACACAAAACCCCATGAGCGATCATGGGGTTTTTTGTGGGTGGATCTTTTGATTTACAACGGTGCCGGCTGAATGATCTCGACCCAGTAACCATCCGGGTCCTTGATGAACGCCAGGCTCTTCATGCGACCGTCGTTCAGGCGTTTCTGGAAATCGCAGCCCAACGCTTCAAAACGTTCGCACGCGGCACGGATGTCTGGGACCGAGATGCAGATATGGCCGAAGCCGCGCGGGTCGGTGTTGCCGTTGTGATAGGCGAAATCCGCGTCGTTCTCGGTGCCGTGGTTGTGGGTCAGTTCGAGAATGCCGGGGATCGATTTCATCCACTCGGTGCGGGCAGCGGCATCGGCCGGGATCTGGTTTTTATCGACCAGCGCCAGGAAGTACAGGCTGAACTCGGCTTCCGGGAAATCACGCTTTTCCACCAGCGAGAAACCCAGGACGCGGGTGTAGAAATCCAGGGACCGGGTGATGTCCTTGACCCGCAGCATGGTGTGGTTGAAGACGAACTTCTGGGTGGCGGTGTCAGGTTGGGCGGTCACACCAGGAAATGTATTGAGTTCGTGCAGGCTCATGGGCCCTCCGGAAATTCCAAGAATGCTCACAATGATACGCAAGGGGCCTGGCATCGCCAAACCAAAACCGCAGGCTTGCCTGCCGGGCGGGTGAAGCTCAGACTTCGCGGCTCAATCCGTGAGTGTTCATTACAATGATCCGACCCTGTCAATTGATGTTCGTCCTTATGTGTCTGCTTTCAGGTGTTACCCGTGCTGATGCAGAAGCTCCGGTCGTGACCTGGCCCAATGGATGGACCGTCGAGACCGTGCCGCAAGACGAGGCCAAACCTCAGGTTTCCCGCCAGCGCGCGGTAAAAAACGACCAGGACGGGACACCGGTAATGGTGATGGAGTTGACCATGACTCAAGTGGAAAGCGGTCATCAGGTGAATCTGGAAGGTGTGTTACTGGAAATGCGCAAGTCCGTGCAGAAGGACTTTTTTCAGGGCGGCTATCAGAGCGTCTGCAACAAAATTCATCCGACTGCCTTGAGCCGGTTATCGGCGCTGGAAACTACCTGCACCATTACCCAGAACGGTCGACATGTGTTGTCTCAAACATTGGTCGCCGCAGTGGACGGCGATAAAGCCTATGTTCTTTCCTACGCGGGGCAGGCTGAGGTTTATAAGGCAAGTCAGGGCGACATAGAGGCAGCTCGAAACAGCTTGAAACTTTAGTTTAAGGTTTCTGTACCCGCGTTTTTGAGCATGGCCCGGATTTTTAGATAGCCAAACGGATTAAGCACAAAGTTAGTCAGGCTATAGCGAATTGATCGGCGACTATCGTCGCATTTTAGACGGCATCCATGAAAAAGCCCTGCATTGGCAGGGCTTTTTTATTACCGTGAGCGCTTAGGCGCGCAGCCAGGAGTCAACGGTGGCTGCACCGTATTGTTCCTTCCAGGCTTTTAGGCCGCGGTGGTTGCCGCCCTTGGTTTCAATCAGTTCACCCGTGTGCGGGTTCTGATAAACCTTGACCACGCGAGCGCGGCGGGTTTTAGGGGCGGTTGCCTGCTGCAGGCCGGATTTCGCCGGGTGCGGGTCGAGGATGGCGATGATGTCGCGCAAGCTCTTGCCGTAGGTTTTCATCAGCCCCTGGAGCTTTTCTTCGAATTCGATTTCTTTTTTGAGACCGGCATCGTTCTTCAAAGATTCCAACTGCTTGAGCTGTTCTTGAAGGGCCTTTTCAGCTGCACGGAATTCAGCGAGTCTGGACAATATCTTTACTCCAATAGTGTGTTTGGCTGAAACCAACCGCAAACAAAGCTATAAGCCAAGAGCCTTGAAGCGACTCGGTGATAATGGCACGCCTGCCGATTTTGCACAGGTATGAAAAATTGTAGTAGTTAATTGGCCAAGAGTAAATCCTGACTTTTTCTTCATGTAACAAGAGTAGTCTTTTGATTCAATTTGGCGCGCATCATCATGATTCCGGCGCTTAACGTGGTTAGTTAATGATCACTTAATGCTCTAATGAACTCTGCGCCGGGCATCGGCCGGCCGAACAGATAACCTTGCAGAAAGTTCACGCCATGGGCAGTCAGATAGTCACTTTGCTCCTCGGTTTCCACCCCTTCGGCGACGATGCCCAGATCGAGTTTGGCCGAGAGTTCGATGATGCTGTCCAGAATGTGCCGGGAGAGGGCGTCGACACCGATCATGGCGACAAAACTCTGGTCGATTTTCAGGAAGTCCACATTGAACTGACGCAAGTAACCGAGGCTTGAATGGCCGGTGCCAAAGTCGTCGATGGCGATCATCACGCCCAGCGCGCGAAGCCGTTCGAACAACAGCAGGGTGATGGCTGTCGGTTCGACCAGTTCGCGCTCGGTCAACTCCAGCACTAAATGGACACTGCCCGGTGCAAAAGCACTGAGGAATTCACGGCAGTCTTCGACCAGCGCAAGATCCCGGCAATGACTGGCGGTGATGTTGATGCCAATGTGGAATGGCCCCTCGAACGATGCCGACAAGGGCGCCAGCAATGTGGCGGTCTGTTGCATCAGCGAGCGGGTCATCGGCACGATCAGACCGGAATGTTCGGCAAACGGGATAAACAGATCCGGACGCACCAGGCCTTCCCTGGGATGTTTCCAGTGCATCAATACTTCGGTGCCGGACCACAGCTTATTGTCGCCATGCACCACGGGCTGAAAGTAAGGAATGAATTCTGCTGCCTCCAGCGCCCGCTGCATTTCACGGCTGGGCGACATCGAGCGCTTCTGCAGCACATGCCCGATCGAACCTGACACCACGCCGAAGAACATCAACAGACTGAACAGTGGCGGGTATTCACTACGCATGTAACGCCAGGTTTCTCCTTCGGGGAAACCTGCGGCCACCGTAAAGGCATAACGCGAGGACGTCAGCGTACTTTGTGCTACCGGCAAGGCGGGCAGGGCGTCCTCGTGAACTTTGCCGTCGGCGGACAACCAGTTGGGACCGACTTGTAGCAACAGTAATGTCTTGCGGCCGATCAGGCGCAATTCATTGCTCAGGTGATAACCGTTCAGCGTGGTCAATGCCCCTTTATTTCCTTCGCTGAGCCGGTACACCAACAGCGCGGTATTGGGCGTGACCGGGTTGCCGTTCATGAGCCATAACTGGCCTTGGGTGTAGTCGCCGGGATTAACCTTTTCCTGATATTCACCGAACAACGAACTGCAATAGAGGTTGTCGTCCCACACCAGGTTGGTCGAGCGCACGAAGGGCCGGCGCGTAACTTGTTCGCGCAAGGCCAGTTTGACGTCATTGCAGTTTTTGCCAGCCAGCGGCAGGAGCTCCTGCGCCGCTTGGGCGGTGTTGTCGAGCATCAGTTCGAACTGGCGAATGGATTCTTCGCCAGTCAGTTCAGTACTTTGCTTGAGGGTACGTTCAGCCTGCAGATAGAGAATGGCGACTCCCAGCAACACCGGGAGCAATCCGCTCAAAACAGTCACAGTGATCCGGGTGCCACGCTTGCGGCGACTTTTGACGTTCAGTGGCATTCGCAAATCCATCGCGATAAAAGAGGGCTCTCAAAGGTTGGCAGGTCGACATGCCTCCCAAAAGAGTTCAGCCATGATAGTTGGCTATCGGCCCTTATGCCGCTCAACCTTTAATCAATCTTGAGGCCAGTTTAATAAAGGCCAGCGTCGCGGGGGATGACTGACGCTGATCGAGCACCGCCAGACCGACTTGGCGGCTGATGGGGGGCGACAGCGGTTTTTTCACGTAGCGGTTGTCGTTGTCGTCAGGCAGTGAGCTTTCGGCGACGACAGTCAAGGCATCGCCACGGCCTACGACGTCCAATGTGCTGAGCAACTGCGAGCAGCGATAACGGATGTTCGGCGTCAATCGCGCCGTATTGAACAGGCGCGACACCAGCTCCGAAGACCCGGCTTCGGTCAGCACAAAAGGGTCGTGGCACAAGTCGTTCAGGCGCAAGCTGCCGCGACCGGCCAGTACATGGTCGGCAGGCAGCAGCGCGACCATCTGGTCCTCGATCAAGGCCACGGTGTCGAAACGCTCTTGGGGCAACACCACGAAGCCGATGTCGATACGCCGTTCTTCCAGCCACTGAATCACCTGGCGATCCGGCCCTTCATCGATATGAACCTCGATGCCCGGATGCGAGGCGCGGTAGTGCTGCAAGATCCTGGGCAACAGCTTGATCGATGAGGTCGGGCCGAACGAGCCGATACGCAGAGTTCCGGTTTTCATCCCGCGTGAATCGGCCGCCTCCTGGCGCAAAGTGTTGGCCAGCCCGAGCATTGCCCGAGCGCGCAGTAATAGCTGCTGGCCGATATCACTGAGCTCGACCTGGGACTGATGCCGACGCAACAGTTCGACGCCCAATTCCTGTTCCAGCGACTTGAGTGCGTGGGAGACCGCAGACTGGGAAATCTCCAAACGATGGGCGGCCGCCGTGAAGCCGCGCAATTCGGCCACCAGCGAGAAAATCTCGAGTTGAGTGAGGGTCATGAGTTTTTACTCATTTTACGATGATCGATCATTAGTCGAATGATACGCCACATGCCCGATTTCTGGCGGTGGAGACTTATGACTACGTGTGAACAGACCCTTGCGAACTCTTCGGATGTGCCGGTTTATCTGAAACTGGCGGCGGTCACCATGATCTGGGGCGGGACGTTCGTCGCCGGGCGGTTTCTGGCCGACAGCCTCAGTCCGTTATTCGCTGCGAGTCTGCGGTTCCTGCTGGCGAGCGTGGCGTTGCTGGTGTTCCTGCTGCTGGCGCGGGTGCCCTTGGTGCGACCCAGCCCCAGGCAATGGTTGCAATTGGCGCTGTTGGGATTCTTCGGGATTTTCTTCTACAACCTGTGCTTCTTTTACGGGCTGCATTACATCAACGCGTCTCGGGCATCATTGATCGTAGCGTTGAATCCAGCCGTGATCGGCCTGGCGTCGTGGCTGCTGTTCAAGGAGCGGCTGAGTCGGGCGAAAGTGGTCGGTATCGCGATCTGCATTGCTGGCGCCAGCCTGGTGATCGTCAGCCGCAATCCGCAGTTACTGGATGGCAATGCCGATGCCTGGATCGGCGATCTGTTGATCTTCGGCTGCGTGCTCGGCTGGGGCATTTATTCGCTGTTCTCCAAAGGCCTGAATCAAACACTGGGGCCGGTGCAGACGGTGACGTACTCGATTTTGCTCGGCACGCTGATGCTCTGGGTGACCAGTGCCGTGCGGGGCGAGCTGAGTGTCGCGGCGCTCACCGGGCTCGGCGCACAACAATGGTTGAGCCTGATGTACCTGGGCGTGCTGGGTTCGGCATTGGCCTACATTGGTTATTACGACGGCATTCGCAAAATCGGCGCGACGCGCTCGGGCGTGTTCATCGCCTTGAACCCGTTGACTGCTGTTCTTCTCGGCGCGTTGTTGCTGGGCGAACAGCTGACACTGGCGATGTGCCTGGGCGGCGGGCTGATCCTGGCGGGGATTTTCCTGTGCAACAAACCGCTTGCGCAGGCCACGAAAAAGGGGATTGTATAAGAAGGCGGACAAACTGATTTACGCTGTGTAGAATCCGGTTACGCATATAAGAATAATCGTCTTCTGGCAGCAGAAGCCTCGCCCGCAAGAGCCTTGGGTCGACAATGAAGATATTTGGGTTCCAATTGATCTACGGTGACTTCCTCGCCCGCAGCGTGAGGGGCATCTCCTGCGCGCCACCCGCCGGTCTCAGCATTGCTAGCAACTAACGATCCGTTAATTCTAAAAGCATGATGAGGCGCCAAAATGGCAGATTTATACGAAAACCCAATGGGCCTGATGGGCTTTGAGTTCATCGAATTCGCATCGCCGACCCCGAACACCCTGGAGCCGATCTTCGAGATCATGGGCTTCACCAAGGTCGCGACCCACCGTTCCAAAGACGTGCACCTGTATCGCCAGGGCTCGATCAACCTGATCCTCAACAACGAACCCCACAGCGTGGCCTCGTACTTCGCGGCCGAGCACGGCCCGTCGGTGTGCGGCATGGCGTTCCGGGTCAAGGATTCGCAAAAGGCCTACAAGCGTGCCCTGGAACTCGGCGCCCAGCCGATCCACATCGAAACCGGTCCGATGGAATTGCACCTGCCGGCGATCAAAGGCATCGGCGGCGCTCCGCTGTACCTGATCGACCGTTTCGGTGAAGGCAGCTCGATCTACGACATCGACTTCGTATTCATCGAAGGTGTTGACCGCAACCCGGTTGGCGCCGGCCTGAAGATCATCGACCACCTGACCCACAACGTGTATCGCGGTCGCATGGCCTATTGGGCCAACTTCTACGAGAAGCTGTTCAACTTCCGCGAAATCCGTTACTTCGACATCAAAGGCGAGTACACCGGCCTGACATCCAAGGCGATGACCGCGCCGGACGGCATGATCCGCATCCCGCTGAACGAAGAGTCGTCCAAAGGCGCCGGGCAGATCGAAGAGTTCCTGATGCAGTTCAACGGCGAGGGCATCCAGCACGTGGCGTTCCTCACCGATAACCTGATCGATACTTGGGACCGCCTGAAAAAAATCGGCATGCGCTTCATGACGCCGCCGCCGGACACCTACTACGAAATGCTCGAAGGCCGTTTGCCGAACCACGGCGAGCCGGTCGATCAACTGCAAGCACGGGGCATCTTGCTGGACGGTTCGTCCGAACCTGGCGACAAGCGTCTGCTGCTGCAGATTTTCTCGGAAACCCTGATGGGGCCGGTGTTCTTCGAGTTCATCCAGCGTAAAGGCGACGATGGTTTCGGCGAAGGCAACTTCAAGGCTCTGTTCGAATCCATCGAGCGCGATCAGGTTCGTCGCGGTGTGCTTTCCACTGATTAAGCCGTTCCTGATGTGAAAAAGCCCGGTCAGCAGCAATGCTGGCCGGGCTTTTTTTTGAATCATGCAATTACATTGGCCGGCGTCGTTGCCGGACCAGATGCTTGAACCCTTCAAACACCAACGCCGCCACCGCCAGCCAGATCGGAATGTAAGTCAGCCATTCGCCGGCCTTGATGCTTTCCCCCAACAGCAACGCAACGCCCAGCAACAGCACGGGCTCGACGTAACTCAACAACCCGAACAGGCTGAACGGCAGCAGCCGGCTGGCAATGATGTAGACCACCAGCGCCGAAGCGCTGATCACCCCGAGCAGGGGAATCAACAGCGACAGCCACGGATGTTGATCGAACACGCCAAAACCTTGTTCACCGCCCTGCACGAACCAGAACGCCACCGGCAGCATCAACGCCATGTCCAGCCAGAGCCCGCCAAGGTTGTCCGTGGCCAGGCGTTTGCGCAAGATGAAATAGATCGGATAGCCGATCACCACCAGCAACGTCGCCCAGGAAAAACCGCCGACCTGATACAACTCGTTGAGCACGCCGAGACTGGCGAAGAACACGGCTATTTTCTGCAGATAGGAAAGGCGCTCGCCATAGACGATTCGCCCGGTCAGGACCATGGACAGCGGCAACAGGAAATACCCCAGCGACACGTCAAGGCTATAGCCGTTGAGTGGCGCCCACATGAACAACCAGAGTTGCAGGCCCAGCAGCACTGCCGAGCCGATCAGGGCGATGAGCAACTTCGGCTTGGCGGCCAGCCGCCGAAGAATCTCGACCACACGTTTCCATTCGCCGGACACCACCATGAACACGGTCATGCATGGTGCGGTCAGCAACATCCGCCAACCGAAAATCTCCACGCCACTCAAGGGGGAGAGCAGTGAGGTGTAGTAATACATGACGGCAAACAGCATCGAGGCTGTGACCGATAGAGCGATACCTTTAGACAAACTGTCCTCGCGGGTTGAAGGTCAAACGGGGCGCGCAGGATACGTGGTTTTTGTGCTGAATATTGGCCAAGTGATCGATATTTTCAACATCGCGAGGGATGTTGCAGGCAAGCCTGCTCCCACAAGTAACTTCGTCGAAGCATAGTCAGCAGATCGACACAGAACCTGTGAGAGCGAGCCTGCCCGCGATAAACCTCAAGCCGAACGCGGTTTGCGTCCCGGCACAAAATGGCTCACATCATTGAACCCCGGTGTCGACGCATGCCCCGGTGTCACCAGCGAATCGATAAAGGCTTCATCTTCCGCCGTGATTTTCACCGCTTGCGCCTTGGTGTACCCATCCCACTGTTCTTCGGTGCGCGGGCCGACGATGGCCGAGGTGACGGCGCTGTTATTCAGCACCCAGGCGATGGCGAACTCAACGATGCCCACGCCACGGTCCCGGGTGTATTGCTGGATCTGCTGGGCAATGCGCAAAGACTCAACCCGCCATTCGGTTTCCAGGATGCGTTTGTCCTGGCGACCGGCGCGGCTGTTGGCGTCCGGTGTCACATCCGGCGCGTACTTGCCGCTGAGCACACCGCGCGCCAGCGGACTGTAAGGCACCACGCCGAGGCCATAGTTTTGCGCGGCGGTGATCTGCTCGGTTTCCGCCTGACGGTTGACGATGTTGTACAGCGGCTGGCTGATCACCGGCCTGTCGACACCGAGTTTGTCGGCCAAACGAATCACTTCGGCGATGCGCCAGCCGCGATAGTTCGACAGGCCCCAGTAGCGGATCTTGCCCTGACGAATCAGATCGCCGATGGCCGACACCGTGACTTCCAGCGGCGTGTTGTGGTCTTCGCGGTGCAGGTAATAGATGTCCAGATAATCGGTGCCCAACCGCGTCAGGCTGGCGTCGATGCCATTGAACAGGTGCTTGCGGCTCAAACCGCTGCGGTTCGGCACACCGTCCACCGGACCGAAGCCGACCTTGGTGGCGAGCACCCATTCGTGGCGGTGGCTGGCGATCGCTTCGCCGACGATCTCTTCGGAGCGGCCATTGGTGTACACGTCCGCGGTGTCGATGAAGTTGATGCCCTGGTCCCAGGCCTTGCCGATGATCCGCAGGGAATCTTCGGTGCTGGTCTGTTCGCCGAACATCATGGTGCCCAATGTGAGGGTCGACACCTGTAAACCCGAATGACCCAGCGTGCGATAGCTCATGACGAAATCCTTTTACCGGTCAGAAAGCCCTAATCAAATACCAGAACCGCTGCGCGGAGCAATCTGAATTATCGACGCAGTGCCTCACAACGCTCCTGCAAGAACGTTTGCAACACCTTGACCCGCTCCGACACCTGCACCCGATGCGGGCAGAGCAAATTGAATGGCACGCTTTCGCCTTGCCAGTCATCGAACAGCGTCACCAGCCGCCCGGCCTGCACATCGGCGGCGACGTCGAGCCAGGCCTTGTAGGCGATGCCATGCCCGGCCAGGGCCCAGCGGCGGGCAACTTCGCCGTCGTCGCTGAGGTAGTCGCTGTGCACATCAACCTCCAGCACCTCATCGCCACGGCTGAAACGCCAATGGTTGTAGGGTCGGCCATTGCGCAGGTAGAGAAGGGCGCTGTGTTCGCCCAGTTCCTCGGGATGCTGCGGCGTGCCACGGCGGGTCAGGTACTCGGGGCTGGCACAGGCCACGCGCCGATGCTGCGGCAGAATAGGTAGCGCCACCAGCGTCGAGTCACTCGGCACACCGAAGCGCAGGGCCACATCGACCGTCTCGCGGAACAGGTCGGCATGTCGATCGTTGAGCAATAGTTGCAATTGAATGTTGGGGTGTTGGCGCTTGAAATCATCTAGCCACGGTAACAGCACATTGCGCCCGAAGTCCGACGGCGCCGCCAATTGCAGTACACCACTCAAGCCTTGGGTCTGTTGCTTCAACGCCTGCTCACCTTCGGCCAGCGCGGCCAGTGCCAGGCGCACGCTATCCAGGTAGCGCCGGCCTTCTTCGGTCAGGCGCATGCTTCGTGTGGAACGGGCCAGCAAGCGGATGCCGAGGCGGGTTTCCAGGCGTTTGAGGGCGATGCTGGCCGCCGCCGGGGTCAGCTCCAGGGCGCGGGCGGCGGCGGAAATGCTGCCGGAGTCGGCGGTGCGGACGAAGATCTCCAGGTCGAGAATCGAGCTCATTGGTAAAAATCCTTTAAAGATCCTTCTGATTTACCGGGATTTTTCTTCGATTGGCAACCGAGGAAGATTGAATCTCCCTAACTCGACCGGAGATCGGCTCATGACACAACTCAACGCTTCCTTGCACAATCAGACCGTAGTGGTGATCGGTGGTAGCAGCGGAATAGGCGCAGCCATCGTCCAGGCCGCAGCCGAGCGTGAGGCCCGTGTGGTCGCGGTGAGTCGCCGCCAGCCAGCGGTCGACCATGATGCAAAGATTCGACACGAAGCGGCGGACGTCACTGATGAATCGTCGTTGCGACAGCTGTTCGAGCGTATCGGCCCTTTCGATCATCTGGTGATCACGGCCGGTCCGAGTGTGAGTGCCAAACCGCTGGCCGACAGCGATTTGCAGCACGCCCAACAGGCCTTCGATGTCAAATTCTGGGGCACGCTGCGCACGATTCAGGTCGCGCTGCCATACCTGAGCGCACATGGCAGCATCACGCTGACCTCGGGTTTGTTATCGCGCAAATTTGTCGCCGGGCAGTTCATCAAAACCACCTTGAATGCGGCGCTGGAAGCCTTGGGCAAGCAACTGGCCAAGGAACTGGCTCCGCGCCGGGTCAACGTTGTAAGCCCTGGCGTGACCGACACCGAGGCTTACGCCGGAATGGACGAAACGCAACGCGCCGCGATGTTTGCCCGTACCGCCGCCGCATTGCCGGTGGGCCGGGTCGGCACCCCACAAGATCTGGCGGCAGCGTTTATTCTGGCGATGGAAAACGACTTTATCAGCGGCACCGTCATCGACGTCGACGGAGGAGGGTTGCTATGAGTTGGCACTTTGATCATCTGGCCTTCAACACCCCCGACGGGCAACCGTTGCAGGAGGCCTTCGGTTCGTTGTTGGGATTGGCGCCGGGACGCCGCCCGCCATTCCCGTTCCCTGGACGCTGGTTGTATCAGGATGCGCAGGCGCTGGTGCATGTAATCGAACAGCCGACGTTCGATGAAACGGCGTTGAGCCACATTGCCTTTCGCACCGATGAGGACGCTGCCACGGTGTTGCGACGGGTGCAGGCCAGCGGTTTGCCGTATCAGGTGGCGCAGGTGCCGGAGGACGGGATCTGGCAGATTTTCGTGCAGATGCCGGGTGGTTTGGTGATTGAGTTGGATGCCAAGGCAGGAGGTCTGGAGAGCGTTTAACGGGGATGTTTAAAAGACATTTCCGGATACTCACTGAGGCTACATATTCTTGCGCCGCTGCCTACGACTGCGCCAGAATCCGCCGGCTTGTGCGCCTTGGGCCTGGGTTTTATCGTTTCCCCGTCGCTGAAAAACAGCGATCGGGTTTGGTAGCCCGGGTCTCTAATTGCAAAGCACTGCCTTTTGCCGAGCCTTTTCGTCTCGTCTTTATGGTGGTCATGCGCAGGGCACCTTCGGGTGCGCCGTTTTCCTAGAGCCCGGTCTACCAACCTGCGTATGGCCTCCACCCATCGTTTGGTAGCGAGGGTGATGGCTCCTTTTAAGCGCTTTAGGAGTTTCATCTATGTTCAAACCAACGCCAAATCCACCAGAAGCGGACGACGTTTCCCCCTACGAAACCCCCGATTCCAAAAAACTCAACGAAGCCGCCGAGCGCGCCCTCGACCATTACCTCAAACCGCCCACCCCCAAAGCCACCAAGCGCAAACCCAGCACCATTTACCATGTCGGTGAGAAAGTCGATAACGAAACCCTGCTGGTCAACGCCTGCGAAACCCTGGCGTCAGCGAGCATGATGCTCACTGAATTCGCCGGATTGATGGACATGCCCCATCGCAACATGATGCTGGGGATTCAATCGGTGGTCATGCTTGGGGAGCTGGCTGTCAACCGAGTGCTGGATAACCTCGATCCGCAAGGCTGACGAAAGTCTGTAGTGAGAGCACTCCTTGTGGCGAGGGAGCTTGTCGGATCGCCGCACCGTCCCGCTCGGCTGCGCAGCAGTCGCAAAGCCTGGGCATGCGGTATGTCTGAAAAACCGCGATCACCGGGATTGGGGTCGCTTCGCAACCCAGCGGGAGCAAGCTCCCTCGCCACAGAAGCAATTGCGAATGCATGGAATGAGAAACGGCCCGGGAGGGCCGTTTTTGTTTTCACTGAACCTTAAACCCGCAACGTCCGGGTCATGCGCAATGCCAGCAAGCTCCCGCAAACAATCACACCCGCCAGCAGGTACAACGCCGCATCGGTCGACCCGGTGCTGTCCTTGACCCAACCCACCAGATACGGGCTAAGGAAACCCGCCATCTGCCCCATGGAGTTGATCAGCGCCAAGCCACCGGCCGCCGCACCGGCGCTGAGCATCGCCGTCGGCACCGGCCAGAACATCGGCAAGCCGGTGAGGGCGCCCATGGTGGCGAGGGTCAGGCCGAGAATCGCAAGAGCTGGCGTGGTCGCGAAGTTCACCGCAATCAACAGCCCCACCGCACCCATCAGCATCGGCACCACCAGGTGCCAGCGACGTTCTTTGCGCAGGTCCGCCGAGCGACCGACCATCAACATGAACACCGCCGCCAGCAGGTACGGAATCGCGCTCAACCAGCCAATCACCAGGTTGTCGCTGAAACCCAGGTTCTTGATGATCGACGGCAGCCAGAAGTTAATCGCGTAGACACCGCTCTGGATGCAGAAATAAATCAGGCCGAACGCCCAGATCGCCGGGTTCTTGAACACTGCCCGCAAGGAGTCGGTGGTGGTTTTCGGTTTACTGGCCAGGTCTTCGGCGTGGTCGGCTTCAAGCACTGAACGCTCGTACGGGGTCAGCCACTTGGCGTTGGCGTAACTGTCGCTGAGCAGGAAGTAGGCGAGGGCGCCGAGGATCACGGTCGGGATGCCTTGCAGCAGGAACATCCACTGCCAGCCGGCCAAACCGGCCTGGCCTGCGCCGAAGTGGTTGAGGATCCAGCCGGAAAACGGGCTGCCCAGCAGGCCCGACACCGGGATCGCCGACATGAACAGCGCCATGATGCGGCCACGGCGGAACGTCGGGAACCACTGCGAAAGGTAAAGCACCACGCCCGGGAAGAACCCGGCTTCGGCGGCACCGGTGAACAGGCGCAGGGTGTAGAACTCGGTGGGTGTAGTGACGAACAGCAGACACGTCGAGAGCGCGCCCCACGTCATCATCATCAACGCGATCCAGCGGCGCGGGCCGAATTTGGTCAGGGCCAGGTTGCTCGGTACACCGCACAGTACGTAGCCGATAAAGAAAATCCCGGCACCGAGGCCGTACACGGTTTCGCTGAATTTCAGCGCGTCGAGCATCTGCAGTTTGGCAAACCCGACGTTCACCCGGTCGAGGTAGTTGAACAGGTAGCAGATGAAGATGAAGGGGATCAAACGCAAGGTAATGCGTTTGTAGACGGCGTTCTTGTCGTCAGCGTTGGCCAGGGTAGCGGTGGCGCTCTGTGACATGGCGGGCTCTCTCTTTATTATGATTTTTTGCGACGCAAGGGTAACGTTGATCGCCCGGTGAGTCTCGGCCACCCCTTGGGTGGTTGTCTTTGTGCCTGAGCACAGGGTTTGCGACCCTGGCCTGTGCGGCTGAACAAGCCGCCCCATCACGCTTTCAAGGATCCCCGCTATGTTTGAACTCGATCACGACCTGGCCCAGGACATCGTCGACCGGGCGATGGCCATCCTGCCCTACAACGTCAATGTCATGGACAGTCAGGGGCTGATTCTCGGCAGCGGTGAGCCGGAGCGGATCAACACCCGTCACGAAGGCGCGCAACTGGTGCTGGCCAACGGGCGCGTGGTGGAGATCGACGCGCAAACGGCGATTCATCTCAAAGGCGTGCAGCCGGGCATTAATCTGCCGCTGTTGCTCGATCAGCGCTTGATCGGCGTGCTGGGCATTACTGGCGAACCGGAGCAATTGCGCACCTACGCCGAACTGGTGCGCATGACCGCCGAGATGCTGGTGGCCCAGCGCAATCAGCAGGCCGAGCAGCAATGGCGGCGTCAACGGTGCGACGATCTGCTGGCATTGCTGTTGAGCGAAGCAGGGGATTCGCCACGGTTGCTGGATGAAGCGCAGCAACTGGGGCTCAAGCCACAGCTGACACGGGTGCCGTATCTGTTCGAGTTGGGCATCGAACACGGCCCGAGCCAGACCGTCGAAGCGCTCAGCGCCTGGCTGATGTCGCGCTACCCGGACAGTTGGTGCGTGAGCTCGGCCAAATCTTCGTTGCTCTGGTGCCGCCCGGCGACGCCTGCGGTCGAGAACGAACGATTGCTGGAAAAGCTCGATGGCCTGGGCTGGAACATTTTGCGCATTGCCGTGGGCGGGCAGGCCGACGGCTTGTCGGGGTTGCGTCGCTGCTATCGACGGGTCGGCGATTTGCTGGCCTACGGGCGCGATGTGTTGCCGCATTCGCGCTTGCTGATCCTGAACCGTTATCGGCTACCGGTGATGCTCTGGCGGCACCGCGACGATGATGCGCTGGATGAACTGCTGCGGCCGCTGCGTAAAGTCATCGCCAAGGACGGTAACGGGCAATTGCTGGCCACCCTGCGCAGTTGGTGCGAACACGACGGCCAGAGCCAGGCCTGCGCCGATGCCCTGGGCATCCACCGCAACAGTTTGCGTTATCGCATGGAGCGGATCGCCGAACTCAGCGGCGTCGACCCGCTGAAGCTCGACGGAATGCTCGCACTGTACCTTGGCGTCCAGCTCCTGCCACAAACCGAGCTGCCGACCACCGCTCCGTAGCAGCTGCCGAGCCTGCGAGGCTGCGTTCGGCGACGCAGTCGTCGTAAATTCTATAAATACGGCTTACCTGACACACCGCGCCGCATGATTTCACGACGGCTTCGCCGCCGAACGCAGCCTCGCAGGCTCGGCAGCTGCTACGACGAACAGTGCGGACAAGGGTTTTGTGGAAATGAACAATAATCCACATGGCCGCTTGTGCAGCGGACCGGCGTTATTGTTCAGGCCTGCTGGCAGCATGGACGCATTGGAACTGGAGAATTCGCATGAAAATCGTCATTGCCCCCGATTCGTTCAAGGACAGCCTGAGTGCCCAGGGTGTGGCCGAGGCCATAGCGCTGGGGTTGGCGCAGGTTTGGCCAGACGCGCAATTGCTCAAGTGCCCAATGGCTGATGGTGGCGAAGGCACGGTCGAGTCGATTCTGGCCGCGTGCGACGGAGAACTGCGCCGCACCCGTGTTCGCGGGCCGTTGGGCGCCACGGTCGATGCCGCCTGGGGCTGGTTGCCGCAGAGTCATACCGCGATCATCGAAATGGCCGAGGCCAGTGGCCTGCAACTGGTGCCGCTTGACCTGCGCGATGCCTGTACCAGCAGCACCTTCGGCACCGGCGAATTGATCCGCGCTGCGCTCGATGCCGGGGCGCAACGAGTGATTCTGGGGATTGGCGGCAGCGCCACCAACGACGGCGGCGCCGGGGCGATGCAGGCCTTGGGGGTGAAACTGCTGGATGCCCAGGGCCAAACCCTGGCGCCGGGTGGTCTGGCGCTGGCGCAACTGGCCCGTCTCGATTTGAGCGACATTGATCCGCGTCTGGCCGGCGTGCGTTTCGACATCGCCGCCGACGTCAATAATCCGCTGTGCGGCCCGCACGGTGCGTCAGCGATTTTCGGCCCGCAGAAAGGTGCGTCGCCCGAGCAAGTCCAGCAACTGGACCTTGCTCTCGGGCACTTTGCCGAGCTCTGCGCGCAAGCCCTGGACAAAGACGTACGCGATGAACCGGGCAGTGGCGCGGCGGGCGGTCTGGGGTTTGCCGCAAAGGCGTTTCTTGGCGCGCAATTCCAGGCCGGTGTGGAAGTGGTCGCCGAACTGGTGGGGCTGGCCGAGGCGGTCAACGGCGCCGACCTGGTGATCACCGGCGAAGGCCGTTTCGATGCCCAGACATTGCGCGGCAAAACCCCGTTTGGCGTGGCGCGCATTGCCCGGCAGCAGGGCGTGCCGGTCATCGTCATCGCCGGCACCTTGGGCGAGGGGTATCAGGCGCTGTACGAGCATGGCATTGATGCGGCTTTTGCATTGGCGAGCGGGCCGATGACCCTGGAACAGGCCTGCGCCGAGGCGCCGCGATTGTTGCGTGAGCGCGCCAGTGATATCGCGCGGGTTTGGCGGGTGGCCGCCCGCAAGGCCTGACACTGTCTTCAGTAAAAAGAAATCTCTGTGGCGAGGGAGCTTGCTCCCGCTCGGTTGCGCAGCAGCCGTAAATTTTTTGGGGCCGCTACGCAGCCCAGCGGGAGCAAGCTCCCTCGCCACAAAGGCTACTGCGCAAAGCCGACCTCCGCGCAACATCTGTTTCACCGCTGAAACACTCTGCCGCCCTTGAAAAATATTTCTCCAGACCCCTGCAAAAATCCTAAACCCCGGCCGATACAGCCAATAGGCGTACACAAACCAATTACAACAGTGGCGCCAAACTGAAAGGTGCGCGCCATCGCCCGCCCGCCAGTGATCATGGCAAGGATGCTCGCCGCCTCAATTACCGAGATCATCCTATGTCACTGCGTAATCTGAAAATCGCGCCTCGAGCTTTCCTCGGTTTCGCTTTCATCGCCTTGCTGGTCATCGTGCTGGGTGTGTTTGCGGCGAATCGCATGTCGATCATCCGACAGGCCTCTGTGGATATGGAAAGCAATCAGCTACCCAGCGTCGGCTTCTTGGGTGTCATGACCGAAAACGTGCTGCGTCTGCGAATTCTCTCGTTCCGGGTTCTGGTGAACCGTGAGCCCGCGAGCCTGCAAGAAGCAGAAACCCGGATCGGGGTACTGGTGGACAAGGTCAAGCAGGCACAGGCTGCTTATGGGGCATTGCCGGCCGGCGATGAGGAGGCGGCGTTATTCAAGACATTCTCGGCCACGCTGGACAAATACCTGCAAGCGGTGCGCGAGATGATGGAGCTTTCGCGGCAGAACAAACTGGATGAAATGCTCAACCTGATCAACACCCGGGTCAAGGACGGTACCGATCAGATGGGCGAGCAGTTGAACAAGTTGATTGCCATCAACAAGGCTGGCGCGACTGCGGCCGACGCCCAGGCCAAAGAGCAGTTTGCCTTTGCCACCAATGGCATCATCGTGGTCTCGGCGGTCGCTGCCCTGATGACCGTGCTGCTGGCCTGGCTGTTGACCCGCAGTATCGTCACGCCGCTGAACCGTGCGGTGCTGGCAGCAGAAACCATTGCCAGCGGCAACCTGAGCAAGGTCATCGAAGTCGACGGCAACGACGAACCGGCGCGTTTACTCGGCGCCTTGGCCACCATGCAGACGAACCTGCGCAAGACCATCGAACAGATCGCCGGCTCCGCGACGCAACTGGGCGCCGCCGCCGAAGAACTCAGCACCGTGACCCAGGAAGCGTCCCGTGGCCTGCAACAACAGAACAACGAAATTGAACAGGCCGCCACCGCCGTCAACGAAATGACCGCCGCCGTGGAAGAAGTGGCACGCAATGCGGTATCGACGTCCGAAGCCTCGAACCAGTCGACCGCGGCCGCCCGTGAAGGTCGTGACCGAGTAGTGGAAACCGTCGACGCGATCCAGACCATGACCCACGACGTGCAAAACACTGCACTGATGATCGAGGGGCTGGCCACTCAGGGCCGCGACATCGGCAAAGTGCTGGACGTGATCCGCGCCATTGCCGAGCAGACCAACCTGCTGGCCCTCAACGCTGCCATCGAAGCGGCCCGTGCCGGAGAGGCCGGGCGTGGCTTTGCGGTGGTGGCGGACGAGGTCCGGGCGCTGGCCCATCGCACTGCGCAATCGACCCAGGAAATCGAGAAAATGGTCGCCGGCATTCAGAACGGCACCGGTGAAGCGGTTTCGTCGATGCAACAAAGCAATCAGCGCACCCAAAGCACCCTGGAAATGGCCCGTGCGGCAGGTGTTGCCCTGGAACAGATCACTTCATCGATTCAGCTGATCAATGAGCGCAACCTGGTGATCGCCAGCGCTTCGGAAGAACAGGCCCAGGTGTCCCGTGAAGTCGACCGCAACCTGGTGAACATCCGCGACCTGGCCACCCAGTCGGCCGCCGGTGCCAACCAGACCAGCGCCGCCACCCATGAACTGTCACGACTGGCGGTAGATTTGAATGCAATGGTGGCGCGTTTCGTGATTTGAGATAGGGTTGAAACTGGAACTCGCGCGTTAGGAGAAGTACATGCGCTATTCAGCCTTGACCCAACGAATCGACGGTGATGGAGCGGCAGCCTGGAAGATTCACGATCGAGCGCTGGAATTGCGCGAGCAGGGCGTCGACGTGCTGCTGCTGTCGGTCGGCGACCCGGATTTCGATACGCCGCTGCCGGTCGTCCACGCGGCCATCGACAGCCTGTTGGCCGGTGACACCCATTACTCGGATGTGCGCGGCACCCGTACATTGCGCAGCAGCATCGCCAGCCGTCACCAGCAGCGCTGCGGCCAGGAGGTGGACGCCGACCATGTGATCGTGTTGCCCGGCGCTCAATGCGCGGTGTATTCGGTTGCCCAGTGCCTGCTCGACCCGGGTGACGAAGTGATCATCGCTGAACCGATGTACGTCACTTATGAAGGCGTGTTCGGTGCCTGCGGGGCGAGCGTGGTGCCTGTGGCGGTGCGTCCGGAGAACGGCTTTCGGGTCGAGCCGGCGGATGTCGCAGCGCTGATCACCGCTAAAACCCGGGTCATTCTGCTCAACAGTCCGAACAATCCCTCCGGTGCCAGCCTTTCCTTGAAAAGCTGGCAGGAACTGGCGGCGCTCTGTGTGCAACATGACCTCTGGCTGATCAGCGATGAGGTCTATAGCGACCTGTTGTATGAGGGCGAGCACATCAGCCCGGCCAGCCTGCCGGGCATGGCCGAGCGCACCGCGACCCTTAACAGTTTGTCCAAATCCCATGCCATGACTGGCTGGCGGGTAGGCTGGATGATCGGCCCGAAACCACTGGCCGATCATGTGATGCATCTGTCGTTGTGCATGCTGTTCGGCATTCCGGATTTCGTTCAGAAAGCCGCGCAAGCGGCACTCGATAAGGATTTGCCGGAAGTGGCGCTGATGCGTGAGGAGTATCGCCAGCGACGCGATCTGGTGTGCGCGAGGTTGAGCGGTTGCCCCGGTATCCGGCCGATCAAGCCCGATGGCGGGATGTTTGTGATGCTCGATGTGCGCCAGACCGGGCTCGGCGCCCAGGATTTTGCCGAGCGGCTGCTGGAAGGTTATGGCGTGTCGGTGCTGGCCGGCGAAGCCTTCGGGCCGAGTGCGGCGGGGCACATACGCATCGGGCTGGTGGTGGACCAGCTGAAGCTGGCTGAAGCGTGTCGGCGGATTGCGTCCTGTGCGGCGGATTTGCTGCAGATGCGACGGGCCTGATCGTTCCCACGCGGAGCGTGAGAACGATCAGTTCCTTACCCCTTCCACGCTCCGGCATTCACCAGATTCACTGGCCGCTCACCCGCCAACGCCGCCAACAAATTTTCGACCGCACAAGTCGCCATAGCCTCCCGTGTCTCATGGGTCGCCGAGCCGATATGCGGCGTCGCCACCACATTGTTCAACTGCAACAGCGGCGAGTCATGGCGCAACGGTTCGCGCTCGAACACATCCAGTCCGGCAGCGCGAATCCGGTTCTGCTGCAACGTCTCGATCAACGCCTCTTCGTCCACCACCTTACCCCGTGAAATGTTGATGAAGATGCTTTGCGGGCGCATCAAGGCGAACTCCCTGGCGCCGATCAGCTTTTCGGTTTCAGCGGTCAGTGGCAAGGTCAGGCAAATGAAGTCGGCCTGCTGCAACAACTCGGTCAGGCTGCGGTATTGCGCATTGAAGCGTTGCTCCACCGCCGGTTTCGGCGAATGGCTGTGATACAGAATCGGCATGCCAAAACCGAAATGCCCACGCTGCGCCAACGCCTCGCCAATCCGCCCCATGCCGATGATGCCCAGCGTCTTGCCATGCACATCGCTGCCGAAATGCGCCGGGCCAATGTTGCGGTTCCACTGGCCGGCGCGAACCATGTTCGCCAGTTCCACCACGCGTCGGGCGGTGGCCAGGATCAGCGCGAAACCGGTGTCGGCGGTGGTCTCGGTCAACACATCGGGGGTGTTGCTGAGCAGGATCCGCCGTTCGGTCAGGTAGTCGATGTCGTAGTTGTCGACGCCGACGGACACACTGGCAATCGCTTCCAGGTTCGGTGCCAGGTCAAGCAACCCGGCATCGAGTTTCAGACTGGCGCCAAGCAACCCTTGGGCGCGGGGCAGGGCCTGCCGCAGCTTGGCCAGGCCTTCGGCGTCGAGGCTGTCGATCAGTGTCACCTCGGTCTGCTCGTGCAAGCGAGCCATCAGCAGCGGCGAGAGTTTCTTGTACAGCACAACCTGCTTTTTCATATCAACATCCATTCAGGAATGAGCCGCCACCGGCCGGGGCGCGGCGGCTTTGGCCACGACCCGGTCACTGGCGCCGGGCTTGAGGAAAATCGTCAGCACCACCGACACCAGCAACGCGCCGCTCATCAGCAGATAAGACGCACCAGGCGATCCGGTGGAGCTGTTCAGGTAACCGACCAGATAAGAGCCGCCAAACGAACCGAGCGCGCCCATGCTGTTGATCAACGCCATGGCGCCACCGGCCACGTTGGCCGGGAGGATTTCTGGAACGATGGCGAAGAACGGCCCGTACGGGGCGTACATGCAGGCACCGGCAATCACCAGCAGGGTGTAGGACCACCAGAAATGCTCCGCGCCCAGCGCGTAGGAGCCGTAGAACGCAATTGAGGCGATCAGCAGCGGAGGCCAGACGAAGCGTTTGCGCTTCTGCAGTTTGTCCGAGCCCCAGGACACCAGCAGCATGCCGATCACTGCCGCCAGGTAGGGTAACGCCGACAGCCAGCCGGCTTCGATCATGTCCATTTGCGCGCCGGCCTTGAGGATCGATGGCAGCCACAGCACGAAACCGTAGACGCCGATGCTCCAGCAGAAGAACTGCAAGGCGAGGATGATGACTTTTGGCGAACGGAAGGCTTCGGCGTAGTTTTTCACTGCCTTGATGCCGACCTGTTCGGCGGCCAAGGCACTTTCCAGGTCCTGCTTTTCCTGGTCGTTGAGCCACTTGGCCTGAGCCGGACGGTCATCGGCCAGACGCCACCAGATAAACGCCCACACCACTGCCGGCAAGCCTTCGATGATGAACATCCAGCGCCAGTTGAAATGCTGGATCAGGTAGCCCGAGACCACCGACATCCACAGCATGGTCACCGGGTTGCCGAGGATCAGGAAGGTATTGGCGCGCGAGCGTTCGGCACGGGTGAACCAGTGGCACAGGTACACCAGCATCGCCGGCATCACCGCCGCTTCGACCACTCCGAGCATGAAACGAATGACGATCAGCCAGTAGGCGTTGGAGACGATCCCGGTCAAGGTCGCCAGGGCCCCCCAGAGAATCAGGCTGACAAAGATCAGTTTCTTCACGCTGTGCTTCTGGGCGTAGATCGCGCCCGGAATCTGGAAGAAGAAATAGCCGAGGAAGAACAGTGCGCCGAGCAGGGAAGACAACCCCGGGGTGATCATCAGGTCCTTGGCCATCCCGGAGGCGGCGGCGAACCCGTAGTTGGCGCGGTCCAGATACGCCAGGCTGTAGGTGATGAACACGATGGGCATGATGTACCACCAGCGGCGGGTGGCCAGTGTTGCGGTTTTCATAGTGATGCTCCTGAGCTTGTTGTTTTTGTCGCAGCAGGTAACGGTTTAAATGCGGTGGTGACTATGCGGGCCTTATCTCGGGCAAGTCGGCATACATTTCGGCTCGGGTAGGCAACCCCTCCATATCCCCACGGCTCTGCACCGCGCGGCTGCCGATCCAGTTGGCACGTTGTACGGCTTGGGCAACGCCGTGGTTTTCCAGCAGGGCGCTGATCAGGCCCACGGCAAACCCGTCACCGGCACCGACCGTATCGACCACGGTTGCCACGGGTACGCCTGCGACGAAACCTTCATCCTGATGCGTGCGGTAATACGCGCCGTGCGGGCCAAGCTTGATCGCCACGGCTTCGGCGCCCTGGTCGAGGTAAAACGCCGCGATGTCGGCGGGGTCTTCGAAACCGGTCAGCAACCGTCCTTCGCTCAACCCCGGCAGCACCCAATGGGCGAGGGCGGCGAGGCGGTTGATCTCGCTGATCATCTGCTGTTCGCTGGCCCACAGGCTCGGGCGCAGGTTGGGGTCGAACGACACGCTGCGCCCGGCATCGCGCATGCGGGTCATCAGTTCGAAGGACATTGCCCGGGCCGACGCGGATAGCGCCGGAGGAATGCCGGTGGCATGCAAGTGCCGGGCGTTGAGCAGCGACGGGGAAATCGACTGCACCGACAAGTGACTGGCCGCCGAACCGCGACGGAAATATTCGACCACCGGATCGCTGCCGTCATCGGCGCGGGATTTGAGTTGAAACCCGGTGGGGTGGGCCGGGTCGATGTCGACGTGGCTGCAATCCAGGCCTTCTTTCTTCAGCGTATCGATGACGAAACGGCCGAGAGAATCGGCGCCCACCCGGCTCAGCCAGGCGACGTTAAAGCCCAATCGCGACAGGCCAATGGCGACGTTGCTGTCGGCCCCGGCAATGCGCTTGTGGAAGTGGCCGACGTCGGCCAGTTCACCGTTCTGCTCGGCAACGAACATCGCCATGGTTTCGCCGAACGACAGAATCTCGATCTCAGACATGCGCAGGCTCCAGGCGGGATTGGCCGAGGCAGGCGAGGGTAGCGACGTGTTCGGTGGTCAGCTGCACCAGGTCATCGCCTTGCAGCGGATATTCCGCTGCGCGCATCACGTTCTGGGGCATGTGCCGCAGCAATTGTTGCCACAGGTGCAAGTCACTGGCCGCCGGTGGTATCGCCACCAGTTTGCCGTCGACCCGACGCGCCACTGCTTTGCAGTGCACGTAGCCGACATGTCGACCGAGCATTCGCGCGGCGCTGGCGGCGGACTGCTCCTGCCATTGCCAGTTGCCGATATCGAAGGTCATTTTTATTGGCAACTGATGCTGCTCGACGTCGGCGAAGAAACGCTGGAACGGTTCGATGCGGCCGCCGTGCAAGGTCTGGTCGTTTTCCACCAGCAATTGCACCGGGCTCTGCTGCAACACATGCGCCAGTGTTTGCAGGTCATTGTTGTCGGTGAAATAACCCAGGGAGACTTTCAGCCATTGTGAGCCGAATGCCTCGGCGCGTTGCAGGGTCGAGAGCAATTCAGGGTTGGGTGCCGATTGCCCGGCCAGCCACAACTCCAGCGGCGAGGAATACACGCTTTCCAGGCCCCGGGATTGCGTGGAGTCGGCCAATTGCGCGGGGTCTTCAAGGGTCAGCAGCTCTTCGCGCCATTCAATGTGCGTGGCACCGGCAGCGGCCAGCACTTCGACAAAACTACCCTGGCCACGTTGGCGCACAAGCTCGGCGCCGTAGCTGGACAGGCTGATGGAAACGGGTGGTTTGTTCATTGTTATCACCTCTGAAACCGGTTTCATTTCTGTTCAAAAAAAATGTTCAAAGAAATATCAGTGGTCGATGCCGTTCTTTCAGTCACCGAAAATGCCCAAGAGTCGACCCCCGCACGATCAACCGCGCCGCAAAATCCAAAGTCCGCACCTGCCCGCCATCCCCGCGCAAACGCTTGAGCAAACACTCGAACGCACTTGCGCCAATGTCCTCGGTCGGCTGGGCGAGGGCGGTAATCCCGCTACCCACCAACGGATACCAATCCAGATCATCCAGGGCGATCAGCCCGATATCCTCAAACAGGTTGCACTTCAATTCACGCAACGCATGGGTGCTGGCCAGCGCAGCGATGCCGTTGGCGCAAAACAGCGCTTTCGGGCCAGGGGTTTCAAGAAAGGTTTTCAAGCGGCTGGTCAGATCGCCGCCGGTTTCAACTACCGCGCCTGAGAGCGCCGGACGTTGCGCAATCTGCGCCTTGAAACTGCTGACCCGCTCGATCCGTGAACTGGTGCCGTCATACGGCTCGGTCACCAACAGCACATCGCGATAACCGCGCTCTTGCAGGTGGGCGAGGGCCATTTCAACGGCGGCAGGATTGTCTAGCCCCACCAGATCGCTATCGAACTGTTCGACCTTGCGATCCACCAGCACCATGGGCATTTCCTGCTGCAATTCGCGCAACTCATCCACGTGGTGGCCGAGGGTGTTCACGATCAAGCCTTCAATGTTGTACGAGCGCAGCAGCGCCAGGTGCTGACGTTCCTGCTCGTCATCGCGATCGGTGTTGCACACCACCAGGCTGTAGCCGTGCCGACGGCAGGCGGTTTCCACGCCATGCATCACAGCAATCGAATAAGGGTTACGGATATCGGCCACCAACATGCCGATCAGACGCGTGCGCCCACGTTTCAGGCCGCGGGCCATCTGGTTAGGGCGGTAGCCCAATTCGGCAATCGCCTGCTCGATGCGCAGGGCCGTGGCATCGGAGAGCAGGGCGCGGTCATCGCCGATGAAGCGCGAGACGCTGGCCTTGGAGACGCCCGCGTGTTCGGCGACGTCGAGCATGGTGACGCGGCTGCGCTGGGCGGCGGAGAAGTCGTTCACGGATAGACAGCCTTCTTATTGGAATTATTCAGGGGCGACCGCAAGGTCTGAAACCGGTTTCAGGTAACCGCATAACCCATCGGCTCGTCAAGCTTGAAAAGATCTGAACCCGACGACAGGGCCGGAGTATTCCGACCAGCGGTAGTTAAACCTGTCAGATCTGACAGTAGGCGAGATCGCGATTACTGCGTTTAATTTCTCCCGAAGCAAAGGGTTTTCAAGGCCTCTGGAGAACGGCGAATGAGCACAACGACACCCATCGGAATATTCGCCGCGCCATTAAGCATTGACGGTGTCGGTGCCGATAAGGTGCTTCCGCCGGACGCGCACCTCAATGGCGTGACACTGCGAATCCCCCCTTGGCTCGCACCTTCGCTCAAACCTGGCGAGAGTGATTTGCTGCAGATCTGGATTCGAGAGCCTGGGGCAACGTCCGACACTCGTTTTTACAACAACCTTTTTCCCGTCCCGGTGGTGTTTCCGACCTCGATCCACTTGCCCTCGCAGTTCCTGCAACTGATAGGTGACATCACTCTGACCTACAAGGTGACGTCTGGAGATACCAAGAACGAGGATGACTCGCTGGCGCAGGTGTTCATCCTCAAACGCCCGGTCCCGGTCAACCTGAAGGAACCGGTCTTTCCCAACGCAACCTTGTGGGGTTACCTGAATTGCAGGACGTCTCCAGCGATCTGGGTGGTGGTCACTGTGCGTGTTCCGGCACAACCGGGGCGGTTCCTTGCAGGCGATGTGTGTGAACTGGGATGGGTAGGCTTCAGCAGCCTCAACGGCAGCGGTAACGCCATTCCAGGCACGGCGCTGAGCTTGCGCAAAACATTGACGCAGCAGGAAGCCGATTCAGCGCTGGGCTTCGACTTCAGGCTCGAAAGCGACAAATACGAAAAACATATCAAGCCTATGGTCATCAACGCATCGGCACTCGCTCAGTACACGCTTTATCGAAAGGGTGTCGCTCTGGGTCGATCGGCCCCGGGCCTGGTAAAGATCGACCGGGGCGTATCGGGGAATCCACCTTGCGGCCCATAACTCAAGGAGTCTCAAGTTCAACCGTTGTAGAACACACAAACGCAAGAAAAACGTCAATCCCAGGGACATGCAGCCAGGAGTCGCGAGATTTTTCATTGGGACACAACGTTGATGGTTCAACGATTAATTCATCCATGGAGCATACAAACATGAATATGCAGGTTAAATCTGGCGGTGTCCTTGCCTTGCCTCCGACTATTGTCGGTGTGTTGCCTGATGGCCGAATTCCCTATCAACAACTGAAAGTCGACAGACGGGTCAAATTTCAATTGGCCGATGTCGATGACAAAACGCCTGAAGGCGCTCACAGAATCGAACTTCACGTGCACCCGAAAGGGGTCAAGCCCATAGAGTTCGACCCGACATGGGTGGTTTTGGAGTTGTTGAAAGCCAATCAGCCAGCGGCTGACTGGACGTTTCCGATCGATTTTGACGTGACTGGAGCTGCACTCGATCGACTGGTCGACAGGTTTGATATGAACGGCGAATACGCGGAATACGGCGCGACATTCATTATTTATGACGCCCACACCAACCCCGATATATCTGATCCACCTCTTGAGTTCAAAGTCGATCTGACCGCGCCTTACCAGCGCCAACCCGGTACGGGCAACGGCACCGGCCCCCGGCCTGTGTTGATCAGCCAGACTGGCTTGCCTACGAGGATTGACGAAGCCTGGCTGGCGGATCCCGCCAACGCCGGCGGTCTCGATTTGACCATTCCTACCGGCTATACAAAATTCGAAGCGTTAACCGATCTCGTCAGTTTCTATGTTTCTACGCAAACAACATTTACAGGGATGCAGGGCGACGTCAACGGAGCCTCTGTCATCGATTTTCCGCTGCCGGTTGGCGGGGTCATCAACATTCCGCTGGCCGATCTGCAGGCGTTGAGGGATGGTTCGTACTTTTATTCCTATAACCTCAAGGATGCGCCAGGAAATATCAGCAACAACTCGGCCATCACGTTGCTGTTCAGTCGGGTAAGTGCCCCCGCCCCGGTACTGGGCATTCCTAGGATCCCGGTCACCGGCCCCAACGGGCAAACGCCCATCACTTTTGCGACGGTGGCACCTCCTCCTTCCAAAGCCGTGATGGAAATCGATTTCCCGCTCAACTCGCGTCCAGGTGACCGGATCATCCCGCATATCTCCGATTCGGACGGTAATGTCTACGATCTGCCTGAACAGCAAATTCCACCTGCCGGTACACCAGGTCCATTGACGTTCGTGATTGACTACGACTTCTGGGCGCAAGTTTTTGGTAACCCCAACAGACAGGACGAGGAGCAGTTTGAGTATTGGTACGAATTGCGTCGCCCTACGATTCCGGTCAACCCGGTTTCGCAGCCGCAGCAATTTGGCGTTGTCGATTTTTCGTACGCCGGGCCTGAGCAACCGAACCTGCCAGATCTGACCAACCCCAACATTGTGCCGGTGGTGGTTCAGGGCGCAGGCGCTCCGGTGCCCGCTCCCAACACACTCGGCCCGGCCCAGGCAGGGCTTGCCGCCACCATGACCTGGACATTGTGGACAGATCCAGACCGACTGGTGACAGGGCGTGAAATCGTGACGTTCTACTACCAGGGCAAGCAAGTAGGGAGCCCGGTGGGCGTGCAGGCTGGGGATACGACGGTCACCACGCAATTGCCTTGGGACACGATCCTGGCCGAAGGCAATGGCAGCGGTGCAATGGCGCGAGAAGCCTACATCACCATCGGATACCCTGGCAGCGCGAACGTGATGACGCAGACACCGGTGACCCCGGTTAACGTAACTGCGGTCGTGATCGATCTCCCGGCGCCACAGATCATTGTTTCAGCCTTCAGAACAGCCACCGGGACCCTGGTGCCGGAGCGTGTCGCGACTTCCATCAACTGTCCAAGCATGGATCACCCGACTGTAGCGAACGGGCCGATGCCGCCTTACGCGGCGCGCAGCCTGCGGATCAGGATCCTGCGTGATCCCAATATCCCTACAGGCGCAATAGTGAACCTGGAATTTGAGGGCCGGGTCACCAACACGGCGGGTGGGGCTGCAATTCCCGGCACTCAGATCACGGATTCGAGGCCTATGCCAGCGACCGGAGTGCTGGAATTCAACCTGACGGACTACACCGCCATCAGGACGATCCAGCTGCCAAGCCCCGGCCCGGGTCAGCGACCTGCCACCCGTTTTGCGCGCATCGCGTATACGGTCAACGGAATCACTTCCGAGGTCATCGTCCCCGTGGCGCTCTTGAACTCGAGCCTGGTGTATTGCGAGCAGAACCGTCCTTGATAACGGATCAGCAGCGCTTCGAATGAAACTTCCCAGGATAAGGGCGACAGCAATTGTCGTCCTCATCCAAGGAGGTGAAGTCAGATACGTACGAGCTTACGACGCAAGGGGATAAATCGTACAAAGACGGAGATTGATCCTACATATCCCCGGGAAAGTTATCCGTAGTCTGGCGACCGTTTTAGTCCGGCTCGCACACCGTTTGAGTCGGAAACTCGTTCCTGATGGAATGCAATCGAGTAGGACTCAACTATGTTGCCAAAGTCGCAATTTCCTTTTTTGAAAACATCGATCAGCTTCTGGGTGGCAACCCTGATGCCTCTTCTGATGAATTCATCGATGACTCAGGCTGCCACTGTTCCGGCGGGCACCACTCAAGCCATCGACGCCACGACACCCCTGCAAACCTGGCAGCTTCAAAGCAACGCTACGTTGAACGCCACCAATGCCACAACACTGCAGATGACCAGTGCTGCTGGTGGTGTGTTCAACTTGACTGGCTCAAACGTCAGCGCCGCAACGGGTTCAGGTATTTCCCTGACCAACGCCAGCGCCAACCTGGACAACTCGAGCGTCAACAGTGCCACCGGCATCGGCATCTCTGCGGTACGAAACGTCGCCAGCGTCGGTGGTTCGAATGTGATATTGCGCAATGGGTCTGTCGTTCGAGGTTTGCAAGGAGGTATCGCGGGCAACCGGTTCAGCGTCCTCAATCTGCGAAATTCCACTGTTGAAGGGACTGGCGCCACCAGTTTCGGGATTCGGATGCTGGAGGGTTCACTGTCGGCCACCGGAAGTACGATCACCGGCGGCCTCAATGGCGTGACGGTGGGCACCGACACGCAAGTATCGACTGTCATTCCAACCACCATCGTTCTGGACGCTACCCGTGTCGAAGGCAAGACAGGGTCGGCGTTGGTGGTCGGCATCAACGCGCCGAACTTTCCGACCGTGGCCAACATCGAAGTGCGTAATGGCTCGAGCCTGGTCTCAGGCAACAATACGTTGCTGGAAGTCAGGCGAGGCGCCTCGGCTGGTTTCCTTGTGGATAACAGCGCATTGACCGGTAATGTAACGGTGGCTTCCGGCAGTTCCGCCAACGTCACGCTGCAGAACAATGCATCGTTGACCGGGGACCTGCAAAACGTCACGACCGCCGTGTTAAATAATCAGGCACGTATGACCGGTAATGTGCTGGGTGCTTCAAGTGTCGCGCTTGATAATGGTTCGACACTGAGCGGTAACCTGGACAATGTCGCCAGCGTGTCCATCAACAACCAGAGCATCATGACCGGCAACGTCAACGCTGCGACGGGCAGTGCTTCTGGCTTGACACTGGATAACGGGGCGAGCCTGACGGGGCAAGTGAACAACGTCGCCAATTTCGCCATCAGTAATCAGGCGCTCTGGCAGATGACCGGCAGCCAGTCGGTGAACAACCTGACACTCAGCAATGGCGGCGGAGTCCGATTAGGCACTAATCAGGAATATTTTCAACTGAACGTGGCCAACCTGGCGGGCAACGGTACATTCAGGATGAGTACCGATTTCAACCAGGGCATCAGTGATTTGTTGAATATCACTGCAAGCGCTGCCGGCAATCATCAGTTGCTGGTTCGCAGTTCGGGTTTCGATCCGGTCAATGATGCTTCGATCAAGGTGGTGCAGAGCGTTGCTTCAAACGCGCAATACGGCCTCGTCAACAACCAGGTCGATGTCGGGGCGTTCACCTATAGACTGGTGAAGGACGGGAATGACTGGTACTTGCAACCCGACAAGGAAGTCGTCAGCACACCGACCCGCTCGATATTGGCGATTGCCGGCACGACGCCTGCGGTGACCTACGGCGAAATGCCTCTATTGAACAACCGGATGGGCGATCTACGTGTCAATGGCGGGCAAACCGGCGGATGGGTCCGGTCTTTCGGCAGTCGGTACAGCATCGGCAACAATGCCTACGGGAACGGCTATAGCCAGCGCCAGTACGGGTTGTCAATGGGGGTCGATACCCCGGTGGAGATCGCGGGCGAGCGCGTGTTGCTGGGTGTGTTTGCCGGTTACAGCAAATCCGTTCTCGATCTGAGCCGTGGCAGCTCCGGTGAAATCGGCAGTACATCCCTCGGCGTTTATGGCACCTGGCTGGGTGATAGTGGCTATTACCTGGATACGGTGGCCAAGCTCAATCACTTCCGCAATGAAGCCAATGTGGCACTGAGCGATAACACCAAAACCAAAGGCAACTACAACAATCTGGGCGCCAGTGCATCGGTCGAGTTCGGCAAGCGTATCGACTTCAAGGACGGCTATTACGCAGAGGTGTTCACTCAATGGCAGGCAGCCTCCGTGCAAGGCAAGGACTTCAGTCTGGACAATGGCCTGAAGGTCGACGCCGACACCACACGTTCAGTGCTTGGCAAGGCGGGTGTAACGCTGGGACGTGGCATGACGCTGTCTGACGGCAGCGTCCTGCAACCTCATGTGCGTGTTGCTGGCGTTCATGAGTTCGTGAAGACCAATAAGGTGCGCGTCAATAACAATGAATTCGACAATAACTTGTCCGGCAATCAGTTGGAGGTTGCCGCCGGAGCATCCTGGACCCTCAATGACCGCTGGCAGCTACACGCGGAACTGGATACCAGCAAGGGCGATGGCGTTACCAAGGACTTTGGCGTGAACATGGGGGCGCATTACAAGTTCTGACGCGAATGAAAAAGGGAAGCGCTGGCTTCCCTTTTTTTGACTGTGTGTCCCGTCCTGAATAAGGTTTACACAGCGGTTAATATTTCAAAACTTGAAAATCACCATTGAGCTGAAATGTAGTTTCGTCGGCATTCTCTACGACCACCTTGAACCTGGCTTTGACGTTAGCGCTGTCGACAGCCGGTTCGATTTCGATTTCGCCTGAAATGGCTTCACTTACCACGGTGTCGTCTTTAAAGCTGAGTGCCACATCGGGACTGCTTTTGATCGCATGTTTGCCCACCGGAAAGTCCTTGGGGAGGATGATGATAATTTCACGTGCCGGATAGCTTTTGGCTTTAGTATTCGAAGCGGGTCGATCGATGGCCGTAATCTGTACGGCATCAAGTTGTTGAACGCCGACTTTTACCTGGTCTATCAGTCGGGAAGTGGCAATGAAATCCTCGAAGGGTGTACCAGTGTTGGCGTAAGCCTTCGCAGTAACATAGTTACCTGGGGCAAAGCTGATTTGTTTGATTACAGCGTTCATGAATAGGATCTCCGTTCACTAAAAGGAAGTATCCAAAGGCCGTCCGACCCTAACTCTGGATGCACCATGGAAGCGTTTTCCTGACGGGTTGTAAACTGTCAAACCTGACAGGTTACAGCTGTCAAAATCTGTGAATGGATGGCCTCAGCATGCAGGCACAAAACGCTGGTATCCAGGCTGAACAGAGCAGGGGGCGGTCGTCAGCTGAACAAACCGGCGGCAATGTTGATGGAAAACCCCAATATCGCCGTGTTGAACACAAACCCGATCAACGATTGCGCTAGCACGATCTTGCGCAATTCCCGCGTGGCGACGCCGACATCCGCGGTCTGCACCGCCACGCCGATGGTGAACGAGAAGTACAGGAAGTCCCAGTAATTGGGGGTTGTCAGCCCTTCGGCAAATCGCAGCGCAGGTTCCTTGCCTTCCCAGGTGTAATACAACCGGGCGTAATGCACGCTGAAAATCACCCCGATCAACAGCCACGAGCCGATCACGGTCATCCCGGTAAAGCCGTAGTGCAACAGCCGGTGATAGGTGTCCAGATCTTTGCTGCCTGCTAGTTGGAGGGTGATGGCGGCGAGGCTGGCCAGTGCAGCCATGCTCACGGTGAACAGCACCAGCCCGGCGTTTTCGTCCTCGACTTCGGCAATGCGTTTCACGTCGTCGGCTTTGGAGCGCATGGTCAGCCAGATGATCAGGGCCAGATACGTCCAGACCCCGGCATTCCAGCCGATGAGGATTTTGCCGAGGATCGAATCGGCCGGAGCCAGAATGCCTGCCGCGACGCCAAGGGTGGCGGCGGCGGACAGGCGAGGGTGGGTGCGGGCGAGGAAGGGCATGGAGACTCACTTTGATGGTGCGTTCCAGCACCATAGCGCACGCGACGTCGCTTTTGTAGGAGCTGCCGAAGGCTCGGGCCGCGTTCGGACGGTCTTTTGATCTTGATCTTTAAAAGCAAAGTCAAAAGATCGCAGCCTGCGGCAGCTCCTACAGGTGGAGTCAGTGGGGTTTGGCGGATTTGCGCACCCACTTCATCACCACCACAAAAAACACCGGTACAAACACCACCGCCAATGTCGCCGTGATCATCCCGCCGATCACCCCGGTGCCGATCGCCTGCTGGCTTGCGGAACTGGCTCCGGTAGCAATCGCCAACGGCACCACCCCAAGAATGAACGCCAGCGATGTCATCACAATCGGCCGCAACCGCAGGCGCGCCGCTTGCAGCGTGGCATCGATCAGGTCATGACCTTCGTCATACAGGCTTTTGGCGAACTCGATGATCAAGATTGCGTTCTTCGCCGACAGGCCAATGATGGTGATCAGCCCGACCTTGAAGAACACGTCGTTGGGCATCCCGCGCAGGGTCACAGCCAGGACCGCGCCGAGCACACCCAGCGGCACCACCAGCAGCACCGAGGTCGGAATCGACCAACTCTCATACAGCGCCGCCAGGCACAGGAACACGATCAGCAGCGACAGACCGAGCAGCATCGGCGCCTGACTGCCGGACAAGCGTTCCTGCAACGACAACCCGGTCCATTCCTGACCCAACCCCGCCGGGCCTTGCGCCACCAGCCGTTCGATTTCCGCCATGGCTTCGCCAGTACTGTAACCGGGCGCCGGTTCACCGGAAATGCTGATGGCCGGGTAGCCGTTGTATCGGGTCAATTGCGCCGGGCCCTGGGTCCAGTTGGCCCGGACGAAGGCCGACAGCGGCACCATTTTTTCAGCGTTGTTGCGTACGTGAATCTTCAGCAGATCGGCGACCTGGCTGCGTTGATCGCCTTCGGCCTGGACCACCACTCGCTGCATTCGCCCCTGGTTGGGGAAGTCGTTGATGTAAGCCGAACCCACAGCGGTGGACAGTACGTTGCCGATGTCGGCAAAGGAGATGCCCAAGGCGTTGGCTTGCTTGCGGTCCACGATCAGCTGAACCTGTGGCGCTTCGGCCAGGGCACTTTCGCGCACGTTCATCAGGATCGGGCTCTTCTCGGCGGCCGCCAGCAACTGGCTACGCGCCTGCATCAGCGTGGCATGGCCGAGGCCGCCACGGTCCTGCAAGCGGAACTCGAAACCGCTGGAGGTGCCGAGACCGTCAACAGGCGGCGGCAGCACCGAGAAAGCCATGGCATCCTTGATCTGGCTCAGCGCGATGTTGGCGCGATCGGCGATGGAACTCGCCGAGTCGTCGCTGCCCCGATCCGACCAGTCCTTGAGCGTGGTGAACGCCAGCGCAGCGTTCTGCCCGCTACCGGAAAAACTGAAGCCGAGAATCACTGTGCTGTCGCCGACGCCCGGTTCGGTGGCGTTGTGTGCTTCGATCTGCTCCACCACATTTATTGTGCGATTCTTGCTCGCGCCCGGTGGCAGTTGGATGTCGGTGATGGTGTAGCCCTGGTCTTCCACCGGCAGGAACGAGGAGGGCAGACGACTGAAACACAGTCCCAGGCCGACTAGCAGCACGCCATAAATCAACAGGTAACGACCGGTGCGTTTCAACGCATAGGCGACCCAGCCCTGATAACGCTCGGTCAGTTGTTCGAAGCGCCGGTTGAACCAGCCAAAGAATCCGGCTTTTTCGTGATGCTCGCCTTTGGCAATCGGCTTCAACAGCGTCGCACACAACGCCGGGGTCAACGTCAGGGCGAGGAATGCCGAGAACAGGATCGACGTGGCCATCGACAGCGAGAACTGTTGGTAAATCACCCCGACCGAGCCCTGCATGAACGCCATCGGAATGAACACCGCCACCAGCACCAGGGTGATGCCGATGATCGCGCCGGTGATCTGCTTCATCGCCTTGCGCGTGGCTTCCTTGGGCGACAGGCCTTCGGTGGCCATGATTCGTTCGACGTTCTCCACCACCACAATCGCGTCGTCCACCAGAATGCCGATGGCCAGCACCATGCCGAACATGGTCAACACGTTGATCGAGAAGCCCAGCGCGAGCATGGTCGCAAACGTGCCCATCAACGCCACCGGCACCACCAGCGTCGGGATCAGCGTGTAGCGGATGTTCTGCAGGAACAGGAACATCACCGCAAACACCAGCACCATCGCCTCGCCGAGGGTGTAAACCACTTTGGTGATCGAGACCTTGACGAAGGGTGAGGTGTCGTACGGGATCTTGTATTCGACACCGGCCGGGAAATAGCGCGCCAGTTCGTCCATCTTTGCTCGCACCAGCGTTGCGGTGCTCAGGGCATTGGCGCCCGGCGACAGTTGCACACTGACGGCGGTAGACGGTTTGCCGTTCAGGCGTGTGGAGAACTGATATTCCTGGCTGCCGATCTCGACCCGCGCCACATCACGGATGCGCACGGTAGAACCGTCAGGATTGGCCTTGAGCACGATGTCGGCGAATTCTTCAGGCGTCGACAGCTGGCCTTTGACCAGAACGGTCGCGGTGATTTCCTGAGTGGTGCGGGTCGGCAAGTCGCCGATGCTGCCCGCGGAAACCTGAGCGTTCTGCGCAACGATGGCTGCGTTGACGTCGGCCGGAGTCAGGTTGAAGCCGATCAGCTTCTGCGGGTCGATCCAGATCCGCATCGCCCGTTCGGCGCCGTATAACTGGGCCTTGCCGACGCCGTCCAGACGCTTGATCTCGTTCATCACGTTGCGCGCCAGGTAATCGCTGAGCGCCACGTCGTCGAGCTTGCCGTCGCTGGAGGTGAGGGTGATCAGAAGCAGGAAACCGGCGGAAACTTTCTCCACCTGCAAACCCTGCTGGGTGACCGCTTGAGGCAGGCGCGACTCAACCGCTTTGAGGCGGTTTTGCACATCGACCTGGGCCATTTCCGGATTGGTGCCCGGCTGGAACGTCGCGGTGATGGTGGCGCTGCCGAGGCTGCTCTGGGATTCGAAGTACAGCAGATGGTCGGCGCCGTTGAGTTCTCCTTCGATCAGGCTGACCACGCTTTCGTCCACGGTCTGCGCCGAAGCGCCGGGGTAGGTGGCGTAGATTTCGACTTTCGGCGGCGCAACGTTCGGGTATTGCGCCACGGGTAACTGCCCAATGGCCAACGCACCGGCCAGCAGGATGAACAGGGCAACCACCCAGGCGAACACCGGGCGATCGATAAAGAACTGCGGCATAAAAAGCGTCCTGCTTACTGGCCAGAAACCTGGGCAAGTGGAAGAGGGGTGTTGTCGATCTGGACTTTCTCACCGGGGCGCGCGTGTTGCAGGCCTTCAGTGACGATGCGGTCACCGGGCTTGAGGCCGCGGGTGACGATCCAGCGATCGTTCTGCACCGCGCCCAGCTCTACCGGTTGCTGGCCGACCCGCTGTTCGGTGTCGAGCAATAGCACTTGGGCGACACCGGCGCTGTCACGCTGAATGGCCCGTTGCGGCACGCTGATGCCTTGCTGATTGAAGGCCTGCTCCAGACGTACGCGAACGAAGCTGCCCGGCAGCAAGTCGAGGTCCGGGTTGGGGAACTCGCTGCGCAGAATGATCTGACCGGTGCCCGGGTCGACGGTGATGTCGGTGAACAACAACTTGCCGGGCAACGGATAAAGGCTGCCGTCGTCCTGGATCAGCGTGGCTTTGGCCTGGCCTTGGCCCACTTCCTTTAACTGGCCAGAGCGGAAGGCCCGGCGCAGATCGTTGAGTTCACGGGTCGATTGGGTCAGGTCGGCGTGGATCGGGTTCAACTGCTGAATCAGCGCCAGCGGCGTGGTTTCGTTCTGCCCCACCAGCGCGCCTTCAGTCACCAGCGCGCGGCCGATGCGCCCGGAAATCGGCGCGGTGACGGTGGCATAACCGAGGTTCAATTTCGCCCGCTCCACCGCGGCTTTGTTGGCGGCGACATCGGCGGCGGTCTGCCGGGCATTGGCTCGGGCATTGTCGTAATCCTGAGCGCTGATGGCGTTGCCTTCGATCAATTGGGCGTAACGCTGCTCCTGCAATCTGGCCTGGAACGCGTTGGCTTCGGCCTTGCGCAGCGCGGCTTCGGCGCTGTCCAGGTCGGCCTTGAAGGGGGCCGGGTCGATACGGAACAGAACGTCGCCTTTATTCACGTCGCTGCCTTCGCGGAAGACCCGCTGTAACACCACGCCGGCAACCCGGGCACGCACTTCGGCAATCCGTGGCGCGGCAATCCGCCCGCTCAAGTCGCTGCTGATTGACAGAGGACGAGCTTCGACGGTTTCGATGCGCACCGTGGCCAGCGGTGCCGATTCTTCGGCGGTCGAAGACTGGTCACAAGCGCTCAGCGTCAACGCCAGGGCAATCAGGCTGAGCGTGGCAAGCAGGTTCTTTGACATGGAAATACCCCAATAATGACTACCCGCATCCTACGGGGAGTCGATGAGGGTAGCGGTGAAGCTTTGTTGGTGCTGTGTGAAATTGTGTAAGGGTTTTGCTCGCGTATGCATGAGGGCGTATATCCTTCGCAGCTTGAAACTTTTTGCGACGGTCAGGCCGCCTTCGCGGGCAAGCCCACGATGAGGCCCCGCCAGTCGCCACAGCACTTTCTGGAATCACCCATGCCCAACATCCTCCTGGTCGAAGACGACACCGCACTCTCGGAACTGATTGCCAGCTACCTGGAACGCAACGGTTATTCCGTCAGCGTGATCAGCCGCGGCGATCATGTACGCGAACGCGCGCGGGTCAGTCCGCCGGACCTGGTGATTCTCGATCTGATGCTGCCGGGGCTCGACGGCTTGCAGGTCTGCCGCTTGCTGCGGGCCGATTCGGCGACGTTGCCGATCCTGATGCTCACCGCCCGTGACGACAGTCACGATCAGGTGCTGGGCCTGGAAATGGGCGCAGACGACTACGTCACCAAACCTTGCGAGCCCCGTGTGTTGCTGGCCCGCGTACGCACGCTGTTGCGTCGCAGCAGCCTCAGCGAACCGCAGACCGCTAATGACCGTATTCTCATGGGCAACCTGTGCATCGACCTGTCCGAGCGCACTGTGACCTGGCGCGGGCAACTGGTCGAGCTGTCCAGCGGCGAATACAACTTGCTGGTGGTGCTGGCCCGGCATGCCGGCGAAGTGCTGAGCCGCGATCAGATTCTGCAACGCCTGCGCGGTATCGAATTCAACGGTACCGACCGCTCGGTGGATGTGGCCATCTCCAAACTGCGGCGCAAGTTCGACGACCACGCCGGCGAGGCGCGCAAGATCAAGACCGTGTGGGGCAAGGGCTACCTGTTCAGCCGCTCCGAGTGGGAATGCTGAACCATGTTCAGAATCCTGTTTCGTCTGTACCTGGTGACCATCGTTTCGTTCAGCGCGGCGATCTACCTGGTGCCGGACCTGGTGATCAAGGTCTTCCATGAGCGTTTTGTGACCTACAACCTCGATTACTCCCGAGGTTTGCAAACGCTGATCGTCAAACAGTTTCGTACGGTGCCTGTCGAGCAGTGGCCGGCGCTGGCGGCGGAGATGGACAAGGAGTTCCAGCCGCTGCACATCATTTTGACCCGCAACGACGATACCGAATTTACCCTGGATGAGCGCGAACGCTTGCAGCGCGGGGAGAACGTGGTACGCATCGGCGACTGGGGCTGGCGCACCCTGGCGGTGACACCGTTGAACGAGCAGATGGTGGTGGAGATGGTCGTACCACCGGACCCCACGGATGTCAGTTGGTTGTACTGGAGCATCAACGTGCTGATCGGTGCGACGATGCTGGCCTGCCTGTTGTTGTGGCTGCGCCCGCACTGGCGCGACCTGGAACGTCTCAAAAGCACCGCCGAACGCTTCGGCAAGGGCCACCTGAGCGAGCGCACGCAGATTTCCCCCAGCTCCAACATCGGCAGCCTGGCCAACGTGTTCGACACCATGGCCGGCGACATCGAAAACCTGCTCAACCAGCAGCGCGACTTGCTCAACGCCGTGTCCCACGAATTGCGCACGCCGTTGACGCGGCTGGATTTCGGCCTGGCCCTGGCGCTGTCCGACGACTTGCCGGCCACCAGCCGGGAACGCCTGCAAGGCCTGGTCGCGCACATTCGCGAACTGGATGAGCTGGTGCTGGAGCTGCTGTCCTACAGCCGATTGCAAAACCCGGCTCGGCTGCCGGATCAGGTCGAGGTGTCGCTGGATGAATTCATCGACAGTATTTTGGGCAGCGTCGATGAAGAGCTTGAGTCACCGGAAATCGTCATTGATGTGCTGCTGCACGGTCAGCTCGAACGCTTCTCGCTGGATCCGAGATTGACCGCCCGGGCGATCCAGAACCTGCTGCGCAACGCCATGCGCTATTGCGAGAAACGGATTCAGATTGGTGTGCAGGTGTGCGCCAAAGGCTGTGAGATCTGGGTGGATGACGATGGCATTGGCATTCCCGATGAAGAGCGGGAGCGGATCTTTGAGCCGTTCTATCGGCTGGATCGCAGTCGGGATCGCGCCACAGGCGGGTTTGGCCTGGGGCTGGCAATCAGCCGCCGAGCACTGGAAGCGCAGGGCGGCACGCTGACCGCGCAGGCATCACCATTGGGCGGCGCACGGTTCCGTTTGTGGCTGCCCACCTCGGCCTGACGCATTCGTTGTAGCAGCTGCCGAGCCTGCGAGGCTGCGTTCGAGTGCGCAGCACTCGTAGAACCAGCCTAATTGGTACGGCAGAAAGACTGCCGAAGCTCCAGCTGACAGACGGTAGCGATAATCAGTCCCTACCTGTCAGATATGACAGTAGCCAAGCCTCCGGCCTTAGCGCTCTCATATAAATGAAGCCTCTCTGCACCTGGAGCGGTGTCACTGACAGGAAGCGCTGCGATGACCGACATTCACCTGCTGACCCTTTACGCCCCACGAATTCCAGGCTGGAAAGATACCGTACCTGCCCCGATCAATGCTCATGGAGGGATTCCGCTGGCGCTGACCTACCTTTACCCTGAAGGGGTGAAAGTCTTTGTTGACGGCTATCTGGAGCAGGAAGTCGGTGACAACATCGACCTCTATCTCAACGGCGTTGTAGTGTCGGTCGCTATCGTCGAGTCACTGACCGACAAACGCTTCATTCTGTATTTGCCGGTAAAAGCGCTGTTCGACGGGCTCAATGAAATCTACTACAGCATCCGGCGCGGCTCGGAAAACATTGACTCGTCGACGACGTTGCGAGCCTGGTTTCACAAGCGACGGCCAGGTCTTAAAGATCTCGAAGGTAATCACGAGTCGCACTCTGAACTGGGGATCAATGTATTGCCGCCACAGGTGGTGGACGACGGTGTAGACCCTGAGCAAGCCCGGCAAGGTGTGATCTGCACGGCCTTCTATCCCCTGACCCGAGCGTTCGACAAGATCCGCGTAAGATGCGGCGGCGAGTCGATTGAGCATGAGGTTTCAGAGGATGAGGCGAAGTCCGGCGAGCCCGTGGAGATCTTGATCGACGAAGCAGTGTTCAAAAAGATCGGTGACACACCCAAGTGTGTCGTGACCTATACCGTATGGGACTGGATCGGTAACAGCGTGGATCTGGATGCCCTGTGGTCGGCGGCCATCGAACTGTTCGTCAGCCTGAACGGCACTTGGTACGAGCCACCGCTGGTCAGCGAAGACCCGAACGACGCCTCGGACGATCCGGATAGCATCGATTTGGGCAAGCTCGCAGGCCAACCAGCGATTGCTCAAGTCCACGCGCAACGTTCATGGCTCAGGGGCGACATCATTGAGCTGACCTGCACGTTCACCTCGGCGACGGACTCGTCCGAGGTGCTGGTTCTCAAGGAAACCGTGGATCGCGCACCGTTCATTTACAAACTACCGGTGCCCCACGCACAGTTCGTCAGGGCAGTGGGCGGTTCGGCCAGATTCAAATACAAGTTGCTGCGCGGTGGCAAGGAAGTAGGGCGATCCTTCACGACCACGGTTGACGTGATTGGGGAGGCGCTGATCGAGCTGCCGCTGGTGACAGTGGTCGGCGTGCCGGGGTTGGTAGTTGATCCGTTGGCCTACCCGGAAGGCTTGATCGCTAGAATCGAGTTTGCGAAGGCACAAACGGGCGACACAGGCCTTCAACTTGTCCGTCCCGTCACGGCAGAGGGTTTTCCGATGTTTCCCGCCAAGGCGTTCAATGCCAATAAGCGGGTTAATAACACCCTGACGATTCAGGATCTGGTTGCTCGGCACGGCACAGTGATCCGATTGCCGTGGGAGCTGACGCGAAACGGCGTCAAGACCCGCTCGAAACCGACATTGTTGACGGTGCAGAAAATTGTCGACGGGGATCCGAGACTGCCAACGCCGAAGGTGCCTCAAGCGCCGGATGACAAGGTGTTGGATTTCAGCAAGTTTGAAGGCGATGCCGAGGTGAAGGTGCTGCCTTGGTTGGGGATTCGGGAAGGACAAGAAGTTGAACTCAAGTGCGTCGGGATCGATAGCGGAGGCGGCGAGTATGTGATTCCGCTACTTAAAGCATTTAAAGTAACAACGAAGGAAGTGAGTTCCGGACTGAGTGTGCCGTTGCGGAGAAAAGAACTGGCAGGTCTGAAACATGACAGTAAGGCAAATGTGAGCTTGAGTGTTTTGCTCGGCCAGAACACTGATCAGGTCAGGTCAGTTTTGTTTCCGATACGTGAGTTGACTGTGCAGCGTACGCTCACTGAAAATTTTGATAACCAATTGACACAGATTATAGTTTCAGGTCAGACGATCGAAACCTCGGTTATGAGAATAGGATTTGTATCAGGGGGCGGGATGACGGGGATCGCACCGACTACAGATGGTTTTATTACCATTCCGGAGAAAACAGAACTTCAAGTTTTACATATAGGTTACAAAGACTCGGGAGCACAACGCATTGCGTTAAACTTGAAAAAACCATGCAACGAAGTTTCGTTCTGGTACGGGGCGACGAATGTCGCCACGAATGTCGCATATTTTTATGGGGTGAACGGCTTGTTAGGGCAGCAATTTTTGCTTTTGAACTTGAATTCTGCAAATAAAATTGTTTTTTCTGAGACCGGTATTGTGCGGATTGAGATCCAAAACCCAGAAGGAGATTGGTTAATATTGGATAATTTTTCATTCTCTTTCTGAGATAACTACTTCTGGCGTATATCCCCATCGCGCAGCAGCGTCGCCGCATGAGCACTCTGCTGCACGTCTGCACCACTGGCGCGGGTGATATCGAGGTGGTCAGTCTTTCCATCATCAGTGTGACTGCGAGAAACCGGCGGTTCATTTGTAGGTTTTCCGAACCTGAGCGGCGGCCCTGACCTGTAGCAGCTGCCGAGCTTGCGAGGCTGCGTTCGAGTGCGCAGCACTCGTAAAACCAGGTAACCGGTTCTTTTCGGGAAAACCGCATCCGCCGGGCTTGCGAGGACTGCGTCCTCGAACGCAGCCTCGCAAGCTCGGCAGCTGCTACGAACCAGGCGGGGAAACGTTCAACAGTTCAGTCGAGCAATTCGGCTGACTCAATCAACCCGACCCCCGCCACCTGCATCCGCTCAATCGCCGCCGCCAGCGACCCTTCCAGATCAATCGCGCGGCAAGCATCCATCACCACAAACGCATTGAACCCCGCCGCCCGCGCATCCAGCGCAGAAAACATCACGCAGAAATCCAGTGCCAGCCCGACCATGTAAACCGTGTCGATGCCGCGTTCTTTCAGGTACCCGGCCAAACCGGTGGTTGTGGTTCGATCCGCCTCCAGAAACGCCGAATAACTGTCGATGTCCGGGTTGCAGCCCTTGCGGATGATCAATTGGGCGTGGGGCAGGTCCAGCTCCGGGTGGAACTCGGCGCCGGGCGTGGCGCGAACACAATGCTCCGGCCACAGCGTCTGTTCACCGTAAGGCAACTGAATCACGTCGTAAGGCTTGTGCCCAGGGTGGCTGGAAGCGAACGAGGCGTGGCCGGGCGGGTGCCAGTCCTGGGCAATGATGACCTGTTTGAACTGGTGACCCAGACGATTAATCAGGGGCACAATCAGGTCACCCTCCGGCACCGGCAATTGACCGCCGGGAATGAAGTCGTTTTGTACGTCGATGACCAGTAAGGCAGCGCGTGAAGAAATCGGCATGGGTAGGGTTCCTCCTTGGAAAGTCAGGCGCAAGCATAGTGACAACTGTGTTCACGCGCCAAGACGGTTTCTAACAATTTCGGTGGTACGGCCAATCGCGAGCAGGCCCGTCCAGACGCTGAAAATCCAGAAGCCAGTCCCGCATTTGGCCGAACCGCTGCCTTACTGCCGACACAGATGCCTTGTTATAGTTCGGGCTTCATTTTCTGTCCGGTAAAGGATCACTGCCATGTCTCAATACACCGCCTTCAGCGTCGAACTGGCCGATAACATCGCCCATGTGCAGATCAACCGTCCGGACAAGATCAACTCGATGAACGCCGCGTTCTGGAGCGAGATCATCGAGATTTTCCAGTGGGTCGATGATACCGATGAAGTCCGGGTGGTGGTGCTCAGCGGCGCCGGCAAGCATTTTTCTTCCGGTATCGACCTGATGATGCTCGCCGGTGTGGCCAATGAGCTGGGCAAGGACGTCGGCCGCAATGCGCGCCTGCTGCGGCGCAAGATCCTGGCGCTGCAAGCGTCGTTCAACGCCGTCGACAACTGCCGCAAACCGGTGCTGGCGGCGGTGCAGGGTTATTGCCTGGGCGGCGCCATCGATCTGATTTCGGCCTGCGACATGCGTTACGCGGCTGAAGACGCGCAATTTTCCATCAAGGAAATCGATATCGGCATGGCGGCCGATGTTGGCACTTTGCAACGCTTGCCGCGGATCATCGGTGACGGCATGCTGCGTGAGCTGGCTTACACTGGTCGCACCTTTGGCGCCGAAGAAGCGCGTAACATTGGCCTGGTCAATCGCGTCTACAGCGACACCGCCAGCCTGCTTGAAGGCGTGATGGGGATTGCCCGCGAAATCGCCGGCAAGTCGCCGATTGCCATCACCGGTACCAAAGAGATGATCAGCTACATGCGCGACCATCGCATCGACGACGGCCTTGAATACGTCGCCACGTGGAACGCCGCCATGCTGCAGTCCACCGATCTGCGCGTGGCCATGGCCGCCCATATGAGCAAACAGAAACCCGAATTTCTGGATTGATTAACCATGACTTCACGCTGGACCACTGCAGTACTGGACACCGATCAACCCGGCGGCTGGGCCGTGGCGCGCAGCCCCGAAGGCTTTTTGTTCGATGACAATGGCGCCCTGTTTCCACGGGAATGGCTCAAGCGTCAGGACTTGTCGGTTCTTGCCGAGCACGGCATCGGTCACCTGGATGGCGAACCGGTGTACCTGCTGGAACTGCGCGGTCACAGCGACGTGCCGGGTTGTAACTGGAAAGGCCTGCGGGCGTTCATGCTCGATGGCGATCACACCGTCTACAAGGTTCTGGGCTATGCCGCGCAAATCGGTACCTGGGCCCGTGAGCACCGTTTTTGCGGCAACTGCGGGCAGGCGATGATCCAGGTGCCGCGCGAGCGGGCAATGTACTGCGAGCCATGCGATTTACGCAGCTACCCACGTATTTCGCCGAGCATGATTGTGCTGGTGACCCGTGGCGACGAGGTTCTGCTGGCCCGTTCGCCGCGTTTTGTCACCGGGGTCTACAGCACGTTGGCGGGGTTTGCCGAGCCGGGTGAGTCGGCCGAAGATTGCCTGATTCGCGAGGTTCGCGAAGAGGTGCAGATCGAGGTCAAGAACATCCAGTACATGGGCAGTCAGTGCTGGCCGTTCCCGCATTCGATGATGCTCGGTTTTCATGCCGAGTACGCCGGTGGCGAGATTGTCTGTCAGGAAGACGAGATCGAAGACGCCCAGTGGTTCAACGTGCACGAGCTGCCGCCGTTGCCGGCGTCACGCTCGATTGCCCGCTACCTGATCGACGTCTACGTGGCGCGGCGCTTAGGCCACGCTGAACCAGTGCTGCCAGGCTAGGCGCACGGTCAGGCCGAGCACCACCGTAATGAACACCGGACGAATGAATTTCGCACCGCCGCTGATGGCGGTGCGCGCGCCGAAGAAGGCGCCGACCATCACCGACAGGCCCATGCTCAGGCCGATAATCCAGTCCACTTGCCCGGAAAAGATGAACACCGACAGCGCTGCAATGTTGCTGACGAAGTTCATGCTGCGCGCCACGCCGCTGGCCTTGACCAGGTCGATGGGGTAGAGCAGCAGGCTGCTGACGGTCCAGAACGCCCCCGTTCCCGGGCCGGCCACGCCGTCATAGAAACCGAGGCTGAAGCCTTGGCTCGATTGCCACTTTTTCTTGATGGGTGCATCGCTGTCCAGCGGCGCTTTCGGTGTGCCGCCGAACAACAGGTACAGGCCGCAGGCGAACACAATTACCGGCAGCATCTTGTTCAGCCATTCCGCCGGCAAATAATGAGCGACGATGGCGCCGCTGAGCGCACCAACCAACGTGCCGACGATGGCGTGCATCCACTGCCGTGGATGGAACAGCTTGCGGCGGTAGAAGGTGAAGCTGGCGGTGGCCGAGCCAAAGGTCGAACTGAGTTTGTTGGTGCCCAGCACCAGATGCGGCGGCAGGCCGGCGGTCAGCAGTGCCGGGGTGGTCAACAGACCGCCACCACCGGCGATGGCGTCGATGAAACCGGCAATGAAAGCGACGAGAGCCAGAACGGCCAGGGTAGTGAGGTCAACGCTGAGTTCGAAAGGCATGGAATGGGGCTTATTCGGCAGGGCGCAGAAGAGGGCTGCGGGGAAAGGCCGGTATCTTACCCATATCCAACTTCTGCGGCGACCTGAGCCGATCGTTCCCACGCTTCCGCGTGGGAATGCATCTTGTGACGCTCTGCGTCACGGCGGACGCGGAGCGTCCGTGGCGGCATTACCCCGCAGAGCGTGGGAACGATCGGTGAGGTGATGTTACAGACCTAGGTCAGACAACCCGGGGTGATCATCCGGCCGGCGACCCAGTGGCCAGTGGAATTTGCGCTCGCTTTCCTTGATCGGCAGGTCGTTGATGCAGGCGTAGCGGTTGAACATCAGGCCGTTCTCGTCGAACTCCCAGTTTTCGTTGCCGTAGGAACGGAACCAGTTACCCGAATCGTCGTGCCATTCGTAGGCGTAACGCACGGCGATGCGGTTGTCGCCATGGGCCCAGAGTTCCTTGATCAGCCGGTAGTCCAGTTCCTTGGCCCATTTGCGGGTCAGGAAAGCTTTGGCTTCTTCGCGGTTGTGGGCGAACTCGGCGCGGTTACGCCACTGGGTGTCCAGGGTGTAGGCAAGAGACACCCGTTCCGGGTCACGGGAGTTCCAGCCATCTTCGGCCAGGCGAACTTTTTCGATGGCCGATTCACGGGTAAACGGCGGCAATGGCGGACGAACTTCGGCAGTAGACATATTAAGTCTCCCTATCAAATTAACGTTCAAAAAAGTTGTCGGGCTTATTTAAAGTGTTACAGGTCCAATAACTTTCGCGCCATGCATTGCGCATTATCGGCGGCACTGTGATCACCCATCACAAGCGCTACGGTAATGGCACCGTCGATCAGGATCAGCAGCTGTCTGGCCAGCGTCTCCGGGTCTGTTGCGCCATATTCGGTACAGAGCTCGCGCACGTAGTCGAGCAGTTTCTGTTTGTGGTCTTTGGCGACCAGGCGAACCGGGTCTTGCGGGTCGCCGGTTTCGCCGCTGGTATTGATGAATGCGCAGCCGCGGAAGCCTTCGGAGACGAACCAGGCCTTGAGCACGGTAAACAGGTTGAGCAGCCGCTCGGCCGGGGGTTGGGCCGTGCCGACTTCGCTCCGGTACCAGTGCATCCAGCGCTCATCGCGGCGTTGCAGGGCCGCGACGACAAGCTCCTCCTTGTTGGCGAAGTAGCGGTAAATACTTTTTCTGGAGACGCCGGCGGTTTTCACCAGAAGATCCATGCCGGTGGCAGCGATGCCACTTTTGTAGATCAACTTTTCGGTGACATCCAGAATGATGTCGCGTGTGTCGTTGCTAGTGATTTCGTTCATGCGGCCAACAGTAGAATGATCGTTCTCCTTGGTCAATGTTTTTTTCAGTGATCGTTCCCACGCTCTGCGTGGGAATGCCGCCATGGACGCTCCGCGTCCAGCGTTAATGTGACGCACAGCGTCACGAGATGGATTCCTTTGCTGCGCATGGGAACGATCGGTGCGGGGTCTTTACAGACAGTAACAAGACCCAAACCCATCCATGGTGTAAGCTCTCAGGCTCTTCGGATTCGACCCTTTGCGAGCCCTATGCCGTTGCTTTTCAAACGTTCTCTGCTGCCTAAATTGCGCAGTTTTCCGCTGACCGCCGATGCCGTCACCATCCTCTCTGGCGCTGCCGAGTTCCGTCGTTGCCTGCTGGAAAAAATCGCTCAGGCGACCCGGCGTATCTATATCGTTGCGCTGTACCTGCAACAGGATGAGGCCGGCCAGGAAATCCTCGATGCGCTGCACGCGGCCAAACTGGCACGTCCGGAACTGGACGTGGTGGTGGTCGTGGACTGGCTGCGCGCCCAGCGCGGCTTGATCGGTGCCGGCAAGCAACCGGGCAACTCAGCCTGGTATCAGGAAACCACCCGTACCCACGAAAGCGAAGTGCCGGTGTACGGCGTGCCGGTGCAGACCCGCGAACTGTTCGGCGTACTGCATTTGAAAGGCTTCGTGATCGACGATTGCGTGATCTACAGCGGCGCGAGCCTGAACAACGTTTACCTGCACAAATTCGACAAGTACCGCTTCGACCGTTATCACCTGCTGCAGAATCAGGCGCTCGCCGATTCGATGCATCACTTGATCCAGCACGGCTTGATCACCTCCAAAGCGGTGCATCGCCTAGACCTGCCGAACCTGCCGACCACCCGCAGTCTGCGCCACGACATCGGCGACCTGCGCAGCCGTCTCAAGCACGCGGCGTACGACACCACGGCGGGCAGCACGGCAAAGGGCGGTTTATCGGTCAGTCCGTTGCTCGGTGTGGGCAAGAACAACCCGTTGAGTCGAGTCATCTGCGAGCTGATCGCCAGTGCGCAGCATCAGCTGACCATCTGCACGCCGTACTTCAACCTGCCGCTGGCGGTGACCCGGGAAATCAATCGGGCCCTGGCTCGCGGCGTGAAGATCGACATCATCGTCGGCGACAAGACCGCCAACGACTTCTACATCCCGCCCAGCGAGCCGTTCAAGGTGATCGCGGCGCTGCCATACCTCTACGAAATCAGCCTGCGACGTTTCGCCAAGCGTCATCAGCGCAACATCGACAGCGGCAAGCTGAACCTGCATCTGTGGAAGGATGGTGACAACACCTATCATCTCAAGGGCATGTGGATCGATCAGCGCTACACCTTGCTGACCGGCAACAACCTCAATCCACGGGCGTTCCGTCTCGACCTGGAAAATGCGTTGCTGATTGATGATCCGAAAGGCGAGTTGCTGGAGCCGCGTGGCAAGGAACTGGCAGAGATTTTCCAGCACACCCGCCGTATTGAGCGTTACCTGGATCTGCAAACGCTGCCGGATTACCCGGCGGGAGTGGCCAGGTTTCTCAAGCGTGTGAGTCGGGTGCGGATCGAGCGGTTGTTGTATCGGATTTTGTAGGGCTCAAAAGCAAAGATTGCAGCCTTCGGCAGCTCCGCGCCTGTGGGCGCCGCCGAAGGCTGCGATCTTTTCACAGACAACGCCGATATTCAGTTCAACCCCAACTTCCCCCGCAACATCGACAAGTCCTCAGCCAAGGTATTCACCGGCCCGACCAGCGCTTTGCGGTCGCTGTCCTTCACCTTGTCATACGTTTCAAAACCACCCCCCGTAGTTTTGTACTTGGCTAACGTCTTGTTCACCGTAGCGAAGTTCTTGTCGACTTTGGCCATGAATGCCGCGTCTTGCTTCTCGATCTGCGGACGGAACAGGTCGACGATTTTCTTCGCGCCGTCGATGTTGCCCTGGAAATCATAGAGGTCGGTGTGGCTGTAGCGATCTTCCTCGCCGGATATCTTGGTGGCGGCCACTTCTTCAAGCAGCGCAGCGGCGCCGCCGACGACTTTTTCCGGTGGGAAGGTCAGGCCGGCGACGCGGGTTTGCAGGTCTTTCACGTCTTTGTTCAAGCCGTCAGCCAGCTTGTCCAGACCCTGGGTGCTGCTCTCTGAAAACAATGAATATTCGATGCGATGGAAACCGGTGAAGTCTTCGGCCTTCACGCCTTTTTCGTGGTCGTCGACCCGCGAGTCGATGGACGCATCGAGGTCACTGAACAACTCGGCAATTGGTTCGATCGACTCGTAATAGACGCGGGTCGGTGCGTAGAGCTTTTTCGCGGTGGCCAGGTCGCCTTTTTTCACTGCATCGGTGAATTGCTGAGTGTGGCTGGCGAGTTCATCCAGTTGTTCGGTGACGTAGATCTTGTAGTCAGAGATCGGCCCCACCAACTCCAGTGGCGCCGTCGCCGCGAAAGCCGAAAACGGGGTGTTGAGCAAACCAAGGGTCAGCAGTAACGCGAGGGGCGACTTTTTCATGGGACGGTTCCGTGGAGTGGTAAGGGTCAGACTGAGGCTTTGGGTTGTGTGGCGTTGAGCAGCGAGCGGCCGATGAAGTCCTTGTCGCCGGTCACACCCGGCAGGGTGAAGAAGTACCCGCCGCCAACCGGTTTCAGGTATTCCTCCAACGGCTCGCCATTGAGTCGGGTCTGCACGGTGATGAAGCCTTTTTGCAAATCCGCCTGGTAACAGATGAACAGCAAACCCATGTCCAGCTGACCGTTCTTGTTCACGCCGTTGGAGTAGTTGAACGGTCGGCGCAGGATCAGGTTGGCCTGGGTTGCGGCGGTGCGCGGGTTGGCCAGGCGGATGTGGGCGTCGAGTTTGGTCAGCTTGCCTTCCGGGTCTTTGGCGTAATCCGGGACTTGGGTTTCATGCGCACCATCCATCGGTGCACCGGTGCTCTTGACCCGGCCGATAATGCTTTGCTGTTCTTGCAGCGGCGTGCGGTCCCAGCGCTCGACGAAGTTGCGGATGATCCGCACCGCCTGGTAGCTGCCGTTGACCGCCCAGGCCGGTTCGTCGCTGCCGGGCTGGACCCAGACGATGCTGTCCATGGCCTTGGCGTCGTTGGAGTCGGGGTTGGCCGATCCGTCGCGAAAACCCAGAAAGTTGCGTGCGCTTTGCGCCGGCACACCGGGTTTCGTCGGGGCTTGCGGAGGCACGCTGCCTTCCTGTTTCCAGCGCACCAGCAACAGGTCCGGCAGGTTTTTCACGATGTCGCGCAGGGCGTGGATGTTGGTGTCGGCGGTGTTGGAGCAGAACTGCAGGCTAAGGTCGCCGTGGCAGCAGTCGGCCTCCAGTGCGTCGTTGGGGAAACCGACCATGCGGATCAGCCGTTTGGGCTTGGCGCCGGCCAGACCGAAGCGCTCGTCGAACAGCGACTCGCCCACCGATACGGTGATGGTCAGGTTGTCCGGTGTAACCACCGGGCCAAGAATCCCCGAGTCCAGCGGCGGCAGTTTGGGGTCGACCTGGGCCACCGGACCGCCCTGCATCAGGAACGCGATACGCTCGTTGAGCGTGCGAAACAGCCGCTCCAGATCTGCGCGGTCGCTGGCCAATACGTCGAACGACACCAGCATGCCGGATGTTGGGCGCGGGGTGACGATGCCGGTCTGGTGCTGGCCGTGGAAGGCGTGGCGGTCCTCGGTCTTGTCGCTGCTCGGTGCTTCGGTGACTTGCGCCGGGGTCGCGGCCATGACCGGGCAACTCAGGGCCGAACCGGCTATCGCCACACCGGCGGCTCCCATACCCATCAATACACGACGGCGTTGTGCTGAAAACTGTTCTGAGTCGTTCATCTGTCTGAGGTCTTCTGCTTACAGGCCGGAAAGGCCAAGGGCGGGATCGATTCCATCGAGTGCATCGGCCAGAACCTTGGCCTTGTCGGCGATACGTTTGCGCTGTTCGGCGCTGACAGTGTCGTAGCTGGCGTAGTCATCCTTGACCTTGAAACCGTTGAGTTCGGCGTCGAAGGCCGTGACCGCGCTGTCGATTTTCGCCAGTAGTTCAGCGGCAGGTTTGCTCAGCAATGGCCGCAACAGGTCGACGACTTTGCGGGTCGCGTCGAGGTTGGCGGCGAAACCGTTCAGGTCGGTGTGGCTGTAGCGTTCTTCTTCGCCGCTACTGGCGCGTACCTCGGCGAGGCTGTTGAGGTTGCGCACCAGCATGCTCACCAGTTGTTCCGGTGGCAGCGACTGGGCCAGCAGTTGCTGTTTGAGATTGGCGACATCGATGCTCAGGCGCTGGGCAATGGGTGTCAGGCCATTGAGGTTGCGTTGTTGGAACAGCGCGTATTCGAGGCGGTGGAAGCCGACGAAGCCCGGATCCTGCTCGCGCTTATCGAAGTAGTCGGCGCGGGCGTTGATCGCGTTGTCCAGCTCCGCCAGGCGCTGGGCTGCTGGAGCCAACCGTTGATAGGCTGCGCGAGCCGGCACATACAAGGCTTGTGCCTGGCTCAGGTCGCCGGCCTCGATCGCTTGCTCAAGCGCGGCGACGGCTTTGATCAATGCGGTGCTCTGGCTGCTCAGGTACACGCGAAATTCCGACAGCGGGCCAATGAACGCCACCATCGACGGACGCGCCTTGGCCGCCGCATCGGATGCGGCAGTCGAACTGACATGCAAGGTGCCACGCGGGTTGCTCAGCAAGCCGCAGGTGATGGCGTAGTCGCCGGGCAACAGGTTGGCGTTGATCACCTGGCTCAGGCCAGGGGCGATGTTCTCGCGCTCTTCGACCACCAGCACGCCGTCAAGAATTTCCCATTCGACGGCACGGTCCGAGCGGTTGACGATACGGAAACTGGTGCGACCGGCCGGAACCGTCAGCGCATTCGGTTCGCAGCTGTGCGGGTGAAGGGTGACCAGCACTTGGTCGTGGTTGCTCTGGCGCTTGGCGGCGGCCATTTTCGAGGCGTAGTAGAACAGGCCGGCGGCGGCGATCATCACGATCACCGAGCCGGCTACCGCCCAGCGCAAGGCGCGCGGAGGTGAAGCCACTGGAGGAACTGGCGTTGACATGAAGGCCCTTATTGGCTGGAAACGGAAGAGGGTGTTTGCGCGGGCGTGGCCGCCGGGAGAAAAAACATCACCAGCGCCACCAACAGATAAAGCAGATACGCCCCGAGGGTGCTGACGGTCGGCGCGTCCTGGTAGCCGAACATGCCGGCCAGCACCGAGCCCAGCGGGCCGTCCATCGGCAGCGTGGCGCTGAAGTCGAAGAGCACGGTTTGCAGGTGATTCCACACGCCGGCTTCATGCAGGGCTTGCACCGAGTTGGCGAGAATCCCGGCGGCTACCACCAGAATGAACAGACCGGTCCAGCGCAAGAACGCCGAGAGATTCAGGCGCAGGCTGCCGGTGTAGATCAGGAAGCCGACGATGATCGCCAGGGCCAGGCCGAGCAGGGCGCCGAGCGGTGCGGCCGGGCCTTCGCTTTGCTGGAACACGGCGAGCAGGAAGAACACCGTTTCCAGGCCTTCCCGGGCGACGGCGAAAAACACCATGGCGATCAGCGCGGTCACTTGATGCCTGGAGCCGGTCAGCGCCTGATCGAGGGAAACGTGCAGCGAATGCTTGATCGAACGCGCCACCTTGCGCATCCAGAACACCATGGAGCTGAGAATGCCGACGGCCAGCAAACCGACCACACCTTCAAACAGCTCTTGCTGCTTTTGCGGGAATTCAGCACTGACCAGTTCCAGGCCACCGCCGACCAGCAGGGCCAGCGCGGCGGCGAGGAATACACCGACCCACACTGCCGGCATCCATTGGCCACGACCGGTCTGCTTGAGGTAACTGGCGATAATGCCAACGATCAACGCGGCTTCGATGCCTTCGCGCAGCATGATCAGAAAAGGAACGAGCATTCAGCACCGGGGAGTAATTAGATAGGGTGCTAATTTGTAACATGATGAAACTCATTCTCATATGGTAGTTATTGCTAATTGCCTGAACCTAAGCTGAACAACCCTGAAGATCCCACCATCCCTTAGGAGCGAGCGGTGCGCTAATATGCCCACCACTCCAATAACAAGGCTCACCCCGGTCAATGTCGGAAAAAGACACCATCGCCATTCAACTGGTGCGTGAAGCACTGTTGCAAAGTTGCGCCCCTGGCGCTGCCACCGCAGAGGTGTTGAACAAGGTCGGCATCGATCCAGCGCTGTTGGACAGCACCGACGCGCGTGTCCCGGCCGCCGCCTATGCGCGTCTGTGGCGTTTGCTGGCCCGGCGTGGGGACGATGAGTTTTTTGGCATGGACCCGCGCAAGCTCAAGTCCGGCAGCCTGGAGTTTCTCTGTCGCTGCTCCATGGTTCAGTCGAGCCTGGCCGCCGGGCTGACCTCGGGCCTGAACTTTCTGTCGTTGATGCTCGAACGCCTGCCCGCACAACTGGTTCGCCAGCAAAGCCTGGCGGAAATCGTCCTGCTGGAGGAGGACGAAGAACCACGCCGCGCCTTCACCTATTTCACTTACTGGATGATCGTGCACGGCGTTGCCTGCTGGCTGGCGGGGCGGCGGATTCCGATCCTGGCCATCGAACTGCGTTGCCCGGAGCCGGATTTTTGCGATGACTATCGGGTGATGTTTTCCGAGAACCTGCGATTCGACCGGCCGCGTACGCGGATGATTTTCTCCGCCGACTGCCTGGATTTGCCGATCAAGCGCAGCGCTGAAGAGCTCAAGCGCTTTCTGGCCCATGCACCGGCGAACATTCTGGTCAAGTACCGCGACCCCGAGAGCCTGGCCAGCCGGATCAAGCACGATCTGCGGCAATTGCCCGCCGAGCGCTGGCCGGAAACCGAAGCGCTGGCGCAGCAACTGTGCATGTCGGCTTCAACTTTGCGCCGCCGCCTGGCCGAAGAAGGGCAGACGTATCAGGGGCTCAAGGACAGCGTGCGCAAGGAACTGGCCATCGTCTGGCTGGCCGAGCCGGCCATCAGCTTCGCTGAAATCGCCACCCGTTTGGGGTTTGCCGATGCCAGCTCGTTCTACAAGGCGTTTCGCAAATGGTCGGGGTCCAATCCTGGGCATTATCGGAGTTTGATTCTGAACGAGGCGGACTGATCCGGATCCTGGGGGGCTGACGCCATCGCGGGCACGCCCTCGAACCTTGGCCAAACCAGTCACACAACTTGATAGCTTTGACCATTGTCCCGCTCCCCGCGCAGAGCGAGTATTTCCCTGTTGATTACGGTTCCCCCAACCTAATAAAAATACAAAGGGATTCTGGCAATGCGCGATTACTTGTCTGCTACGTCACAGTTCAATTATCAGCACACCGTCGATGCCGCGCTCACAGGGTCGTTGACAGCGCTCAACGCCTGCGTCGAGTGTTGCGACCGGCATGCCTTGCCGGGGCGCATTGCGCTGTTCTGGGAAGGCCGCGACGGTAGCAGCGCGACCTATACTTTCAGCGACTTGCAGGACAAGGCCGCGCGTTTCGCCAACTTTCTGGTGGCCCAGGGCGTGAAGAAGGGCGACAAGGTCGCAGGCCTGCTGCCCCGCAACTTCGAATTGCTGATCACCGTGTTTGCCGCCTGGCGTATCGGGGCGGTTTATCAGCCGCTGTTCACCGCCTTCGGCCCCAAAGCCATCGAACACCGTCTGAACAGTTCCGGCGCCAAAGTGGTGGTCACCGATGCGGTCAATCGGCCGAAACTGGCTGAAGTGGCCGACTGCCCGACCATCGTCACCGTCGGCGGCGCGAAAGGCCAAGGTATTGTTCGGGGTGATTTCAGTTTCTGGGCGGAACTGGCCAACTACTCCAGCATCTGCGAACCGGTATTGCTGACCGGCGAAGACCCGTTCCTGCTGATGTTCACCTCGGGCACTACCGGCCCGTCGAAAGCGCTGTCGGTGCCGCTCAAGGCCATCGTTGCGTTCCAGAGTTACACCCGCGACGCTGTAGACCTGCGCCCCGAGGACGCCTTCTGGAACGTCGCCGATCCGGGTTGGGCCTACGGTATTTATTTCGGTGTCACCGGGCCGATGGCGATGGGGCATCCGATCACCTTTTACGATGGCCCGTTCACCCTCGAAAGCACCTGCCGGGTGATCAACAAATACGGGATTACCAACCTCACTGGCTCACCGACCGCCTATCGCTTGCTGATTGCCGGTGGCGATGAATTCGCCCGTTCGATCAAGGGCAAGCTGCGCATCGTCAGCAGCGCCGGCGAGCCGCTGAATCCGGAAGTGATCCGCTGGTTCGCCGACAACCTCGGTGTGGTGATTCACGACCATTACGGCCAGACCGAACTGGGCATGGTGCTGTGCAATCACCATGGCCTGGAACATCCGATCCACATGGGCGCCGCCGGTTTTGCCTCGCCGGGCCACCGTATCGTGGTGCTGGATGAGGAATACAAAGAACTCGGCGTTGGCCAGCCAGGAATCCTGGCCATTGACCGTACCCAGTCGCCGATGTGCTGGTTCGGTGGTTACGAAGGCGTACCGACCAAAGCGTTCGTCGGCAATTATTACCTGAGCGGCGACACCGTCGAGTGGAACCCGGACGGCAGCATCAGCTTCGTCGGCCGCAGCGACGACGTGATTACCACCTCGGGCTACCGCGTCGGCCCGTTCGACGTGGAAAGCGCGCTGATCGAACACCCGGCGGTGGTCGAGGCGGCGGTGATCGGCAAGCCCGACCCGGAGCGCACCGAACTGGTGAAAGCCTTCGTTGTGCTCAGCCCGCAATACCGTGCCGAACCTGCGTTGGCCGAAGAGCTGCGGCAACACGTACGCAAGCGTCTGGCGGCGCACTCGTACCCCCGTGAAATCGAATTTGTCAGCGAATTGCCGAAGACCCCAAGCGGCAAATTGCAGCGCTTTATCTTGCGCAACCAGGAAATCGCCAAGGCTCAAGAGGCCGCCGCGAAGAACGTTTCAGCTTGAATCCAAGGAAACAATGATGCAGATCGAAAACAAGGTTTTTCTCGTCACCGGCGGTGCTTCCGGCCTCGGTGCCGCCACCGCTGAAATGCTGGTGGCCGCCGGCGCCAAGGTGATGCTGGTGGACATGAACGCCGAAGCCGTCGCGGCGCAGGCTGCACGTCTTGGCGCGCAAAGCGTGGTGGCCGACATCAGCAATGAAGCGGCGGCAGAAGCGGCGGTGCAGGCGACGGTCAAAGCGTTTGGCGGCCTCAATGGCCTGGTCAATTGCGCCGGCATCGTGCGTGGCGAGAAGATCCTCGGCAAGACCGGCCCCCATGCGTTGGCCAGTTTCAGCCAGGTGATCAACGTCAACCTGATCGGCAGCTTCAATATGCTGCGCCTGGCTGCTGCGGCGATTGCCGAGGCCGAAGCCGATGCAGACGGCGAGCGCGGGGTGATCATCAACACCGCATCGGTGGCGGCCTTCGATGGTCAGATTGGCCAGGCCGCGTATTCGGCGTCCAAAGGCGCGATTGCCAGCCTGACCTTGCCTGCCGCCCGTGAGCTGGCGCGTTTCGGCATCCGCGTGATGACCATCGCACCGGGCATTTTCGAAACGCCGATGATGGCCGGCATGACCCCGGAAGTACGTGATTCACTGGCCGCTGGGGTGCCGTTTCCGCCACGCCTGGGCAAGCCGAGCGAGTACGCCGCGCTGGCCCGGCATATCATAGAAAACAGCATGCTCAACGGCGAGGTGATCCGTCTCGACGGTGCCTTGCGCATGGCCGCCAAATAAGGAGTATTTGTCATGACACTGTCCAACGATCCGATTGTTATTGTCAGCGCCGTCCGCACCCCGATGGGCGGTTTCCAGGGCGAACTGAAAAGCCTGACCGCGCCGCAACTGGGCGCTGCTGCGATTCGTGCCGCGGTCGAACGCGCCGGTATCGCCCCTGAATCCGTCGAAGAAGTGCTGTTCGGCTGCGTGCTCTCCGCCGGCCTCGGCCAGGCCCCGGCGCGGCAAGCGGCACTGGGCGCCGGGTTGGATAAATCGACCCGCTGCACGACGCTGAACAAAATGTGCGGCTCGGGCATGGAAGCGACGATCCTGGCCCACGACATGCTGATCGCCGGCAGCGCCGACGTGGTGGTCGCTGGCGGCATGGAAAGCATGTCCAACGCGCCGTACCTGCTGGACCGCGCCCGCAGCGGTTACCGCATGGGCCATGGCCAGGTGCTCGATCACATGTTCCTCGATGGTCTCGAAGACGCCTACGACAAGGGCCGCCTGATGGGCACCTTTGCCGAGGATTGCGCCGAGACCAATGGCTTCAGCCGTGAAGATCAGGACGCGTTTGCCATCGCGTCGACCACCCGCGCCCAACAGGCGATCGAGGAAGGTAGTTTTAACGCCGAGATCGTGCCGCTCACCGTGACGGTCGGCAAACAGCAAGTGCTGATCAGCCACGACGAACAACCGCCGAAAGCCAAACTGGACAAGATCGCTTCGCTGAAACCGGCGTTCCGCGAGGGCGGCACGGTGACGGCGGCCAACTCCAGTTCGATTTCCGACGGCGCCGCGGCATTGGTGCTGATGCGCCGTTCCGAAGCCGAGAAACAAGGCTTGAAACCACTGGCAGTGATTCATGGCCACGCGGCGTTCGCCGACACCCCGGGGCTGTTCCCGGTGGCACCGGTGGGCGCGATCAAGAAATTGATGAAGAAAGCCGGCTGGTCGCTGGATGAAGTCGAGTTGTTCGAAGTCAACGAAGCCTTCGCCGTGGTGAGCCTGGTGACCATGACCAAGCTGGAAATCTCCCACGAGAAGATCAACGTCCACGGCGGTGCCTGTGCCTTGGGCCACCCGATTGGTGCATCCGGCGCGCGGATCCTCGTGACCTTGCTCTCGGCCCTGCGCCAGAAAGGCCTGAAACGTGGCGTTGCAGCGATCTGCATCGGTGGCGGCGAAGCGACGGCCATGGCCGTTGAATGCCTGTACTGAGGCTAATGAGGCGCAACCTGTGTGTGGGTTTTATGTGGCGAGGGAGCTTGCTCCCGCTGGGTCGCGAAGCGGCCCCAAAAGCTTTGCGACTGCTGCGCAGTCGAACGGGAGCAAGCTCCCTCGCCACACAAGCCCGCTCCCACAGGTCTTGCGTTTCAACTTGATTTTTAAGGAATTGGCATGATCCCCAACGACGAACAACTTCAGATCAGCGACGCGGCCCGGCAGTTTGCCCAGGAACGGCTGAAACCGTTCGCCGCCGAATGGGACCGCGAACATCGCTTCCCCAAGGAAGCCATCAGCGAGATGGCTGACCTGGGCTTCTTCGGCATGCTGGTGCCGGAGCAGTGGGGCGGTTGTGACACCGGATACCTGGCTTACGCCATGGCCCTGGAAGAAATCGCTGCCGGCGACGGCGCCTGCTCGACCATCATGAGCGTGCACAACTCGGTGGGTTGCGTGCCGATCCTCAAGTTCGGCAACGACGACCAGAAAGAACGTTTCCTCAAACCGCTGGCCGCCGGCGCGATGCTCGGTGCGTTTGCGCTGACCGAACCGCAAGCCGGCTCCGATGCCAGCAGCCTGAAAACCCGTGCCCGGCTGGAAGGCGATCACTACGTGCTCAACGGCTGCAAGCAGTTCATCACTTCCGGGCAAAACGCCGGGGTGGTGATTGTGTTTGCGGTGACTGACCCGAGTGCCGGCAAACGCGGGATCACCGCGCTGATCGTGCCCACCGATTCGCCGGGCTATAAAGTCGCGCGGGTCGAAGACAAGCTCGGCCAGCACGCCTCTGATACCTGCCAGATCCTCTTCGAGGATGTGAAAGTGCCGGTGGCCAATCGACTGGGTGAGGAGGGCGAAGGCTACAAGATCGCCCTGGCTAACCTCGAAGGCGGACGTGTCGGCATCGCCTCGCAATCGGTGGGCATGGCCCGCGCCGCATTCGAAGCGGCCCGCGACTACGCCCGCGAACGCGAGAGCTTCGGCAAGCCGATCATCGAGCACCAGGCGGTAGCGTTCCGCCTGGCCGACATGGCCACCCAGATCGCCGTGGCCCGGCAGATGGTGCATTACGCGGCGGCATTGCGCGACAGCGGCAAACCGGCGCTGGTCGAAGCGTCGATGGCAAAACTGTTCGCCTCGGAAATGGCCGAAAAGGTTTGTTCCTCGGCGTTGCAAACCCTTGGCGGTTACGGTTACCTGAACGACTTCCCGCTGGAGCGGATCTACCGCGACGTGCGGGTGTGCCAGATCTACGAAGGCACCAGCGACATTCAGCGCATGGTCATTTCGCGCAATCTTTGAGAAGGAGTCCCGTCTGTGAGCAATAAAGAGCTGAACTACGAAACGATTTTGCTGGAAACCCACGGCCGCGTCGGCCTGATCACCCTCAACCGTCCGCAAGCCTTGAACGCGTTGAATGCCCAAATCGTCAGTGAACTGAACCACGCCCTCGATGGCCTGGAAGCCGATTCGAACATCGGTTGCATCGTGCTGACCGGCTCGAAAAAAGCCTTCGCCGCCGGTGCCGACATCAAGGAAATGGCCGAGCTGACCTACCCGCAGATCTACCTCGATGATCTGTTCAGCGACAGCGATCGCGTGGCTAACCGCCGCAAGCCGATCATTGCCGCGGTCAACGGTTTCGCCTTGGGCGGTGGCTGTGAACTGGCGCTGATGTGCGACTTCATCCTGGCCGGCGACAATGCAAAGTTCGGCCAACCGGAAATCAACCTCGGCGTCTTGCCGGGCATGGGCGGCACCCAGCGCCTGACCCGCGCCGTGGGCAAGGCCAAGGCCATGGAAATGTGCCTGAGCGGGCGCTTGATCGATGCGGTGGAAGCCGAGCGTTGCGGGATCGTGGCGCGCATCGTGCCGGCGGATGAGCTGATGGACGAAGCGCTGAAAGTCGCGGCGCTGATTGCGAAGAAATCACTGCCGATTGCGATGATGATCAAGGAAAGCGTCAACCGCGCCTTTGAAGTCAGCCTGTCGGAAGGCGTGCGTTTTGAACGCCGGGTATTCCATGCGGCGTTTGCCACCCAGGATCAGAAAGAAGGGATGGCGGCGTTTATTGCCAAGCGTGAGGCCGAATTCCAAGGCAAGTGATGTAGCGTCCTCACGGACGTCTTCGCGGGCAAGTCGGATCGCCGCACCGCTCGCGCCTACAGAGGATATGCATTCCCCTGTAGGAGCGAGGCTTGCCCGCGAAGCTTTTTAGATCAGGTAGTTCTTGAGCTCCCGGGCAATCACCATCCGCTGTATCTCGCTCGACCCTTCATAAATCTGCGTGATCCGCGCATCCCGGTAGTAACGCTCCACCGGGTAGTCCTCCAGATACCCATACCCGCCATGAATCTGAATCGCTGACGAGCAGACTTTCTCCGCGATCTCCGAAGCAAACAGCTTGGCCTGTGAAGCCTCCGACAGGCACGGCTTGCCGGCACTGCGCAAGCGCGCGGCGTGCAGGATCAACAGGCGCGCGGCGTTCAGTCGGGTCTGCATGTCGGCCAGCATATTGGCGATGCTCTGGTGTTCGATGATCGGCTTGTCGAACTGCACCCGATCCCGCGCGTAAGCCAGCGCCGCTTCGAACGCCGCACGGGCGATGCCCAGGGCTTGCGCAGCGATGCCGATACGGCCGCCTTCGAGGTTGGAGAGGGCGATGGCCAGGCCTTTGCCGCGTTCACCCAGCAAATTGGCTTCAGGGACGGTGCAGTTGTTCAGGGTGACGGCGCAGGTGTCGGAAGCGCGGATGCCCATCTTGTGTTCACTGCGGTCGACGATGAACCCCGCTGTTTCGGTCGGCACCAGGAATGCCGAGATGCCACGCTTGCCCAACTCCGGATCAGTCACGGCGAAAACGATTGCAAGCTTCGCCCGTTTGCCGTTGCTGACGAATTGCTTGGCGCCGTTGATCACCCACTGGCCGTCGCGCAGTTCGGCGCGGGTGCGCAGGTTATGGGCTTCGGAACCGGCTTGCGGTTCGGTCAGGCAGAAGCAACCGATGGCCTGGCCGCTGGCGAGGTCCGGCAGCCATTGCTGTTTTTGCTCTTCGGTGCCGTAATTCAGCACCGGCCCGCAGCCGACAGAGTTGTGGATGCTCATCAGCGCGCCGGTGGCGCCGTCACCGGCGGAAATCTCTTCCACCGCCAGCGCGTAGGCCACGTAGTCGACATAGGTGCCGCCCCATTCCTCGGGCACCACCATGCCCAGCAGCCCCAGTTCCCCCATCTTTGCCACCAGACCGTCATCGATCCAGCCGGCCTTTTCCCAGGCTTGTGCGTGGGGTGCGATTTCGCCGCGGGCAAAATCCCGGGCCATGTCGCGGATCATCACTTGTTCTTCGCTCAATTCGATATCGTGCATGGTTCAGCTCCCGCTCTGGTCAAACCCGGTGAAAAAACTCGCGACGTGCTCGGCGTCCAGCGCCTGCAAGGTCGGCGGGTTCCAGCGCGGGTTCTTGTCTTTGTCGATCAGCAAGGCGCGCACGCCTTCGATCAGGTCGCCGCGTTCGAACCACTGGCGATCCAGGTGCAGTTCGAGGGCGAAGCACTGTTCCAGGCTCAGGTGCCGACCGCGCCGCAGCATTTCCAGGGTCACGCCCATGGCCAGCGGTGAACGGCTTTCCAGCAAGTCGGCGGTGGCCATGGCCCACTCATGGCTGTCGGCGACGGTCACTGCACGCAGTTGTTCCACCATACTCGGCACATCGGGCAGGGCGAAGAAGTGGTCGATGACCGGCCGCAGCGCCGCCAGCGGCGCTGCCGGCAGTTGCTGCACGGCGAGTTTCGCCAGCGCGCCTTGCAGGTCCTTAAGCGGGGTGTCGTGCCATTCCAGATGGTCGAGTCGCTCGTCCAGCTCGCCCAGGCTGGCGCTCTCCAGGTACCAGTCGGCCAGGCCGCAATAGAGCGCATCGGCGGCGCGGATCTGCACGCCGCTGACGCCGAGATAGATGCCCAGCTCACCGGGAATGCGCGGCAGGAAGTAGCTGCCGCCGACGTCCGGGAAATAACCGATGGCCACTTCCGGCATCGCCAGACGGCTACGCTCGGTGACCACTCGCAAATCGGCGCCTTGCACCAGCCCCATGCCGCCGCCCAGGACAAAGCCGTCCATCAAGGCCAGGACCGGTTTGCGGTAGTGATGGATCGTGAGGTCGAGGGCGTATTCCTCGACGAAGAAATCTTCGTGCAGCGTGTTGCCGCTTTTGAAGCTGTCGTACAGCGAGCGGATATCGCCGCCGGCACAGAAGGCTTTCTCGCCAGCACCGCGCAACACCACCGCATGCACCTGCGGATCCTGTGCCCAGGCATCGAGTTGCTGTTGCAGGCTGCGGACCATGTCCAGGGTAATGGCGTTGAGGCCGGCGGGGCGGTTGAGGGTCAGGTGACCGATGTGATTGCGAACCTCGGCCAACACTTCGTTTTGCGTGGCATCCATGGACGGTGTCCCCGGGGATGAAACCTGAGCAGTCATCACTAACTCCCTGCTTTTATTGTTCTTTATAGAGAAGCTCGCGCGCGAGCGATGCAGGATCGTAACAGTGCAAATTTGCCCTGTACAACCGAGATAAGTGCAGGTTCTTTCTGCATTTTTACCTTAGTGCAAAATCAAAAGATCGCAGCCTTCGGCAGCCTGACTCCGTTTTGAATCAACCTTGAATTTGTGGCGAGGGGGCTTGTCGGATCGCCGCACCGTCCCGTTCGACTGCGCAGCAGCCGCAGATAAGGGCAATGAGCTATGCCTGGAAAAATTCGTTAGCAGGTTTTGGGGCCGCTTCGCGACCCAACGGGGGCAAGCCCCCTCGCCACAAAGATGCCTTTAGGTTCTGCTGCTCAGCACTTCACCGATACTGCGCCGCTTGGCATGCAATTCACTGGCATGAATCAAACGCTCGAGGTCTTCAGGGGTGACGTCGTAGAAGGCCTCCATGTCGGCGAGTGCCCGTCGCAGATCTTCGGCGGTGATCGCCTGGATGTCGGCCGCGGGCATTAGCGGGGCCGGTTCGGCGGGACGCTTGGGGTAACGAATGCGCGTGAAGTTGTTGTACGCCAACGCGCTGAGCAGCATCGTCGAACCGCTGAGCATCACCGGGCCGAGGGCTTTCCAGTCCATGGCGATGGTCGCCGGGTCTGCCAGCACCATCAGCAGCGCCAGCGCCCCGGCGGGTGGGTGCAGGCAACGCAGCCAGCACATCAGAATCAGCGCCATGCCCGCCGCGAGGCAGGCGCTGCCGAGGGTGCGGCCGAGTACGTGAGCGACCAGCAGCGAGATCACCCCCGCGCAAAGGTAACCGCCAAGAATCGACCACGGCTGGGCCAGCGCACCCGAGGACACGGCGAACAGTAATACCGCCGACGCGCCCAACGGACCTATCAGATGCAGCGCCACGTCGATGCCGAACACCTGGCCGCACAACCAGACACTGAACATCGTCCCCATGGCCATGCCGATGGCGGCACGGCTCCATTCGGAGGGGCGGGTGTTGATGGCGGCAGGCAACCAGTGAGCGAGCATGACGAACATCGATCCTTTGACAAAAACCAGGGCAAAAAAAAGGCTTGTCCGGATACCCGGAAAGCCCTTGAAGTGGTTCCAACTATTGGGGGAGGAACGGCGAACAGTGTGCCGGTCATTACCGATACTGACAAATTCATATTAATGCAGCTTCAATGCATTATTTTTGCAGTATCGCGACGCGTCGACCGCTCATGAAACAGAGAAAACCGCCCATCGCCGTCAATGCGCTCAGGGCGTAGAACATGGTGGGCGCGGGCGTGTGCATCAGCAAGAAGCCGCAGATCACCGGGCTCAGCGCACCACCGAGGGCTGCGAGGTTCTGCGCGCCGTAGTAGCTGCCGCGCAGTTCTTCCGGGGCCAGGGTGTCGACGAAGAGGAATTCGGCCGGGTAAATGATCATTTCGCCGAGGGTGAAAATGAACATTGCGATGCACCAGCTCACCAGGCCGTCGGCCAGGCTGAAACCGATCAAGCCGAGGATGAACAGGCTGCTGCCGCCGACAATCCAGTAACGCAGTTGTTCGCGTTTGAGAAACCGGCCGATCTGGTATTGCAGCAGGATCACGCTGATGGCGTTGCAGGCGAGCAGGGCGGCCATGGTTTCCAGCGCTCGTTTGGAGTCGTGGGTCACCAGCAGGTATTGCGACAGGTACAAGGTAAAACGACCGTGGACCACGGTGCTGAGCAGGCAGCCGCAGGTGAACATGATCAGCGTGCGGTCGTTTTTCAGGGTGACCAGGGTTTTGAGAAAGCTTTGGGGCTGGCCGATGGCGGATGTCTGGGCCGGGTCCTTGGGAATGCCGCTCATCAGGAAAATGCTGAAGAACGCGATGCCGCCGGCGATCAGGAACGGCGCAATCGGGTACACACCGGCGATCACCACGCCGAGCATCGGGCCGGTGGCGTAGCCGATGTTAGTCAGGGTGTAGCGCAGCGAAAAAGCCTTGGCGCGTTGGCCCATGGGCAGGTTGTCGCTGAGAATCGCCTTGGACCCGATCAGAAACAGCGCCGAAGCGGTTTCGGTGATCACCAGGGTGGCGGTGGTCAGGTAGAGGTTTTCGGCGAAGGTCAGCAGCACGAAGCCGATGGCACTGGAGAGCATGGCCAGGATCAGCAGCCGACGCTTTTCGAGGCGGTCGATGATGTAACCACCATAGAGCGCGAGCAGGGTGGCGATGAACACCGCAATCCCGAGCAGCAGGCCGACGTCCTGTTGGTTGAGGCCGAGCTTGGTGCTCAGGAAAAGCGTGAGCAACGGGCTGGTGATGGCGCGACTGACGACGATGGTCAGCGAGCAGATCATCAGCCGGCGGATAACGAGGGAGTAAGTGGCCACGGTGGGGCAAATGTCCTTATTCAGGTTCTGTGGTGTTCGACGCGCAACGCCAGGCTCAACTCAGCCACCGATCAAGCGCCCGAACCGACTCCAGTTCTTCCAGCCGCCACAACTGCTCCAGCAGCTCTTTTGCCTGCTGCAGCGGTATCACCCGTCCGGCCAGGCTGAAGAATTTCTCCTCCAGCGCCGCATCACTCAGCGGATTGCCCGGCGCCCCCAACGGCACCTCAACGCACAGGCTTGCTTGCTGACCGTCCACGGTCCGCACGCTGACCACAGGCTCGCCATCCTCGGACAGTTGCGGGGCGACTTCAAGGCGAATACGCGACATCCAGTGCGCAATCCGCGGGTGGCGGCGCTGTTCATCGTCGTAGGCTTCCAATCGGCAATGCCCATGGAGCAGCCGGGCCGCCAGGGCATAACGCAGGCTCATCTGCGCCGCCTGCAACGTGCTGACGTCCTGGCCACCGCACATGTCTTGAAGGAATCCGCACAGCGATACCTGAACGTCCTCGACCTGCTCGGCGCTGACCTGCAATTGATCGAGCAACAGGCCCAATGCGTCGATCGCCGAATGGGTCCCACGGCAAGCCGCATAGGGCTTGATCGAGCAGCGCGCGAGTTTCCATACGAGGCCCAGTTCGGCGTCCAACGCCTCGGGCGCGGCGGTGTCCGCCGCGAGGGTCTTGAGGAAACCGCCCCAGACGTCATCGAACATTTTTGTCGGGCCGGTGATGCCTTGTTGAGCAAACCGCGCGGCCAGCAATCCACCTTCGGCGGCGCGTCCGCTGTGGAGTCTTTTGCTTTGCGAGCCGTCATGGATAAACGCCCACAGACCACCACTGAAGCTGCCGGCGATGCCCAGTGCCGACAAGGTTTGTTGTGCATCCAGCCCCAGAATCCGTGCACTGGCCGCCGCCGCGCCAAACACTCCGCACGTCGCCGTGGAGTGCCAACCGGCGCCGTTATGGGCCGAGTAACTGCCGCAGGCTTCGAGCACCCGACGGCCGATTTCGTAGCCGATCACCACGGCAGTGATCAGTTCGCGACCATCAATTGACGCTTCAGAAACCGATAGCGTCGACATCGACAGCGCCGCCATCACCGCCGGCAGCACCACCGCGCCGGAATGGTCGCAGCCGCCGGTATCGTCCAGCTCCAGGGCATGCGCGGCGATACCGTTGAGCATGGCGGCTTGCGCCGCGCCGACTCGCTGACCGGTGCCCCAGACCAACGTGCTGCCGGCTTCCCCCTTGAACACCTGACGCGCCTGTCTGACGACATCGCTGCCGGCTCCGGCCAGGGCTGCACCGAAGGTGTCGAGAATGTGCCGCTTGGCTTGCTCCACCAACGCAGCGGGTAACTCTTCGAAACGGGTATCGACGCAGAACTGCGCCAGCCGCGCCATTCGCATAACCCCATCCTGGTCTCTCATACGCCGTAATCCCGATAATGACGCTCGTACACAGCGGCCGGGTGATCCTCGGTCACCGGCGCTGCCGACTCGGCCCACCACTGAGCCACTTCGGCACCGGTGGCGATCCACACGTCATCGTGCTGCTGAATGCTTTGCAGCAACTCGCGCAACACGCCGATCCGCCCTGGGGTGGCGATGATTTCCGGATGCAGCCGCAGTACGTAACACAAGCCGAACCGGTGAAACCCGGCGAAGTCCATCTTCAGATTGCCAAGGGTGTGGCTGTAAGAGGCGATGCGCGATTGCGCCGGTGGCACCGCCGGGCTGAGGTTGAAGGCGAAATAGGGCTCGTCCTCCAGTTCGTAGTGCAACGGCAACTCGATCACCTCGGGCGCCGTCGGGTGCGCGAAGGGCAAATCATCGCCGCGCCATGACGAGGACCAACGGATACCGTGCTCGCGCAACGCTTCGATGAAGCCGGGTGCGCCATTGCCGGCGGGAATGCGAAAGCCTGTCGGACGCTGACCGGTCAGCGCGCTCAAGGCCGCGCAGCCCTTGGCGATCTCGGCGCTTTGCTCGGCCAGGGTCAGGTTGTCGTAGTGCTGATGGTGGTAGCCGGCGCAGGCAATCTCGTGCCCGCCGGCCTGGATCGCCCGGAGGTGTTGCGGGTTTTCCTCGGCAACGATGCCGGGCACGAACCAGCTGCTGGAAACCCCCAGTTCTGCGAACACGCCAAGCAAACGCTCGACCCCGCGCTGGGTGCCGTAGCGCCACACCGACAAGGTCTTGTCGCGCCCGGCGACTTCCGGCGCCTGGGTGAGGATGCCGTGGATGTCGTTGTAATCGACGGTCAGCACCACGGCGCAGCGGTAGCCGTTGGGCCAGACAATGGAATCAGCCATGGTGATGCTCCTTCAGCCACCAGTGGGCGACATCGCGGCAGGTGGCGAACCACACGTCATCGCGTTGGCGCATGTGTTCGAAGAGTTTTTCCAGTAACAGGATGCGGCCCGGTTTGCCGGTGATCTTGGGATGGAACAGGGTGGTCAGGCACAGCCCTTCAGCCATGGCGCCATCGAACTCGCGGCACCAGTTATCGAGGGTCAGTTCGTAGCTGGCGGTTCGGTCCAGCCCGGAAGGGAAGTCCGGTGCGCGGGTGTAGGCGAGGGAGGCGTAGTCGTCCATTTCCCAGCGGCCGGGGATTTCCACCAGTGGTGTATCGAAGCCCGGCACCTTGACCAGGTAGGGCCGGTCATCGCCGCGCATGCTGCTGGAATAGGTCACGCCGGCTTCCACCAGCATGGCCGGCGTTTCGGCCCGCCAGTCGCCGGACGGCGTGCGGAAACCTTCAGCGCGGATGTTCAGGTACTTCCAGAACACCTCGCGGGATTTGTGCATCACGTCCTTCTGCTGCTCCAGCGTCAGGGCGTAAAAAGATTCGTGTTTGTAGCCATGATAGGCCACCTCATGCCCGCGCTCGACAATCGCCTGGCACTGTTTCGGCCAGTTCTCCACGACCCAGGCCGGAACGAAAAACGTGGTCGGGATCCGGAACTCATCCAGCAGATCGAGAATCCGCGGCAGCGCCCGATAGGGGCCGTAACCGCCGAAACCGAAATACTCGGGCTTGCGCCAGATCGAGCCGTTGAGCATGGCATCGCCGGTGGGGCCATCGAGGTCGAAGGCCAGGGCGAGGCAGGCCAGGTGCTGGTCGGGCCAGGTGGGTTGCAGCGAGGAGGACATCGTGTGGCGCTCCAGAATTAATAGTTGAAACACCCGTAGCAGCTGCCGAGCCCGCGAGGCAGCTGCTACGAACCGTGTTATTTCCCGGCGTTGATGGTCACGGTCTTGATCGCGCCCAGTTCCAGGTCCCATTTCTTCAGGATCGCCTGGTAGCTGCCGTCATCGATCATGCTTTGCAACGCGACTTTCACCGCTTCGCTCAGCTCAGGTTTTTTCTTGCTCACACCCATGCCCGAGAACTGCTTGGAGATCGGCAGGCCCACGGTTTTGTACATGTCCTTTTCCTGGGTCTTGAGGTACGGCAGGGTTTCGCTGCCTTGCATGGCCGCGTCGATACGGCTCTGACGCAATTGCGCACGGGCGTCGGCCGAGCCCTCGGTGCCGATCACGTTGATCGCGGGTTTGCCGGCGGCTTCGCAGTTTTTCTTGCTCCACGCGGCGATTTCCGCCGGGAAGGTGGTACGGCGGCTGGTGCCGACTTTCTTGCCGCACAAGTCGACGATCTCGTTGGTGTCCTTGTTTTTCTGCAAGGTGTAGAACTGCGGACCACTGGTGAAGTAATCGACGAAGGTCACGCTGGCCTGACGCTCGGCGGTGTCGGTCATGCCTGACAGCACCATGTCCACGCGGTCGGTCGTGAGCGCGTTGATCATTTGCTCGAAGCCGGTTTCCTGCCATTTGATCTTCACGCCCAGACGTTCGGCCAGGGCGTTGCCCAGGTCATAGTCAAGGCCGGTGAGAGTGTTGGTGGCCGGGTCCTTGAAATCCATCGGCGGGTAGTTCGGCATGATCGCAACAACGATCTCGCCCTTGTCCTTGATGCTGGCCGGCAACTCGGCAGCGAAGGCGAAACCGGATGCCAGGACGCTGGCAAGTACTGCTGGGATGACTAGGTTCTTCATGGTCGTTCTCTTATGAGTGTTGTTAGGCGGCTCTTGTTTTCCAAGCACGGCCCTTAGGTTCGAACGGCAGAAATGAAGCTTTGGGTGCGTGGGTTTTGCGGACTTATTAGTATTTCTTCGGGGCTTCCAGCCTCCACGATCTGCCCGCCGTCCATGAACACCATGCGGTTGGAAACCTCGCGAGCGAAGCCCAGTTCATGGGTGACGACGATCATGGTCATGCCGGTTTGCGCCAGATCGCGCATCACCGACAGCACCTCTCCGACCAGTTCCGGGTCGAGTGCCGAAGTGGGTTCATCGAACAGCATCAGCTTGGGTCGCATGGCCAATGCACGGGCAATGGCGACACGTTGTTGCTGACCACCCGACAGTTCGATCGGGTAGCTGTTGCGTTTGTCGGCCAGGCCGACGCGAGCGAGCAGTTCCACGGCTTCTTCGTGCGCCTCTTTGGGCGAACGCTTGAGCACCTGGCACGGCCCTTCGATGATGTTTTGCAGCACAGTCATGTGCGGGAACAGGTTGAAACGCTGGAACACCATGCCGGTGGCCAGGCGCTGGCGGGCAATCTGCGATTCGTTGAGCTCGTGCAGTTTGTTGCCGACGATCCGGTAACCCACCAGCTCGCCGTCGACCCACAGACCGCCCTTGTCGATTTTTTCCAGCTGATTCACGCAGCGCAGCAGGGTACTTTTGCCGGAGCCGGACGGGCCGATGATGCACAGCACTTCGCCTTGCTCGACTTCGATGTTGATGTCCTTGAGGGCGTGGTACTGGTCGTAATATTTGTTCAGGCTCACGGCCTTGACGATGCTTCTCATGTTGGGCTCCTCAAGAACGCTTGCCGGCGCCGCGAGCGAAACGACGCTCCAGACGGCTTTGACCAAAGGACAGCACGGTGACCGTGGCCAGGTACCAGATACCGGCAACGATCAGCAACTCCATCACACGGGCGTTGGCGTAGTAGATGTTCTGCGCGTTGTAGAGCAGTTCCGAGTACTGGATGACGCTCGCCAGGGAGGTCATTTTCACCATGCCGATGAATTCGTTACCGACTGGCGGAATGATGATCCGCATGGCCTGGGGCAGGATGATCCGGCGCAAGGCTTGCAGGCGCGGCATGCCGATCGACTTGGCGGCTTCGTACTGGCCGGTGTCCACCGACAACAGGCCGGCACGCACCACTTCGGCGGTATAGGCGCCCTGGTTGATGCTCAAGCCGAGGAGGGCGGCTACGAAGGGTGTCATCAGACTCACGGTGTCCATTTCGAACAGGCCGGGAATGCCGATGGTGGGGAAGATCAGCGCCAGGTTGAACCACAGCAACAGCTGCAGGATCAGCGGCGTGCCACGGAACAGCCAGGTGTAGGTCAGCGCCACATAGCGCAGGATCGGGTTGGCCGACATGCGCATGATCGCCGTGATCACCCCGAAGACAATGCCCAGCGCCATCGCCAGCACCGCCATGACGATGGTGTTGAGCAAGCCCCAAATGATCGCTTGCGAAGTGAGGAACTGGCCGATGTACGACCATTCGATCTTGCCTTCGGCGAAGGCTCGTACCAGGCCGATAATCGCAATGACGATGACGCTGGCGAAAAAAATTCGCCCGTAATAACGCCGTGGCACGTGTTGGTACTGGGTGATATCGAACTGGTTTTCCGCCAGTTTGCGCTCCGCCTGGAGTCGTTCTGCCTGTGTCTGGCTCATGTTGGTTCTCCGTACACTGTTCTTTCAGATCAAGCACAATCCCCTTGTAGGAGCCGGCTTGCTGGCGATGGAGTGTCAGTCGACATCAATTCAGCTGACACACCATCGCCAGCAAGCCGGCTCCTACAAGGTTTTGCGTTGTCTATCAGAGGCGGAAGCCCTGATAGTTCTCGGTCCACTCGTGCTGCGCGACAAGGGCGGTTTTCAGTCGGCCGATCTGCTCGCGCACCTGTTGCGGCGCGGTACCGCCCCAGCCACTACGGGCGGCGATGGCGGCTTCGAGGGTCAGGCTGTCGCGCACCTCAGGTGTCAGGCGCGGATCGATCTCGGCCAGCAGCGCCGGCGAGGCTTCCCACAGTTCGATGTCGTGTTTCTCACAGGCCTGGACCAATGCGCCGGTGATTTCATGCGCTTCCTTGAACGGCACGCCGCGCACCGCCAACCAGTCGGCGACTTCGGTGGCAAGGGTGAAACCCAGCGGTGCCTGACGGCGCAGTTCTTCGACGTTGACCTTCATGGTCGCGACCATCCCGGCCATGGCCGGCAGCACCAGCAGCAGGGTGTCGACGCTGTCGAGCACGCCGTTCTTGTCTTCGCTCAAGTCACGGTTGTAGGACAGCGGCAGGGATTTGAGCGTCGACAGCAGACCGGTCAGGTTGCCGATCAAGCGGCCAGCCTTGCCCCGGGCCAGTTCGGCGATGTCCGGGTTTTTCTTCTGCGGCATGATCGAACTGCCGGTGGCGTAGGCATCGTCCAAAGCGACCCAGCGAAATTGCCGCGACGACCATAGGCAGAACTCTTCGGCGAGGCGGGAAATGTTGATCCCGAGCATGCTGGCGATAAACAGAAACTCGGCGACGTGATCGCGGCTGGCCACGGCGTCGATGGAGTTTTCGCACACGCCGCTGTAGCCCATTTCCCTGGCCGACTGCTGGGGCAGGCGAGCGATCGCGGAGCCTGCCATGGCTGCTGCACCCAGTGGCGACAGCGAGGTGCGCGCATCCCAGTCCACCAGACGCTGTACGTCGCGCAGCATCGATTGGGCGTGGGCCAGCAAGTGATGAGCGAAGACGATCGGCTGGGCCTGTTGCAGGTGAGTGAAGCCCGGGCAGATGCTTTCGACGTGTCGCTCGGCCTGCTCCACCAGTGCTTGCTGCAAGGCCAGCACTTCAACGGCCAACGTACGGACGTGATCACGCAGGAACAGCCGCAGGTCGTTGGCGGTCTGGTCGTTGCGCGAACGGCCTGCGCGCAGCTTGCCGCCCAGTGCGCCGAGGCGTTCGGTCAACAGGCGCTCGATGAAGGTATGCACGTCTTCGTCATCCAGGGTCGGCGCGATGCTGCCGGCACGGAAGTCATCACCGATGCGCTGCAGGGCGTCGAGCATGGTCTGGGTTTCCTGCTCACTCAGAAGACCGGCGCGCTGCAATTCCCGGGCATGCGCCTTGGAGCCGGCGAGGTCGTACGGGGTGAGGCGAAAGTAGCGCTCGGGGCAACGGGACAGCGCCGCCAAGGCTTCGGACGGGCCGCTCTTGAAGCGGGCACCCCAGAGACGGTCGGTGGTTTGAGACATTGTTGTTTTCCTCGTCGGTAACGCGAACTGATATCGGTGTGCAGAGCCTGAAACACTTCCCGGAAATTATTCGGGTGTGGTCATGGCCAAGCAGTGTTCAAGAGGGCAGTTGCTAAAGGGCGAGAGCTGATCGAAGTGTCAGCTTTTAATAGTTCGAAATCAGTGAGTTGGCACTGATCGGCGGAATTTATTAACGGTTGCCAAGCCTTGTTTTCTGTGTTCATTATTATTAGCCAGCACTGTTTTTGTTGTTGGGCACAGGTTGTTGAATAGGGCGCCAGAGGTAAATAAGCATTATGGAAACCCCACTTTCCAATTCCGGAAACCCGCCGTTAAAAACGGTACATCGGGCGCCGTTGGCCCTCAGCGGCCTGGACTTCAAACTGCTCAAAGTATTCAAGGCCGTGGTCGAGGCTGGCGGCTTCAGTGCGGCGCAGAATGAGCTGAACGTGGGCTTGGCGGCCATCAGCAAACAGATTTCCGACCTTGAGATTCGCATCGGCATGCGCCTGTGTACCCGGGGGCGGGAAGGGTTTCACCTGACCGAAGAAGGGCGCCTGGTGTATCAGGCGTCGATCGATTTATTTGCCTCGGTCGATAACTTTCGTGATCGGCTTAGTTCGGCGCAGAATGAACTTATTGGCGACCTTGGGGTGGGCGTCATTGATAATACAATTACGGACTCGAATTCTCCGTTAGTTGCGGCGCTTAGAAGAATAAATGAAGAGTCGCCGAAAGTAAGATTTCAACTTCAGGCCTCCCAGTTAGATGAGGTGGAAAGAGGTGTGGTCGAGGGGCGGTTAGTGGCCGGGATCGTGCCGGTTTATCAAAAAAGAGAAGAGTTCGATTACTTCCCGCTGTATGAAGAACGCTCGTATGTGTATTGCGCCGTCGGTCATCCACTGTTCTCGGTGCCGGAGGCGGACATGGGCGGCAATGTGCTGCAGGATTACGAGTGCATCAACCACCGCTACGCGATCCATCGGGACAAACTGAACTTTGCCCGCTACGACAGCTTTTCCGCTTCGGCGACTCAAGTGGAAGCTGTGGCGCTGCTGGTCAAGACGGGGCGTTTCGTCGGTTTTCTGCCCGAGCATTACGCGGCAAACCTGGTGGCTCAGGGACAGTTTCGGGCGGTGCGTCCGGACCTGATCAACATCGTCACGCCGTTCAATCTGATCCTGCGCCACAACACTGTGCGCAGTCCGTTGGTGAAGGCGTTTGCCCAGTCGCTGGGGGTGGATTTGAAGGCGCCGGTTTAACCTCAAACGTAGGCGTTCAAGTGTGGTTAACAGTAACTAAAGGACAATACATGGATACGCAGGAGCTACTGCAGGCTGCGATCTTTGATCTTGCTCTTCAGCAATATCGAAACCATCAAAAGATCGCAGCCTACGGCAGTTCCTACAAGGGCGGCGTGTGCAGCAATACGAAATCGTTCTTATCGAAACGTCCGCTCAATACCGGTGGCTGGGCACCCAGCGGAGTGCCTTGCAGGGCGTTGTAGTCGTTTCGGTCCATCATCAGCCAGGCCGGCCCCGAGAGGGCTTCCAGTTCCTGTGTCGATTCGGTGAACACCGGTTGAAAGTCCTGCTCGATATTGACCATGAACTTGATCGCCTTGGCGTCTTTGCCCATGCCGTGCAGCACCAACGGCGCCGGCGCTTTTTGAATCTCTGCGAACGCGGCTCGACTGAAGGCTTGCGTGTCGTAAAGCTGACGTTCGACCGGTTCATACACCAGGATATAAACCGACCACAGCGCCAGGACTGCGCAACAGGCCAGTACCTCGGCTCGCCAGTGAGCGCGGAACCAAGCCGCCAGTGTGATGACTTGCAGAGCCGCAAGCACGATCAATACCGGCACAAAGGCAGGAGGTTGTGCTGGCAGACGCCGCTGAATGATCAGCAATGCGACAATCAACACCCCCGGTATCACCAGCCACAGCCCTTGCATCAAACCCCGCAACCAACCGAATACCCGACCTTGCGCCACCTGAAACGGGTACGCCGCAATGATCGCCGCCATGGGCAGCATCGGCAGCAGGTAACGGGCCTTTTTCGCCTGGGGAATCGATAAGCCAATCATCACGATCAACCCGGCCGCCGTGCAGTATTGCAACAAGCGTAATGCCGGACCTGCCTGCCGTGGATTCGTCAGCCAGACCGCGGCCAATACCAGCAGTGCCAATGGATAAGCGAGCGCATAGTTGCCAAACGAAGCGGTGAAGTAATACAGCGAGCCACTGACGCCTTCACTGCCGTCCATGCGCCCCATGAACTGCATGCGCACCACGTCATGCATGAAGGCCGTTCCACCACTGGCTTCGGCCAGCCACAGCAGCGCGCCGACGCACACCACCAACAACACCGCCGCCAACAGGCCAAAACCGAACAACCGTGACCATTGGCGATTGAGCAGGTAGTAGCTGCACAACATACCGGTGGGGATAACCAGCCCGATCGGCCCGCGAATCCCGAAGCCCAACAGCAGCAGCACAAAAATCAGCGGCCACCGACGGGGCATCGCGAAATGATCGGCGGCGTACCCAAGGTAGAACACCGAAAAGGCCACGGCCGCCAGCATCAGGTCCTGGGACACGGCACGGGTTTCAGTGACAAATGTACTGGTGAGCAACATCAACGCGATGCTCAGCAGCGCCCAGCGTGTGGAGCAGGGCGCGACCAACCGGTACATCAACGTGACGATCACCGCAGCGCCGATGGCAGTCGGCAACCACGCGGTGAGGCTATTGACCTGACCGAACGGCAGGGACAACAGCCAGACAAACACCGTAGACAGCGCCGAGTAATCGGCATAGGGCTGGCCATAGGTGGTCGGGAAAAACGACGGCCCGTGGCGCAGCATCTCCTGGGCGAACAGCACGAACCGCGAATCGAAACCGATTGCTGTTTGCTGATAGACCCCCGCGATGAACAGCATGAACGTCAGCAGCCCGAACCCTAAGGACTGCCGACGAATGCTGGGCGATACCGTACTCACGCAACGCCTGAGGCCGATGGCCATTGCTGAAGGGGAATTGGCAATTTGCGGGATTCACCACGGCCCATCGGGAAATACAGGAAGCCGCTGCGGGCCAGGCGCTCTGCGTCGTACAGGTTACGTCCGTCGAAAATCACCGGTGCATTCAGGCGTTGCTGGATCAGGTCGAAGTCTGGCGCCTTGAACTGCTGCCATTCGGTGCAGATGATCAAAGCGTCGGCACCCGAAAGGACTGATTCCGGCGTGCCCATGAGCATCAGCTTCGGTTCGTCAGGATAAAGGTGTTGGGTTTCCTGCATGGCTTCCGGGTCGAACGCCCGTACATTGGCCCCCGCAGCCCACAGCGATTCCAGTAGCACCCGGCTCGGCGCATCGCGCATGTCGTCGGTGTTGGGCTTGAAGGCCAGGCCCCAAACGGCGAAGGTCTTGTCGCGCAAATCACCCTTGTAGAACGCGTTGATGCGTTCGAACAATTTGTGTTTCTGCCGCTCGTTGATGGCTTCCACCGCTTGCAGCAGGTCGCTGTTGCAGTGGGCTTCTTCGGCACTGTGGATCAGAGCGCGCATGTCCTTGGGGAAACACGAGCCGCCGTAACCGCAGCCGGGGTAGATGAAGTGGTAACCAATACGCGAGTCGGCACCGATGCCCAGCCGTACCGATTCGATGTCGGCACCCAGGTGTTCGGCCAGTTCGGCGATCTGGTTGATGAAGCTGATTTTGGTCGCCAGCATGCAGTTGGCGGCGTATTTGGTCAGCTCGGCGCTGCGCAGGTCCATGAACATGACGCGGTCATGGTTGCGGTTGAACGGTGCATAGAGGTCGCGCATCACGTCGCGCACTTCATCGCCTTCACAGCCGATGATGATGCGGTCCGGGCGCCGGCAATCGGCCACGGCCGAACCTTCTTTCAAAAACTCCGGGTTGGAAACGATATCGAACTGCAGCTGACGGCCGGCCTTGAGCAGGTACTGGTCGATATGGGCGCGTAGCGTATCGCCGGTGCCCACCGGCACCGTGGATTTCTCCACCAGGATCACCGGCTGTTCACGATGACGCGCGACCGCTTCACCCACGGACAACACGTATTGCAGATCCGCCGAACCATCCTCCCGGGACGGTGTGCCGACGGCGATGAACAGCACCTGGCCATGTTGCACCGCGAACTTTTCGTCCGAGGTGAAGTGCAGCCGCTTGGCATCCAGGCTTTCACGCACCAGGCTGGCCAGCCCCGGCTCGAAGATGCTGACGTGGCCTTGTTGCAGCAACGCAACTTTTTTCTCGTCAATGTCCATGCACACTACGTCATGGCCGACTTCAGCCAGGACGGCGGCTTGCACCAGACCAACGTAACCGCTACCAAATACACTGATTTTCATGATGCACTCCTAAGTTCGGGCGCGCGAGCAGGTCGAGAATTAATAGTAATGACCCCCAGGATGACCAGCGCCACTCCCAGGGTTTTTGAAAGACTGAAGGATTCGTTGAACAGCGGCAGGCTGGCGGCCAGCACATACACCAGCGCGTAGCTGATGCTCAGCAGCGAATAGGCCCGACCCAGCGGCACATCCCGCAGGGCGGCGAGCCAGGTGAGCATCGACACGGCATAGGCGAGGATGGCGGCCAGCACGACAATCACAGCGGGCATATCGACACTGCCGCTGCTCAAGGCCGCTAGCCACTGTTCGGGATGTGGCAAGCGAGTCATGCTCCAGCGCATGCCCAACTGCGCGGCGGTGCCCAGCACTACGCTGCCCATGGCAAAGGCGATTCCGCGACGCAGGCTCATGCGTGTTGCCCCAGCAACGCCACGCCACCAATCACCAGGGCCACGCCCAACCAGTGACGGCGGTCGATGACTTCGTGAAAGACGAAACGGGCGACCAGTGTGATCAGCACGAAATTCAGGCTGAGCATGGGATAGGCGATACCGACTTCGAGGCGCTGCAACACCAGCAGCCAGACCAGCAAGCCCAGCCCCAGAGAGGCGAGCGCCAGCCACAGCCAGGGCGAACGCAGTTTCTCGCCCCAGCCCGAGGTCTTGCCACGCCAGCTTTCCACGGCGTACTTCTGGGCGATCTGGCCAAGGCAAGTCAGCAGGCAGGCGGTCAGGAGCAGCAACAGGCTCATGACGCATCCCGAGGGAAGATCAGGATCACCAGGTTGCCTTGTTCATAACGTTTGCCATCCTTGGGCAGCAGTTCGATTTCTTGCAGTTCGTCATCCCCTTTGACCCGCATCACCACGCCGACCGAACCACTCTGACGCGCTTCGCGCATCCACTGTTGCACGTGCTCGAGATCGACCCGTTGCTGTATTGCATCTGGATCAGGATAGTCGAGGCCGTATTTCAATTCGCCTATCGTGTTGTACAACGCCACCTCCGGGCGTTTCAAGCGCCAGGCCAGGGCCGAGGCAGCGCCCAGGTCGTTGCTCAACAACTTGTCGGTCTGCGCCAGCTCCGGGGCGTGCTGGAGGATGAACTGGTCGGGCATCTTGTTAGCCACCACCGAATCCGGCATGCCGGCCGGCAGCACGCCGATCAGCAGCAAACTGCCAAAAGCCGGTGCCGCCCAGCATTGCAAGGGACGGAAGGCCTGCAGCAGGTTGGCCATGATCCAGCCGATCAACCCGATGAACACCAATACCAGGTTGTGCAGTTCGTGGGTGTACAGCGGTTTTTTCAGTTGCAGATAAACCAGCGCAATCAGGACGATCAGGCCCAGCGTCATGTTCAGCAGGCCATTGATCCCCAGCACCCGGCCTTGTTCCAGCTTCAGTCGGTCCGCCAGGGCATGGCCCAGCAACAACGCCAGAGGTAGCAGGCAGGGCATGATGTAGGTCGGCAGCTTGCCGTTGCTCAGGCTGAAAAACAGCAAGGGCATCAGCAACCACAGCAGCAGGAAAGCGATGTTGGCCTGACGCCGGGTCTGCCAGGCCTGTTTCAGCGCCGATGGCAGCAACGCCGCCCATGGCAGGCTGAACGCCACCAGCAGCGGCAGGTAGAACCACCATGGCGCATCGTGTTGGGCGTCATCCCCGGCGAAGCGGCGAATGTGTTCGTGCCAGAAGAAGAACCGCCAGTAATCGGGTTCCTGCGCGTGCACCGCCAAGGCCCACGGCAGGCTCACCGCGATGGCGACGATAATCGCCACCGGGCCGTAAGTCAGCAGTTCCCGCCAGCGTTTCTGCCAGAGCACCCAGGGCAGGGCGATCAACACCGGCAACGCCCAGGCGAGGAAGCCTTTGGTCATGAAACCCATGCCACAGGCAAGCCCCAGTACAGTCCAGCCGAGCAGACGCTGGCCACGGCTGGTGCTGTCCAGCGCAAACCACAAAGCCACCAGGCTCAGGTTTACCCAGAAGGTGAATTGCGGATCGAGGTTGGCGTAGCCGGCTTGTCCGGCGATGATCGCAAAACTCATGTACAGCAGCGCGCAGGCAAAACTCTTGCGCGGCTCGTTCCACAGCCGGTGAGCGATCAGGTAGCACAGCAACACGCTCAGCCCGGTGCTCAGCACCGAGGCAATACGTACGCCAAACAGATTGTCGCCAAACAGCGCCTGGCCGATAGCGATCATCCAGTAGCCCGCGATGGGCTTTTCGAAGTAACGCAGGCTCATGAAGTGCGGCGACACCCAGTTACCGCTCAGGAGCATGTCCTGGCTGATCTGGGCGTAACGGGTTTCGTCGGGAATCCATAGGCCGTGGGTGCCCAGTGGCAACAAGTACGCCAGCAGCAGAACGACCAGTAATAACGGCAATGCCCAGGGTTTGCTCATGCGCCTTGAACCCCTAGCCAACCTTCGCGACCCTCAAGGGTGCCGCGTACAACCCGGCCCTTCGGCAAGATGGCGGGGGCGTCGGGAAGCAAATTGCCCAAGGGCTGGAAATGAATATCACGTTGGCGAGCATCGGCCAATAATTGGCGAAAATCGTTGGCCATCAGAATCCCTTCTACTTCGGCATGGACAGTGTAGACATTGAGTTTTTGCGGGGAGAACCGCTCAAGAATGAAGGTGTTGAAGTCTTTGGCCGCAACGGTCGGGCCAACCACTTCGTCGAAGGTCGGCAGGTCCACCGGAATCTGCGGTGCGCCCAGACTACCATTGGTCAGGATTGGCTGGAACATATGCTGGCCTCGACAATCGCTGTTGTAGCGAAAGCCGAAACCTTGCTTGGCTTCGATCACACGCTCGTCCGCCCGCCAACCGGCGGATGCCGAGCATTCGACTTTTTGACCGAGGATGTCACTGAGGCTGTCGACGCCACGACGAATCTGCTCGATCAGTTGCGCCTGGCTCCAGCGTCCGGCATTGGCCTGCCAGCCGTGGTGATCCCAGGCGTGCAGGCCGACTTCATGCCCAGCCGCCTGGGCTTGACGCATCAGGTGCCCGAGGTCGCGACCGATCGGTTTGCCCGGCCACGCAGTGCCTGCCAACAAAATATCCCAGCCATACAGGCCGGCAGCGTTGGAACGAAGCATCTTCCAGAGAAATTGCGGACGGATAAGGCGCCACAAGTGGCGCCCCATGTTGTCTGGCCCGACGCTGAAGAAAAACGTCGCCTTGACCTGTGCTTCATCGAGTATTTCGAGTAACCGCGGCACCCCTTCACGGGTGCCTCGGTAGGTGTCGACATCGATTCGAAGGCCTGCCTGCATCAACGTTTTTTGTCCGCGATTTCGAGCATGGCCTCGCGCAGGAAGAAGTCCAGCGTGTTGCCGATGGTTTCCTTCATCTCCACGGTGGGTGCCCAGTCAAGCAGACGCTTGGCGTTGGCGATGCTCGGTTTGCGGTGAGACACGTCCTGATAGCCAGTGCCGTAGAAAGCCTTGCTTTCGATATCGCGGAAACCGGCGAATGGCGGGAAGTTGTCGCGCAACGGGTGAGCTTCGAACTGGCGCAGCAGTTCTTCGCCCAGCTGACGAATGCTGGCTTCGTTGTCCGGGTTGCCGATGTTGATGATCTGGCCGTTGCAGACATCGTTGTCGTTGTCGATGATCCGCGCCAGGGCTTCGACGCCATCGGCGATGTCGGTGAAGCAGCGTTTTTGTTCGCCGCCGTCGAACAGGCGAATTGGCGTGCCTTCCACCAGGTTCAGGATCAACTGGGTGATGGCCCGGGAGCTGCCGATACGCGCCGAGTCCAGACGGTCCAGGCGTGGGCCCATCCAGTTGAAAGGGCGGAACAGGGTGAAGTTCAGGCCTTTCTGGCCGTAAGCCCAGATCACTCGGTCAAGCAGCTGCTTGGAGATCGAGTAGATCCAGCGTTGCTTGTTGATCGGCCCAACCACCAGGTTGGAGCTGTCTTCGTCGAAGTTGGCGTCCTGGCACATGCCATAGACTTCGGAGGTCGACGGGAAGATTACGCGCTTGTTGTATTTGACGCAGTAGCGAACCAGTTTCAGGTTCTCTTCGAAGTCCAGTTCGAATACACGCAGCGGATTGCGGGTGTATTCGATCGGCGTGGCGATCGCCACCAGCGGCAGGACCACGTCGCATTTCTTGATGTGGTACTCGATCCACTCCGAGTGGATGCTGATATCGCCTTCGACGAAGTGGAAGTTCGGATGGCTGCGCAGGCGCTCGATGGCGTCCGAGCCGATGTCCAGGCCGTACACTTCATAGCGGTCGTCACGCAGCAGGCGCTCGGACAGGTGATTGCCGATGAAGCCGTTGACGCCAAGGATCAGCACGCGGGTGCGACGCGGTGCACGGCCCGATTCGGCGCCACGCAGCACAGAACCGTCGACCAGCCCCAGCTCATTGGCCAGTTGTGGACCGCTGAGGTACAGACCGTTGTCGTTGCGTTGGCCGGCGTTGACCACCAGCGAGTCTTCGCCGCAGGCGATGCGCAGCGGATCGACGCTGATAACCCGGCCCGGTGCCTGGCCTTCGTTGCCCTTGACGACATCCGCGCTCCAGACAATCAACTTGTGCTCGCCCACGGCACAGAACGCGCCCGGGTAAGGTTGGGTCACGGCGCGGACCAGATTGAACAGTTCTTCGGCAGGTTTACTCCAGACCAGTTTGCCGTCCGCCGGGGTGCGACGGCCAAACACTGTGGCTTTGGATTCGTCCTGTGGGGTTTCGCTGATTTTGCCCTGAAGCAAGGCAGGCAAGGTGTCGCGCAGCAGATCGCTGGCGGCTTGGCGCAATTTGGCGTGCAGGGTCAGCGCGGTGTCGGCGCGCTCGATCGCTACCCGCTCCTGGGCAATGATGGCGCCGGCATCGGCACGTTTGACCATGCGGTGCAGGGTCACGCCGGTCTCGGTTTCACCGTTGACCAGTACCCAGTTGGCCGGTGCGCGGCCACGGTAGCGAGGCAGCAACGAACCGTGCAGGTTGAAGGCGCCTTTGCTGGCCGTGGCCAACAGTGGTTCGCTCAGCAGGTTGCGGTAGTAGAACGAAAACAGGTACTCGGGGTTGAGTTTGCTGATGCGCTCGATCCACAGCGGGTGGTTGGCGTCTTCCGGGGCGTGCACCGGGATGCCTTTACGGGCGCACAGTTGCGCAACCGAGCCATAGAACGCATTTTCCTTCGGGTCATCGGGATGGGTGAACACGGCTGCAATCTCGAAACCGCTGGCAAGCAGGGATTCGATGCCGGCACAGCCAATATCGTGATAAGCGAAGACAACAGCTTTTGCACTCATGAGAGAACCTGATCTGAAGAAGTGGAAGTGAGACCGTCAACGGTGACAACGGGGGCAGGAGCAGAAGGGGTGCTACGTAAAACTTTTTCGATAAAGAACCGTGGACGTGCCCGGACGTCGCTGTACATGCGACCCAGGTACTCGCCCAGCAGGCCCATGCCAATGAATTGCCCGCCGGTGAAAACGAACAGTACGGCGAACAGGACGAACGTACCGCCGCCCGCCCAACCGGCGCCGAAAGCCATGCGCAGCACAATCAACGCGATGGCGAACAGCACGCCTAGGCCGGCCATGCCGAAGCCGACGATGCTCAGCAATCGCAGGGGCGTGGTCGTCATGCAGGTGATCAGATCGAACATCAGGTTGATCAGGCGCATCGGGCTGTATTTGGATTCGCCGTGTTCACGCTCGGCGTGGGTCACCAGAATTTCCGTGGTGTGCCGGGCGAAGCTGTTGGCCAGGATCGGGATGAACGTGCTGCGTTCGCGGCAGGCGAGCATGGCGTCGACGATGGTGCGGCGGTAGGCGCGCAGCATGCAGCCGTAGTCGCTCATGGCAACACCGGTGGAGCGTTGCACGGCAAGGTTGATCAGCTTCGACGGCCAGCGACGCAAGGCCGAGTCCTGACGGTTGTTGCGCACCGTGGCGACTACGTCATAGCCCAGTTCGGCCTGAGCCACCAGCCGCGGGATTTCTTCAGGCGGGTTCTGCAGGTCGGCGTCGAGGGTGATCACCACGTCGCCCTTGCATTGTTCGAACCCTGCCATGATCGCCGCGTGCTGGCCGTAGTTGCGGTTGAGAATGACCGCCACCACCGGGCTGCCGTCGAGACTGGCCGCCTCCTCGAGGATTTGCGCCGAGTTGTCGCGGCTGCCGTCGTCGACCAACACAATTTCGTAGTCATGGTGCAGTTGCTGGCACGCCGCTTCGGTGCGCCGGAGCAACTCGGGCAGACTGTCCTCCTCGTTATAGACCGGGATGACGATTGATACGCAACGGATCGGATAAGGTTTCACAGGCTTCTGTCCAGTGTTTTTTCAATGGCGCCGACGACACGATCGACATCATCGGTAGTCATGTCGGGGAACAACGGGATCGAACACAGCCGCGCCGAGTTCCATTCGGTGTTGGGCAGGTAGATGTTGGGGAAACGCTGCCGGTAGTAAGTGTGCAGGTGGGTGGCGATGAAGTGAATACCTGTGCCGATGTTCTGTTCCTGCAACGCCTTCATGAACGCCTCGCGATCCAGCCCGCAACGTTCGGCGTCGATGCGCAGGATGAACAGATGCCAGGCGTGCTGTTGCGCATGGGCCGGAATGGCCAGCGGTTGCACCGGCAGGCCTTCAAGGCGTTGCAGGTAGGTCTGGGCCAGCTCTGTGCGCTTGGCGTTGATCGCGTCCAGGCGTTCCAGCTGAACCAGGGCGATGGCGGCATTGATGTCGGCCAGGTTGTACTTGAAGCCGGGTTCGATCACCTGGGCCTGGGGTTTGCGGCCGTGGGTGAGGCGGTCGTAGGCGTCGACGCCCAGGCCATGGAACTTGAGCATGCGTACCCGATTGGCCAGGGCTTCATCGTCGCTGACGAACATCGCGCCCTCGGCGCAGGTCATGTTCTTGATCGCGTGGAACGAGAAGATCGCCGTGCCTTGGGCGCCGACGTGCCGACCTTTATAGAAAGTGCCCGCCGCGTGAGCCGCGTCTTCGATGACGGTGATGCCATGTTTGTCGGCCAGAGCGTAGAGCGGATCGAGGTCGAATGCCGCGCCGGCGTAATGCACCGGAATGATTGCCTTGGTGCGAGGCGTGATCGCCGCTTCGATGCTCTCCAGGTCGCTCATCAACGTGTCGCGGTCAACGTCGACGAAAACCGGCGTCGCACCGAGCAGGCAGATCATGTTGGCGGTGGACACCCAGGTCTGGGACGGAGTGATGACTTCGTCGCCGGGACCGATACCCAAGGCCAATAAAGTAATGTGCATGCCACCGGTGGCCGAGGACAATGCGACGGCATGCCGACAGCCAACATAGTTGGCGAAGTGTTCTTCCAGTTGCTGGTTTTTCGGCCCGGTAGTGATCCAGCCAGAGCGCAGTACTTGCTCTACCGCAGCAATTTCTTCATCGCCGATACTCGGGCGAGAGAAGGGGAGAAACGCCTGACTCATGGGCACCTCGGAACTGAAAAAAAATTAGACTATCAGGCTTGAACGTTGGATCCAACATTAGCGTAGACGCTAAAACAAAAGCGGCATCAAGCAGTTGCCAGTAATTTGTGACAAATTACATCGGTTGACTTTGCTTGTCATGCCCGACGGGTTGGACGCTATCAAGACGCCATCTGTGATCCGTTGAGGGTAAGCGCGATTTTGTGAAAGGAACATGAAAAACCGGTAGGTGATTCGTTTTATTTCAAGCCCATACAGGCACTGTTCAGGCTTCTACCGGCTCATCGCATTTTTTGTAGGGAAAGGCGTACAGAAGTGTCTGCCTTGATGGACTTGCGCTGCATTGCTTAGTTGTTTTTTTGAATTGTTATATTCGGGGGCGATTTCGTTTCTCGCCCGTTACCGATTCAAAAGCTTAAGGTTCGCTCAGTACATGAGCATGGCCGATGGTCGACACATGAACCTCGCTCCCAGCGGGTGGCGCATGCATGCCGGAACTGCGCACCAGCAATGAACGCCCCGGACGGTCATCAGCGTTCAACGTCTGCAATTCCACGGTCAATGTGCAGGTATTACCGCCGAAGTCGCATTCGGTGACCACGCCGCGACAGCCGTCCTGTTGCTCCAGGCCGTGGGGCGCGCTGATCAGCTGAAGTTGCTCGGGGCGCAGCATGATTTGCGCTGATCGGTTGTTTCTGTGGTTGTTGACCGGTATGCGACCCAGATCGCAATGAGCCCAACCCGCTTCGATTCTGGCCGGCATGACCACGGCATCCCCGAGAAACAGGGCGGTTTGTTCATCGGCGGGATAGCGGTAAAGGTCCAGCGGATGTCCGGATTGCACTAGCCGGCCCTGACGCATCACCGCCAACTGATCGGCGAATGACAACGCTTCACTTTGATCGTGAGTCACCAGAATGGTCGTGACACCGGCGTCAGCCAGAAGCCTTGCGACCAATTTGCGCATGGCGGCGCGCAAACCGGTATCGAGTGCCGAAAACGGCTCGTCCAGCAACATCAGCCGTGGTTGTTGCGCCAGGGCCCGGGCCAGCGCGACACGCTGTTGCTGGCCGCCGGAGAGTTCATGCGGCCAACGATTGGCCATACTCGAGTCCAGTGCCACGCTGTCCATCAACTCGGCGACACGTTCCTGTTTGGCAACGCCCTTGGCCGCCAGCCCGAAACCGATGTTGGCGGCTACGGTCATGTGCGGGAACAGCGCACCATCCTGCGGAACATAGCCGATCAAGCGTTGATGCGCGGGGACCTCGCGGGTGCCGTCGACCAGCATTTGACCATTGAGCGCAAGGCTGCCCGAGTCCGGGAACTCGAAACCGGCGATCATTCGCAGCAAGGTGGTCTTGCCCGAACCGGACGGGCCGACGATCACCGTACGGCTTCCCGTCGGCACCGACAGGCTGATGTTCTCCAGGGCTCGGTGAGAACCGTAGGACTTGCAGATCGAGTGGAGTTCAAGAGCGTTCATCGGCCAGCCGTGCGTTTGGATTGATGGTAAAGAAGTCCGGTTAACGGAAGCGACAGCAGAATCATGAGCAAGGCATAGGGCGCCGCGGCGGCATAGTCGATTTCACTGGTCATTGCCCAGAAACCGGTAGCCAGGGTGCGCGTGCCATTGGGGGCGAGCAGCAGGGTGGCGGTCAACTCATTGCTGACCGCCAGAAACACCAGCGCAGCGCCGGCGGCAGCACCGGGTGCGGCCAGGCGCAGAGTGATCAGCCACAACGCCCGACCAGGCGAACGGCCGAGGCTGCGCGCCATGTTCTCCAGTTCCACCGGCGCCTGGGCGATGCCTGCGCGCAAACTCACCAGGGCGCGGGGCAAAAACATCAGTAAATACGCCAGCAGCACCGTGATGGTGGTCTGGTAAATCGGCCGGGCAAAATGAATCGTCAGCGTTACCAGCGCCAGCGCAACGACAATCCCCGGCAACGCGCTGGTAATGTAGTTGCAGCTTTCCAGCACACGTTGCAACGGGCCCGGTGAGCGAATCGACAGCCAGGCGATCGGGATGGCCGCGCATGTGGTAATGAGCGCGCCGGCGGCCCCGAGCATCAGCGTCTGCTCCAGCGCCGGCAGCAGTTCGCTCAGGTTCCAGACTTGCGCGCCACCGTCGATCAGCCACTTGCCAAGGGTGATCAACGGCACACCGAGTGCCAGCACACAGGTCATGCCTTGCAGCGTCAGCGCGAGCAGGGTGGTGCGCAACTTCAAGCGCACAATCCTTTGTTCGCGCGCGCTTCCCGACCCGACCCGGGCGTAGCGCGCCGTGCCGCGAGCAGCCGACTCGGCCGTCAGCATGGCCAGGCAGCAGAGCGCGAGGACGCCGGCCAGCATATTGGCGGCAGGCCCGTTGAAGGTGGACTTGAACTGATCGAAGATGGCCGTGGTGAAGGTGTCGAAGCGAATCATCGCGTACAGACCGTACTCGGCCAGCAGGTGCAGCCCCACCAGCAAGGCACCGCCGCAGATGGCCAGGCGCAACTGCGGCAGCACCACGCGAAAGAACACTGCCCAGGGCTTGAGCCCCAACGACTCGGAGACATCTTCGATAGCCGGATCGAGCCGGCGCAAAGTCGCTGCTATCGGCAGGTAAAGAAACGGGAAATAGGCGATGACCGACACCAGAACGCCGGCAAACAGGCCATGAATCGGTGGCACCAGACTGACCCACGCATAGCTGTGCACGAATGCCGGCACCGCCAGCGGCGCCGTCGCCAACAGCGACCACCAGCGCCGCCCCGGCAAGTTGGTGCGTTCCGTCAACCAGGCCAGCGCCAGACCCAGTGCGATGCACAAGGGAATGGTGAGCACTACCAGCAGCACGGTGTTGATCAGCAACTCGCCGACGCGTGGGCGCCATACCAGCGTCACCAGCGTCGCCCAGCCAGTCTGCACCGATACGCCGATCACGAAAGCAATCGGCAGCAACGCCAGCAACGACATCAGCACCGACAGGCTAATCACCCAGGCGCCGCCGCGGCCCGAGAAGACGCCGCGAGAGCGTGCGCGCAAGTTTACAGAGGACGCCGCAGCGACCTCTGCCGGTAGCGTTTCAGGCAACAATTAGAGCAACCCGGCCTGGGTCATCAGCTCAACCGCCTTTTTGCTGTCGAGTTTCGAGACGTCGACAGTCGGAGCGTCGAGTTGCTGCAGCGGCACCAGTTTCGGATTGGACTCTGCATTCTTGCCCACGGCGTATTCAAACGAGTTGCCGTTCTTGAGGATCGCCTGGCCGTCTTTGCCGGTAATCCATTTCAGGAATGCCTGAGCCTGTTCCTTGTGTTGACTGGAGGCCAGGACGCCACCGCCGGACAGGCTGACAAAGGTACCTGGATCCTTGTGTTTGAAGTAGCTCAGCGAGGTGTTCTTGCTGTTCTCGCCGGTCTTGGACTGATCGACGAAGCTGTAATAGTGATAGATCACGCCGCTGTCGATCTGACCGGCATTGACCGCCTTGAGCACGGCGCTGTTGCCCCGGTAGGCGGTGAAGTTGGTTTTCATGGCTTTCAGCCAGTCGAGGGTGGCGGCTTCACCCTTGAGTTCCAGTACCGCTGCGACGATGGCCTGGAAGTCGGCACCGGCTGGCGAAGCGGCCCAGCGGCCTTTCCAGTTCGGTGCTGCGAGGTCCATCAGCGATTTTGGCAAGTCTGCTTCAGCCAGCTTGCTCGGGTTGTAGACGAACACCGTGGAGCGTGCGGCAATCCCTACCCATTTGCCATGCGCCGGACGATAGGCCGCGCCCACTTGTTCCAGCGTGCTCGGCGCAACCGGTGCAAACAGCCCCGCGTTGTCGACCAGCACCATCGCCGGGGAGTTTTCGGTCAGGAACACGTCGGCCGGGGAGGCTGCACCTTCCTGCACGAGCTGATTGCCCATCTCGGTGTCGTCGCCATTGCGCACGGTCACTTTGATGCCGGTTTCCTTGGTGAAGCCTTCGACCCAGGATTTGGTCAGGCTTTCGTGTTGAGCGTTGTAGACCACGATACCCTCCGTCTGCGCAGCGGCATACACGTGACCGGCGCTGAGGAAAGCAGTGGTCAGCAATGCGTTTTTAAGGAACGAGGGGATACGGGAAATCATTCTGTCGACGGCTCCTGTTTTTTTAGTCAACACGCGCAGATTCATTATTGGAACAATGCGAATCATTTGCATGTTTGAGTCGCCGCGAATGTAGAGCGCCAAATGAGAAAAAAACGTCAAAAAAATCGTAAATAGATGTCATTTCACTGTCGACGGAAAACTTGAGCCGACACGGTGGTGGGCAACTTTCAAACGATATCTTCGATCGGAGTGTGGCTTTGAGCCCCTTGGCTGAACTTTGGCCTGGTCTGAGGTGACGCCGGGTTCAAGGCTTATAACGCATCATGGCAATGGTCACGCGTGTTCCTGTCTGCGGCGTACTTTGAACCGTCAGATGTCCACCCAGTCTTTCGACAATCCGCTTGCAGTGGGCAAAGCCAAGCCCGAACGACGATGATTGCGACCGTGCGGCGTCGGCACGGAAAAACACTTGCCCCAATTGCCGGACTTCTTGCGCGGACATGCCTGCACCGTTATCGGTGATCAGGATGGTCAAACCGCTGCCCGGATGTTCGTCCAGCGTGACGTCGACGGCGCCGCCGGCCGGGGTGTACTTGATGGCGTTGTCCAGCAGGTTGCCAAACACCACTTCCCACTGTTCCGGTCCTCCGGCGACTTGGGCCTGATAATCCTCCAGCAGATGCAGGGAGAGACTGAGACCTTTGAGTTCGGCAGCCTTGCGCCAACGCTCGACGGCATTGAGCGCATTGTCATTCAACCCGCTTGCCTGCCCGGCAATCTCGGCGGTGCCCTCCAGTTGCGCAAGGTCCAACAGGCCGAGAGACAGGCGCTTGAGCACCTGCATTTCGGCCAGCACGTCACGACAGGTCTGGGCGTAATCTTCGGCGTGCCGTGGCCGCGCCAGAATGACCTCCAGCGCAGAGGTCACGGCAGCAATCGGCGTCTTCAGTTCATGGGAGGCGTTGGCGATAAACAGCCGTTGATGTTCCAGCACCTCCTGAACCGCCGCTTCCATTTGCGCGTAGCTGTCGAACAGCAGTTTTTCTTCCGCCGAGTGCGCCTCGAACACCACCCGGCGGGTGAATTCCGGCGGCTTCAAGGTGCGCAGTTGTCGAGCGAAATGGCGAAGGTTGCGGGTGGAGAGCGACACCACGATAAAACTGCCAAGCGTCGTCAACAGCAATATCCCTATCGCGGCCAGCGCCACCACCCGTTTGAAGGCGTTGACCGCATTGAGCACCGGTTGCGCGTTGGTGGCCACCAGCAGCCTGGCTTTCAGCGGGCCTTCGGGGCTGGCGCGCTCAAGGTCGCCCATCTGTGCGATCCATTTCTCGTGACCGACATCGAACAGGAAAGTCTCTTCGTCGCCCGCGCGAACCTGACTCATGGCCTCGCGAAGCGCTTTGCGCATTGACGGCGTTGGTCCCCAGGATTCTTGCAGCATCTCACCCGATATCGATGACAAGTCAAAAAACAGGTCGTGATCGTGATCCAGTTCCGAGGCGAATTCACCCTGGCGCTGATAGACCAACTGCGCGTTTTCGACGCTGATCAGCGACTCGATGACGTCCGACTGGGTATCGAGATGGTGCCGCAGTTCATCGAGCCGGGTGGTTTGCACCCAATGACTCAGCCACACATAGCCGACGAACAACACACACGCCTGAACCACGAACAACGTGAGCGCGATTTTGATGTTCAGTGCCAGGTTACGCCACACGAAGGATCAACCCTTTGCCGCGAACGGTTTCAATCTCGACGTCGGCCCCAGCCAACTTGCGTCGCAGGCGATTGAGCAGCACGTCCAGGCTGTTGCTGTCCGGCTCGCTGTCGAAAGGGTAGAGCAACCCCAGCAATACCGTGCGGGTCTGCAACTGATTCGCCTTGCCGGCCAGCGCCACCAGTAGATTGTATTCCATGCCCGTGAGATCCAGCGGACGGCCGCCGATGCTGACCCGCAAGGTGTCGAGTTCGATGTTCAGATTACCCAGTGTCAGCGATTTCGAGCCACGGGCGATCGAGCGCCGATAGAGGGCATTGAGCCGCGACACCAACTCGATCATTTCGAAAGGTTTGCTCAGATAATCGTCGGCGCCGCGATCCAGGCCCTGCACCCGATCCACTACTTCGCTTCTGGCCGTGACCATGATCACCGGCACGTCGTTGCCCTTGCCGCGCACCACGCTGAGTACTTCCAGACCCGATATCTGCGGCAGCATCCAGTCCAGCACCAACACGTCGTATTCACTGGCATCGGCATAGTACAAGGCCTCTTTGCCGTCCCTGGCCAGATCCACCACCCAGCCTTCTTCCTCAAGCCCGCGCTTGATGCTGTTACCCAGCAGGGCATTGTCTTCGGCCACCAGAACCTTCATCGCTCGCTTCCTGATCAGGCATTGCAGGCGTGCATTCATTGCATGTCCGGCACGCACTGGCAAGCCGTCGCACAGCCATGTGACTTCGTTAACAAGCGGTTCATTTTCGCTTCTTTAGACTGCCCGCCAGTGGTGAGCGAGCCCTTCGGCTTCGATTCGCTTTTCAGTCCCTTTTCTGGATTTCTTCCATGAGCCTTTCCAGTCGACGCCTGTCGTTCATCCTCCTGACGGGGCTGCTGGCCTGTCTGGTGGCTGCGACATTTTCCAGCCTGGCCACTCATGTGCGCTTCGGGCTGGAGTTTCGCGGTGGTTACGAGATTTATTACGTTGTGAACCCGGCACCGGGCAAAACCCGGCTCGCCAAGGATGACTTGTTGCAGACGGTCGCGATCCTGAGTAAACGCGCCGACAGCATTGGTATTACCGAACCGGACATCCGGGTCGAGGGCGCCAACCATATTCGGGTGAAACTGGCAGGCCTGACGTCCGCCGAAGAATCACGCTCGCTGCTCGGAAGTTCGCAGGGGTTGCCCACGCAGCTGACCGAGAAATACACCCAGACCGTCGGCAGCGTACTCGGCAAAACCGCGCTGGCGGAAACCGTTCAGGCAGGTTTGATCGGCATCGCCTGTATTTTCCTGTTGCTGGTGGGGCTGTACCGCACTGCCGGTTTGATCGCCGCGTTTTGTACGCTGGTCTACCTGTGGCTATTGCTGATTGTATTCACCGCCTCGGGTGCCACCTTGTCGCTGTCGGCGGTGGTCGCGTTTGTGCTGGGCATTGGCATGGCGGCGGATGCGAGCATCATTTGCCTGGAACGTATTCGCGAGGAAATCGACCTTGGCCGGTCTCTGCGCGAAGCCGTGGATAACGGTTTCAAAGGCTCGCTGCCGACGATACGTGATGCAAACCTGGTGACCGCGCTGGCGATGATTGCCTTGTTCGCGGCCGGCATCGGGCCGATTCAAGGATTTGCGCTGACCATGCTGGTGAGCATCGTGATCAGTGTCGCCACTAACTTCTTGCTGATTCGCCAGCTGATGCTGTGGCTGGTCGATACCCAGTGGGTCAGCCAGCGTTGGTTGATCGGAAAGAGCAAGCCGCGCGCCACCAAGGCTCGCCGTTTCAACTTCTTGGGCCTGGGTAAAACGGCGATTGTGGTCTCGTTGCTGACCATCGTTTCCGGCTCGCTGTATTACCGCGCTCACGGCCTGAACCTGGACATTGATTTTACCGCTGGCACTGCGCTGGACATCGACGTCGACCGTGCGATCACTCAGGAAACCGCCACGCAAATCATGACCGGGGCGGGCACCATCCCGGCCACCGTGGCCGTGGGCGGTGCACAGAATCAGCACATCGCCGTACGCTTCGATGAAGTGCTCAAGCCCGCTGATCTGAAGCAGATCATTACTGCGTTCAAGGGTAAGTATCAGACCGTAGAGTACGAGGAAAACACCGCAGACCCGGGCGTTGCACGGGATTTTGCCACTCGGGCCATTTATGCGGTGATTGCGGCATTCGCCAGCATCGCAATCTATATCGGCCTGCGTTTCTCCTGGGCCATCGCCTTGGCAACCTTGCTGCCGATCGTTCAGGACATCCTCATCGTTTCGGCGATCTTCTCGCTGTTCAAGTTCGAGATCGACGTCACTTACATCGCTGCATTGCTGACGATCATCGGCTATTCACTGAACGACAAGATCGTGATCTTCGGACGCATTGTCGAAAACGTGAAAAAGTCCCCGCCGGTGGATGCGCTGACCTTGTGGAGCCTGATCAACCTGAGCATCAGCCAGACCCTGAGGCGTTCGCTGTACACCGTGCTGACAGTGGTGATGGCGTCGACCTGCCTGTATCTGTTTGCCTGCGAACCGTTGCAGATGTTCTCGCTGGCTCTGGTGCTGGGTCTGATATCCGGCGCGGTGTCGTCGATTTTCATGTCCAGCGCTATCTGGCTGACGCTTTCCCGGCGAAGCTTTCGGGTGGCGAAGGTTGGTTCAACATTGAAACTCAGCCCCAAGCGTGTCCCGCATCTGGCGTCCACGCCGTTCCTGGGGGCACTGCTGTTCGTCTGCACGGTCGGCGTCGGTGGGTGGTTCTGGGTGCCGGCTCAGGCAACGGCCGGTAAAACGACGGTGAGCGCCTCGACGGTGACCGGTTCCCTTGGCGATTTGTCGAGTTTCCGGACGATTACCGTAGACACTGCCCGTTTAGTGGACGCCGGCGACCTGAAAGCAGCCAAGGCTCGCATCACCGATCTGGAAACAGCGTGGGATCAAGCCGAAGAAACCTTGCAGCCGAAGTCGCCGGCTGACTGGACTTCGGTCGATAAATCGATTGATCGTGCACTGTCCCAACTGCGCTCCGGCAACCCGGATCCGCAAGCCTGTGCCGAAGCCTTGAAGACCCTGCTGGCCAAGTTTGATAGCAAGCAGATCAGTGCCGCCATCCCCGTAGCAGCCACTCCCGCCGGGTCGATGGGCGATCTGTCCTACCTGATGGCCATCATTACCGACACCAAAAAGCTACTGGGCAGTGGCGACATGAAAGGTGCAAGGGCCAGGATCACTGACCTGGAAAGTGCCTGGGACCAAAACGAGGAACAACTGCGACCGATTGATCCTGAAGGCTGGACCTCCATCGACAAGTCCCTGGACCGGGCGTTGAAGCAAGTCAGAACCGGGTCGCCGGATCTGACTGCGTGTACTGAGGCGCTGGAAACCCTGGCGACGAAGATCGACAGCAAGCGCCTGCACTGACACCTATTCGGCCCGGGGAATATACGCCACGCTCTGGTCTTCACGGCCGTGGAATATGCGCTCGCCGTTGGTGGGCGTGGTGGTGATGACCTGATGGTCGGCACTCAGGTAGTCCAGCGGTACTGCATCACCGTTGCGGTACTGGGTGATAACGATGGTGCGTTGCGGGTCCCAGTGCTGGCCGCTGGTGTTGTCCAGCCAGGTCATCAGCGCGGCGGTATCGCCGGTGCGAGGAAAGTCCTGGCTTTGCTGCACGTAATAGAAGGGGGCGCCGCCGGTTTGCAGGTACATCGGCACTTTGTTGTCCACCTCGATCATCACCATGCGCCATGTATTGAGCGGTGCGCGTTTGCTGGCCTCAAGCCTGACCGTCTCACCGAACTGAACCACGCCGCCACCGCCGTTGGTCCAGGGATAGAACACACCGAGTATCGCCATCAACAACACAGCGGTCAGGCCGAAACCGATTTTCAATCGGCGACTACCGAACCTGTCTGTGGCGTTGCGTTCGGCCATTCGCCGGGTGATCCACCAGGCGCCCAGCAACTGGGCGAAGGGCACCAGGGGCAATACGTAGTAACTGCGTCGACTGCCGCTGGCCGTGAAAAACAGCATCAACAGACCCAACCCCCAAACCAGCCAGCGCGTATTGGGTTCGACGCTGCGCCAGTGGCGCAGCGCAAACCACAACCCCAGCATCCAGCAAGGCGCCCATGGCAGAGTGTAGACCGGGAGGTAAATCAAATAGGTGTAGATCGGTCCGATGTTGTCGAAGGGCTGGAAAAACCGCACGACGTTTTCCCGCAGCACCAGGCCCAGGCCACTTTCGCCATAAGTCGGCGCGCCGTAGAGGTGCGACAATATGAATGGCGTCATGTAAAACGCCCCGGCGATGACCAGGGCGCCGCACAGCCGCAGATTGAGATGGCTTTTCCAGCGACCGTCCTGCACCACATGCGGTAATAGCAGCAAGCCCGGCAGAATGAAGCCGATCAGGCCTTTGAACAATGAGGTCAGGGACAACAGCAGGAAAAACACCAGGTAACGGCTGAAACGCGTGTCTTGCGGCCCGCGCCAATACCACCACACCGCCGCCAGCACACCGCAGACGGTGAGGATGTCGGCGGTGGCGACCCGTGCCCAGAACACGAAATAAAAGGTGGTCGCCAGCATCCACCCGGCAATCAACCCGGTGCCTTTGCGCATTAGCTGCTCGCCGATCAAGTACACCAGCCAGACGCTCAGCCAGGCGGCAACCACCGAAGACAAGCGTAGTGACCAGTGCCCTAAACCGCCGGTCAGCCAGGCGGTGGCCGTGATCAGCCAGTAGGAGGGCAGCGGTTTGTCGTAATACGGCCCGCCCTTGAGGTAGGGATCGAAATAGTCACCGCTCTGGAGCATTTGCAACGCGATGTTGGCCCAGCGGGTTTCCGGCCCCCATAACTCCCGCGTGCCCAGGCCCAACAACAAAATCAGCGCAGAGGCGCCGAGCAGGAGCGCCAAGGCGCCCCTGTCACTAGCCCGAAGGTTCATAGCGGGTTTCCTGTAGGAAGAACGGTGTCAGGGTTGGCTCTGCGGGAATATCAGAATCTCCAGGTGGCCGCGCTGATAGCGCTTGCCATCGATGGGCAACATCTCGACTTCCTGCATCTCCGCGACACTGTTAACCCGCATCACCACGCCGACCGCGCCTTTTTTGCGGGCCTCGGTCATCCATTGCCCGACGTTGTCCAGGGTGACTTTACGTGACGCCATGGCGGGATCGTCGAGGCCATATTTCAGCTCGCCGACAGTGTTGAACAGATCGACCTGAGGTCGCTTCAGGCGCCACGACAAGGCTGACGCCGCGCCCAGATCGTTGCTGAGCAACGATGTCGTCTGACTCAAGGCATCCAGATGCTCGGCGATGAACTGGTCAGGCATTTGGCTATTGACGATCTGCGCCGGCATCGCTGCCGGCAACAACGCTACCAGCAGCCAGATGCCGAGTGCCGGCATGGCCCAGAATATCAATGGACGCAGCACCTGCAAGGCGTTGGTGATGATCCAGCCGAGCAACACGATGAACGCCAGGGACAGGGTGAACATCTCGGTGTTTTCGTAGACTTCCTTGGTGGCTTGCAGATAAAGCAGGGCGATCAGGGCGCTGGTGGCGATGACGACGTTGATCACGCCGTTGATGCGAATGATCCGGCCTCGTCCTTGATTCAATAGCTCCATCACTGCGTGTCCCATCAGCAACGCCAGAGGCAACAGACACGGCATGATGTAGGTCGGCAGTTTGCCGCTACTGAAGCTGAAGAATGCCAGCGGCAACAGCATCCAGAGCAACAGAAAGCCGATTACGGGCTGGCGCTTTTGCTGCCAGGCCTGAACGAGTGTCGTTGGCAACAAGGCAGCCCACGGCAGGCTCGAGGCGACCAGCAGCGGCAAATAGAACCACCACGGGCGCGCGTGTTGCGCATCTTCGCCAGCGAAACGGCGGATGTGTTCGTGCCAGAAGAAAAACCGCCAGAAATCCGGTTCCTGATGGTGAATGGCGAGCACCCACGGCAGGCAGACCACCGCGGCCACGACCACCGCCAGTGGTCCGTAGCGCAACAGCTCGCCCAGGCGTCGCTGCCAAATCATGTAGGGCAGGGCGATCAACACCGGCAACAACCAGGCGAGAAAGCCCTTGGTCATGAAGCCCATGCCACAGGCAAAACCCAACAGCGCCCAAGCGCCGAGTTTGCCGCGGGAGGAATGGCTATCGATGGCAAACCACAACGCGACCAGGCTCAAGTTGACCCAGAGCGTGAATTGCGGATCGAGGTTGGCGTATCCGGCTTGCCCGGCGATCAGGCCGAAGCTCATGTAGAGCAAGGCGCAGATAAAGCTCTTGCTCGGATCATTCCAGAATCGGCGAGCAATCAGGTAAGTCAGCCAGACGCTCAGCCCGGTGCTCAGCGCCGAAGCGATACGCACACCAAACAGGTTGTCGCCAAACACCGCTTGACCGATGGCGATCATCCAGTAACCGGCGATGGGTTTCTCGAAGTAGCGGATACCCATGAAGTGCGGGGACACCCAGTTACCGCTCAGCAGCATTTCCTGACTGATCTGGCCATAGCGGGTTTCATCGGGAATCCATAGACCATGGGTGACTAGCGGCAGCAGGTAGAAGACCACGTACGCCAGCAGCAAGCCGGGCACGATCCAGCGTTCGGTGATGGGCAGCGCACGCGCGGTGCCACGCAATAAAGAGCCGTCGGGGTGGGGCAACAAGTTATTGGACGTCATGACTCGACCTTGGCGCAGAAGGATGTTGCTCCGCCAGGTGCACGCTTGCACTAGCGGAACTTTTTACATAAAGCAACACAATAGCGATGTGGACTACAGAAGTTGCGTCAGCCATCTAATGGTTACGGACTAGTTATAGTCTGCCCGAGCAAAAAGGCTTTCTCGGCTTCGACTTTTTTTTCCGCGATTATTGTTTCAAGGCTTTGCCGTGCAACAGCGTCTGCCAGTCAGTGGCATTCACAATGCCGAGTACCTGAGGTTGCCCGTCGGCGGCAATTTGCACGAACAAGGCACTGCCATACTTACTGGTCGTCGCGTGCTTGAAACCGGTCTGGGCTTCGAAGTCGCTGATGCAACCGCTGTGCGTGACCAGCACCAGATTTCGATGGGCTTGCTTGTGCGCCACCACATCGTTACGCATGGTTTTGCCACAACTGACCAGCCATTCCTGGGTCGCCGCGTCTTTACCGAACATGTAACGCGAGGTTTGCGCCGTGCGGGTGGTTGGGCTGCTCAGCACATCGGTCTGGGTCATGCCCAGCTGCACAAAGCCTTGGCCCACGGCTGTGGCGGCTTCGCTGCCGACTCGGGTAATACCGTCGGCGGGGCCAAGGCACGGATTGCTGGACTGGTCGCAGCGTTCCGCATGGCGAACCAGTGCCACCACTTCACCGGCTTGCCAGCGATCGAGCAGGCTGTTGGTCGCTTCGGACCCGGCGGTCACCAGGTTGATCGGCGATCTGGGCCACCAGACAAACCCCATGACGAGTGCCGCGATAACCAGAGCGGCCGTTGCCGCGACCAGTTTGCCCAGCCGCGATGCAACGATTCGTGCTGGCTGTTTGCGCGATACATGATCAACCATGTTTTGTTTACCCGTCGGTACGCAATAGAGAACAACTTTCAAATACAACCCAGCGTAACAACGCTTGAAGGGTCCTGGAAAGACACTAGTTCAAGGGAGGTGTCGGAGTAGTGAAAGGGATGTGAAAAATTTGCGTAGAAAAATTTCAGTACTTTTTTTTAGTTGGTTGTTGCAGCGCTTGTCTTGAACACCACGTACAGTGGTCTATGGTCTATCTTTGGTTCGCGTCTCGGCTCTGCGGCATCGGCCCGATTCAGCAGATGGCGCGGTTTGAACCGGCAGTGGAGCCAAGCAACAGAATGGATTTCAAACTGAGTCTGAATAAACGGATTGTCATCGTATTTGCCTTGATGAGTACCTTGGTCGCGGGCGTATTTGCGATGGGCATCGTCGCGACCGTGCATGTGGTGGATCGAAATATCACGGCTTCCCGCCTGGTAGGAGGGCTGCACCGCTTGCTGTCGATGGAAAACAGCGCCGGGTGGAGCCATCAGCCGGAGAAAGACGAACTGTTTTTCATCCAGGAAGGTCCGGGTGCGATGGCGCTGGATAAGGAACTGGCGGCGCTTGCACCAGGTTTTCAGGAAACGCTCTACGCGGGTTCTAAGTACTACGCCATGGTAAGCCTGGTGGGCGGTCGCAAATACGTTTTGTTGCGAGACCGGCGAAGCGTCGAACAGCGTGAACAGGCGTTATTCTCAGTGGTGGTCGTCGGGTTCGTCTTGAGCATCCTGCTCGCGGTTTTGTTAGGCCGGATGCTGGCCAGGCGTGTGATGGCGCCGGTCATTCGTCTGGCGCACCAGGTGCGTCAACGTGAGCAGTTGCTGGAACTGGCCCCTGAGCTTCATCCCGACTACGCGGCCGACGAAGTGGGAGCGCTGGCACTTGCCTTCGATCAGACCCTGGGCCGGTTGCGTGAGGCACTGGACCGGGAAAAACTCTTTACCAGCGATGTCAGCCACGAACTGCGCACGCCATTGATGGTATTGGGCAGTTCCTGCGAATTGCTGCTAGCCAATCCCTCGCTTGACCGGCGCTCTGTGGCTCAAGTCAGTCGAATTGCCCGCGCGAGCGACGAAATGCGGCAATTGGTCGATACGTTTCTGATGCTGGCTCGCGATCGGGAAGACTCTGATACCGCAGCAAGTGCGACGCTCAAAGAAGTCGCCGATGCTCTCGTGGATATCTGGGCGCCGCTGATCCGGGAAAAAGGCATCGAGTTTATCTACGACAATGAACAGGTTTCGTCGGATCGCCATAACCTGACGTTCCTGCGATCGGTCATGGGCAATTTGCTGCGCAATGCCTGGCATTACACCGATCACGGCTACATTCGCCTGACCCTGCGGGCGCGCGGTTTCAGCGTCGAAGACAGTGGCATAGGCATTTCGGAAGAAAAACGCCATACGATGTTTCAACCGTTCGTTCGCGGTGACGAGCGCCGGGGAGAAGGCCTGGGACTGGGGCTTTCACTGGTCCAACGGATTTGCACCCATCAGAATTGGCGAGTGGAACACAGCAGCCTTCAGCCCAACGGCAGTTGTTTCACCATTGAACTGGAAGGCGTCTGATGACTGTTATTTAGTTGCCGGGCAGCTTTTCGATGTGCCGGCGGTAGCCTGGCTGATGGTGGCGGCCAAGCGCTTCACATTGTTCTGATGAGCCACCACCAACTCATCGATACTCGTGCCGGAAGGCGTCTGCAAGGTGCTGCGGCAGGTGACTAATGCAGCATCGCCTTCGCCGAGTTTGCGCAGGCGCCATTTGACGTCGATCAATGCGTACTGACCGGGTATCGAATCAAAACGCTGAACGTCCAGGCGCAACGACACTTTGCGCTGCGGGTTACTGTTGACCAGTTGATCGACCAGGGCACTGCGCAGTTCCTCCGACAGGCTTGCGCCCCACCATTGTGTTTCGAGGATTGCCAGGCCGGCGTTGCCTTGACGAATGACGATCTGCGGACGGTCGACCTGGGGCGGCACGGTGATGCTTTCGATCTGGATGTCCGCGCCGCCGCTTGCACCGCTCGGTTGAGCCGGGGTCAGGGTGTGGAATTGAATCGGCTCACTGCGGCAAGCGGCGAGTAGCAACAACGCAGTGACCAGCGTGATCTTCAGCGAAAATGCCATGGGTAGCTCCTGTGGTCAGTTGCGCGGTGGCCCTTGCAGATCCATCGGCGCGGCATTGTCGGGGCGGCCGCGAATCAGCGATTCCGGATGCCGTCCCATGTAGTCCGAGAGTTCACGCAACGACCGCGACATGCGTCCAAGCTCGTCCAGGGTCTGGCTCAGTTGTTCCCGTTGCGGCGAATCTTCGGCGAGGGTCGAACTGGCCGATTGCAAGGTCTTGCTGACGTCCGACAGGGTGGTTTGCACGCCGGGCAGGGTCTTGGCGTTGAATTGCGCTAAGCCTTTGCGCAGTTCGACGAGATTGCTGTCCAGGTTGCCGGCTATGCGTTCGATAGGCAGTTGGTTGATTTTGTTGACCATGCTTTCCAGTTTTTCCTGCAACTGCTCAAGACTGCCGGGAATGGTTGGAATAGAGATAGGGCGGGCAGCCGGATCGAACGCGACTTTCTCCGCCTTGGGATAGAAGTCGAGCGCAATGTAAAGCTGACCGGTCAACAGATTGCCGCTACGGGCCTGAGCTCGCAGGCCGTTTTCGATGAAGGAGCCTAGCAGGCGCACGGTTGCAGATTCGTCATTGGGGTCATGCTTCAAGGCCTCGAGCATTTTGATGTGAGCCTTACCAAGACGTTGCGGGTAGATCACGATGCCGACATTGACCGGGAAGCTGCGTTTTTTCGCGTCGAAATCCAGATTGACTGCCACCACCCGGCCGATCTCCACACCAAGAAACTCCACCGGTGCATCAACCTTGAGCCCGCGCAACGCCTGATCGAAACGCAAGCTCAGGAACTGTGCCTTGCCGTTGGGCGGGGCGAGGGCGGTGTGCTCATCCTCGAACAGGTCGAAGGCTTTATCCTCGATGGCCACTTCATCGTTGGGACTGTATTCCGGCGCGCGAAAGGCGACGCCGCCCACCAACAAGGCCGACAGGGATTCGGTCTTCACCGAAAAACCGTTGGCGCCGACATTCACATCAATACCGCTGGCGTTCCAGAACCGGGTGTTCTCGGTGACGAAGGCATCGTTGGGTGCGTGTACGAAGATTTCGATGTTCACCCCTTTGCCGTCGGCATCCAGTTCATACGCCACCACTTGCCCGACGGGGATCTTGCGGTAGTAGACGGGGGAACCGATGTCCAGCGAACCGAGGTCCTGAGTGTGCAACATGAAGCGTTTGCCCGGCTCGCCATAGGTAATGGGCGGCGGGTTTTCCAGCCCGGTGAAGTGTTTGGAGCGGGCATCGGCCTGGCCGATGTCGGCACCAATGTAGTCGCCCGACAGCAAGGTATCGATGCCCGAAACGCCACCGGCACCGATACGGGGCCGCACAACCCAGAATTGCGAGTCTGCGCGAGTAAAGCTTTCGGCCTGTTTGTCGAGCTGGATCGTGGCGTCGACGCGTTTCTGGTCGCCGCTCAGTTTCACTTCCGAGACGCGGCCGATGACCACATTGCGGTATTTGACCTCGGTCTTGTTGGCCACCAGGCCGCTACCTGTCTTGAACGTGACGGTAATGGTCGGGCCTTCCTGCAGCCAGCTGTGCACCACCAGGGAAATCCCCACCAGCACCGCAACGATCGGCACTATCCATACCAGTGAGACGCTGAAGCGACGGGTCTTGATCGCGGCCTGGCCAGGGGCATGCGGACCGTCAGTGACTTGGGACTTCATCCATGCGCTCCTCATCTTTTGGGTTTTCCGGCTCTTGATCCCGTTCTTTATCCCGCTCTTTATCCCAAATAAGTCGCGGGTCGAAACTCATCGCCGACAGCATGGTGAACACCACCACCAGACCAAAGAACAGAATGCCCGGGCGCGGTTCGATATCGCCCAAAGCCTGGAATTTCACCAATGCCGCCACCAGCGCAACGACAATGACGTCGAGCATCGACCAGTAGCCGATCAGCTCGACGAAACGGTAAAGCCTCGAACGTTCCTTGCGCGCCCAGAAGCTGCCGCGTTGCACCGTGATCAGCAGCAGGGAGAGAGCAACGAACTTGATGCCCGGCACCGCGATGCTGGCAATGAAAATGATCAGCGCAATGTCCCATGCACCGTGTGCCCAGAACTCCAGCACACCGCTCATGATGGTGCTGTCGGAGCCGTTGCCGAACAGACTGGTGTTCATGACCGGCAGCAGATTGGCCGGGATATAAAATACCAGTGAGGCCAGCAGGTAGGCCCATGTCCGGGTCAGAGAGTCAGGTTTGCGGGCATGCAACGGCGCGCCGCAGCGTTCGCATTCGTGAGGTTGATCGGTCATGTCGCAGGCCATGCCACAACTGTGGCACAGGCACAGGTTGAGTTCGCTGGCGAGCGGTGGCCTGTTCATAGGGTGTCCCACAAATCACGTACATCGCGCCCGGCGATGCGGATCAGCAACAGGCTGAGGAGCGCCAGGGCAAACATGCCGATACCCGGCAGCACATCCAGCAGCCCGGCGAGTTTGAACACCGCGACCATCGCCCCAAGCAAGCAGACTTCCAGCATGCTCCAGGGTCTGAGGGTTTCCAGCCAGCGCATGCACAGCTTGAAGCCTGGGGAGCGTCGGGAGGTAAGGGCGAAGCTCAATACCCAGATCAACAGGAGCAGCTGGAACATCGGCGCGATGATGATGGAAATCGCCGCCACCAACGCGATGAAAGTGATCGGCCCCTGGCTCAGCGCCACCACCGAATCCCAAAGTGTCGCGCTGTTCTTCATGCCCTTGAGGCTGATGCTCATGACCGGATAGAAATTAGCGAAAGTCCACAGCACTGCCGCCGTGAAACTCAGCGCCAGGCGTTGTTGCACCGACAAACCGTTGTAACGCGCAAGCACGCCGCCGCAACGGACGCACAGGGCCTTTTGATGTTTGGCGAGCGTGACTTTTTCATACACGCAGTCGCAGTGCTCGCAGATGATCAATGGGGCAGTCGTCGCCATGGGCCGCACTCGCCGGGAGGCAGAAATGTCAGAGCACTCCCTCAATATAGAAGTGACTTGCGATTGAGCAAATTAAATGACTGATCAGGAGGAAGGAGAAGGACGATCATTCCCACGCAGAGCGTGGAACGATCGCAGTTAACAGAGTTTCAGCCAAGCAATTCGCGCAACCGGTACCAGAACATGCCAAGCGCCAGCAGCGGTGAGCGCAGGGCTCGTCCGCCGGGAAAGGTCATGTGCGGCACGGCGCTGAACACGTCCAGCCCCTGGCTGTGCCCGGCCTGAATCGCTTCGGCCAGCAACCGGGCGCACCAGTGGGTCACGTTCAGGCCATGGCCGGAATAACCCTGGGCGTAGAACACGTTCGGGTACTGGCTCAGGCGGCCGGCCTGGGGGAAACGGTTGGCGGTGATGCCGATCTTGCCGCCCCATTGATAGTCGATGCGCACATCCGCCAATTGCGGGAAGACCTTGAGCATTTTCGGTCGCATATAGGCGCCGATGTCCACGGGGTCGCGCCCGGAATAATGGCAGGCACCGCCGAACAGCAAGCGTCGATCCGCCGAGAGCCGGTAGTAATCAAGGCCGACTTTCTGGTCGCACAGCGCCAGGTTCTGCGGGATCAGCTGAGCGGCCACTTCGGGTGCCAACGGTTCGGTGGCGATGATGTAACTGCCCGCCGGCAGCACCTTACCGCTCAGGCGCGGTTCGAGTTCTTCCAGATGTGCGTTGCAGGCCAGCACCAGGCTGCCGGCGCGCACTGTACCGCCGGCGCAGCGAACCTGCACGGTGCTGCCGTGGACCAACTCCAGCACCGGGCTTTGCTCGAACATCCGTACCCCGAGCAATTGCGCCAGCCGCGCTTCGCCGAGCACCAGATTCAGCGGATGCAAATGCCCCGAACCCATGTCGATCAGGCCGCCGGCATAAAGGTCCGAGCCCACCACTTGCTGGCGGATCTGCTCGGGGCCGACGAGTCGGGTTTCATGGGCGTACTCCAACTCGGCGAGGCTTTGCAGCTCTGCCTTGAACGCAGCGAACTGCGCCGGTGTATTGGCCAGTTCGCAGAAGCCCCAGCGCAGGTCGCAATCGATGCCATGTTCACGGATGCGATTGCCCACCAGCTCCACGGACTCGATGCCCGCACGCTCCAGATAACGCACGCCTTCCTCGCCGACATAACGGGCGAACCCACTGACGTCATGGCCAATGCCACGGATCAACTGCCCGCCATTACGACCGCTGGCGCCCCAGCCGATCCGCCGGCCCTCCAGCAGAATCACCGAGAGCCCGCGCTGCGCCAGTTCGATCGCGGTGTTGACCCCGGTGAACCCGCCACCGATCACGCAGACATCGGCTTCAAGGTCCGAATCCAGCGTAGGGTAGGGTGCCATGCCATTGGCCGATGCCGCGTAATAGGAGCGGGCATGTTGCTTGTCATGCTGATTCATTGGTTGGACTTCACTTTGCTCCAGGAACGGGTCATCAGACGCATGATCGCCTGGGGCGGGGTGGTGGAAATGTAGAGTTTGTCGAGGACGTCCTGGGGTGGGTAGACCTCAGGATTATTGACCAACTCTGCATCCATGTAGGCCTTGGCCGCCGGGTTCGGATTGGCATAGCCCACCGAGGCACTGACCTTGGCGATCACTTGCGGGTCCAGCAGGTTATTGATGAAGGCGTGGGCCTCTTTCGGGTTGCTGGCGTCGGCGGGAATTGCCAGCAGGTCGAACCACAGGTTGCTGCCTTCCTTGGGGATCGAGTAGGCGATGTTCACGCCGTTCTTCGCTTCCTTGGCGCGATTGGCCGCCTGGAACACGTCGCCGGAGTAACCGAAGGCCACGCAGATGTCGCCGTTGGCCAGGTCCGAGACGTACTTGGAGGAATGGAAGTAGGTGATGTAAGGCCGGATGCTCAAGAGTTTGGCTTCGGCTTTTTTAAAGTCCTCAGGGTTTTCGCTGCGTGGGTCCATGCCCATGTAGTTGAGGACTGCCGGGAATACTTCATCAGCCGAGTCCATCATCGACACACCACACTGGCTGAGTTTCTTCAGGTTCTCGGGTTCGAAAAACACGGCCCAGGAATCGATGTGATCAATGCCCAGCACTTGCTTGACCTTGTCGACGTTGTAGCCGATGCCGTTGGTGCCCCACAGATACGGTACGGAATGCGCGTTCTGCGGATCGTTTTTCTCCAGCAGCGTCAGCAGTTTCGGGTCGAGGTTTTTGAAGTTGGGCAGCTGCGATCGATCCAGTTTGAGGAACGCACCGGCCTTCACCTGCCGCGCGAGAAAGTGGTTGGACGGCACCACCACGTCATACCCGGTGCGGCCGGCGAGCAGTTTGCCTTCCAGGGTTTCGTTGGAATCGAATACGTCGTAGATCACCTTGATCCCGGTTTTTGCCTGGAAGTCGGCGAGGGTGGTCTCGCCGATGTAATCGGTCCAGTTGTAGACGCTGACGCTTGGCTGAGCCTGCGCCCCGGCGCTGAACAATACCGCCAGCGCGACCGGAACCACGGATTTCAATAGACGCATATCGACACCTCTTTGAGTTATTTGGCTTTGTGGGAGCGGGCGTGTGTTTTTTAGACGCTGAGCAGCAGGAACTCGCGCTCCCAGGAGCTGATCACGCGCTTGAAGTTCTCGTGTTCGGCGCGCTTGACCGCGACATACCCCCGGACGAATTTGCTGCCCAGGTAGCGCTTGATGGTTTCGCACTCTTCCATGCGCGTGAGTGCGTCCTCGATGGTGATCGGCAGGCGCAGGTTGCGTCGCTCGTAGGCACGACCCTGCACCGCGGCGCTCGGCTCGACCTTTTCGACCATGCCCAGGTAGCCGCACAACAGGCTCGCGGCGATCGCCAGGTAAGGGTTGGCGTCGGCACCCGGCAAACGGTTTTCCACGCGCATGGCGTCGGGGCTCGAGGTCGGCACGCGCAGGCCGACGGTGCGGTTTTCTTCGCCCCATTCGACGTTGACCGGTGCCGAGGTGTCGGGCAGGAAGCGGCGGAACGAATTGACGTTGGGCGCGAACATCGGCAGCACTTTGGGGATGTACTTTTGCAGGCCGCCGATGTGGTGCCGGAACAGCTCGCTCATCTGCCCGTCGGCATCGGCGAAGATCGGCTGGCCGCTGGCGATGTCGACCACGCTTTGATGGATGTGCATGGCGCTGCCAGGTTCGTCACCAATGGGTTTGGCCATGAAAGTCGCAGTCACGTTGTGCTTGAGTGCCGCCTCGCGCAGGGTGCGTTTGAACACGGTGATCTGGTCCGCCAGGTCCAGCGCATCGCCATGACGGAAGTTGATTTCCATCTGCGCCGGGCCGTCTTCGTGGATCAGCGTGTCGAGGTCCAGGCCCTGCAGTTCGCACCAGTCGTAGACGTCTTCAAACAGTGGATCGAACTCGTTGGCGGCGTCGATGGAAAACGACTGTCGACCGCTTTCCGCACGGCCAGAACGCCCCAGCGGCGCCTTGAGTGGCAAGTCCGGGTCTTCGCAGCGCTGGGTCAGGTAGAACTCCATTTCCGGCGCGACAATCGGCTGCCAGCCTTTGTCGGTGTAAAGCTGCAGCACTTTCTTCAGCACGTTGCGCGGCGACAGTTCGATGGGGTTGCCGAATTTGTCGAAGGTGTCATGGATCACGATGGCGGTGGGTTCGATGGCCCACGGCACTACGTAAACCGCGTCGGCGACAGGTTTGCAGACCATGTCGATGTCGGCCGGGTCGAGCAGGTCGTAGTAGATGTCGTCGTCGACAAAGTCTCCGGTTACCGTTTGCAACAGCACACTTTCCGGCAGGCGCATGCCTCGCTCATGCAGGAACTTGTTGGTGGGTGCAATCTTGCCGCGAGCAATGCCGGTCAAGTCGCTGACCACACACTCGACCTCGGTAATCTTGTGATCTTTCAGCCACGTGAACAGCTGATCGAAAGGGACATTCATAAAGACCTCATTGTTGGTTTGAATTACGCCGGGGAAGGCGCCTTCATCCACCGGACACTTCCCCTGTGGCGCGTTGACGACTATCTTGGGTGAGCCGTGGCGTTCCATCTATCCACTTTAAGCAGCACCAAAACGCACCAAACGAGTGCGTAAGGTCACCCCATGACAGCGTGCAATCCGTTACAGGTTCAAGCCTTCAACACCGCCGACGTGGCCGAGCAGATCCGCGCCACACCGGGTTGGGTGCAGCACTATCAGCAGATGTCACCGGGGCATTTCGCCGGGCGGGTGCGCTATCTGGACTTGCAAGGCGTGGAGATTTACGAAGAGCAGATGAACACCCGGGTCGAGCAGAATTTCAGCGCCCCCGAAGGCTCACTGGCGTTCTGTTTCGATCGCAGCGACAACTCGCTGTACATGTTGAACGGCGAGAGCCGCAACATCTGGATCACCCCGGAGAACTACCAGGAAATCGCCGTGGTGTTCGGGCCGCAATTCGTTCAACGGCATGGCCTGGACGTGGCGCGGCTCGAAGGCTTGTTCATGTCGCCGCTCAATTGCGGGCAGAACGCGCTGTTCAGCCGCTGGTTGAGCGGCACCTTGACGCGACTGGAGCAGACGCTGGATCCGCCGAGCAAAGAGGCATTGACCCAGCAGTTGCTGGAGGACTGTTTGTTCATCCTCGATAACGCTTGTGTGTGCCTGGATCGCGCAGGCTTGCAGCGTCGGGCCGAAGAGCGAACGATCATGAAGCGCGTCGCCGAATGGGCCGCCGATACCCCGGAAGAAACCCTCAACTTGCTGGAACTGTCCCAGGTGGCCGGGGTTTCGTTGCGTCAGTTGCAGCACGCGTTCAAGGCGTACACCGGGATGACGCCCTCGCATTGGTTGCGCTTGCGCCGGCTCAACAGCGCGCGCCGTGAGTTGCTCAGCCGAACGGCCAGCGACACGACAGTCGCGCAAGTGGCGATGCACTGGTCGTTCTGGCATTTGGGGCGGTTTTCCAGCAGTTATCGAGCGCTGTTCCAGGAACTTCCCAGCCAGACGCTCGCCCGCCAACACAGTGGACCTTGTCGGAGGTCATCATGAGTCGGTTATCGTCTTTCAGTCTGTGTGTCGTAGTGTCGATGGCCTGTACGCAGGTCCAGGCCGAAACGGTTGTGCCGTTGAAAGGGCAGAGTTCGCAACAAACCCAGGCGGACATCAACGATTGCCGCAACGTCGCGGCGAGTCAGAGTTCCTCAACCCCACCACCCTCGGGCGGGCGACTGCGCGGTGCTGCGGTGGGTGCCGCTGCCGGGGCGGTGGGCGCTGAGGTGCGGGGGCGTCAGCATGACGAGTTTTACGAGGGGGTCGACGACGATGTGAAACAGGAATATCGCCAGAACCGGGCCGGGCAAACCGCAGCGGCGGGCGCAGTGGTTGGTGGCGCGCGCCAGCGTCAGGAGCGTCGGGCGCAGCAAAAGACCAACGCGTCGACCAGTTCAACCGCCTATACCAGCTGCCTGCAAGGGCGGGGTTATCAGGTAACGCCCTGAGCACCGGGCGTTCGCTGCCGCTGTTCAATCAGGTGAACCATCAGGTCGGCATAGAGCGTGAGGGCGATAAACAACCCCATGCGCACGGCGAAGGCGGTATAGACGTCTTTGCCGGCAAGACTGTCCTGCACCGACTGGCCCAGCAGGATGATCAGCGTGACCAGGCTGTTGAGCCAGAACCCCGGGGTTTGTCGAGTCGGACTCAGGGCATAGAGCTTGCGCGCCAACAGCAAGCCGAACAGCAGCATCCACAGAAAGAACATCCACAAGTGCACGAACAGGCTGAGCGCGCACCAGAACATAATGGCCAACAGCCCGCCCATCAAGGTCGAGCCGAGCAGTTCGCGACTGGCGTTGCGCGTCGTTACCGTCGAACTCTGCTGGCCCAGACTGACCGCTTTCAAAATGATCGGCAGATAGCTGGCCGGGTCGATCAGCGCCAACAGGAACGCTGGGATCACGATCAGGGTGGCACGCAGCGCTATCCTTGGCACTTCTTGCGCCGGCATAGCGCTGGCGGCAGGTGGCAAGGGTGCATTGGCCGGGTCGGGAAACAGCCAGTGACTGATCGCGACGACGATGACGGCGAGGAGCAAGGCCTTGACCAGGGCACCGATGACCATTATCGCCAGATCGAACTCGGCAACGCCGGCCGAGGAAATCATCGTCAGGCCGATGATCAGAAAGGTCACGACCAAGGTGTTGCCGCCGCGCAGCCCGAAACCAAAGGCCAGGAACAGACCGACACCGATCAGCAGCACGCCGCTGAGGGGGTAATAACGCAGGACCGGGATCAGTAACAGCCCGATGCCGGTGGTCAGCATCGCAACCACTGCCAGCATCACGCCTGCCTTGAATGGCAGGGGTTTGTTAAGCGTGGCCAACAGCAACACGCAAAGCACCGGCGCAATAAACGGAATCGGCAGTGCCAGGCCGAAGCTGATGGCCAGGCACAGCGCCGTGCCGACGGCCAGACGCGGCGCCCGTTGGAATCCGGGCGGGCGATCAGTAGGCATAAGACAACCAACTCATCAGCCAGAAAAACAGGCGTCCCAAGGGATTCAGCGGATTATTCTGCGCAGGAAAGGCCATGACTTCGGCCTGGCCGCCGGCACGAATGGCGCGACTGTCACGTAGCACCTGCATCGCCTCGTCAGAAAATTCGATGATCACCGGGAAGCGTTGGGCCGGACGCAACCAGTCGCGACTGTTTTGCACACTGGGCAAGGTGCCCGGCGCCGGCGTCTGCCCCACGCTGACGCCGTAGCCGACGCTGCGCACCCGCCCCTCGAAGACCTCGCCCGGCAGCGCGTCCAGCACGATCGCCACCGGAGTTCCAGGCTTGACCCGCCCCAGGTTGTTCTCGGTCATGTCCGCACTGATCCACACATCGTGAATGGCAATCAAGGTCATGACCGGCGTGCCGACCGCGGCGAATTGCCCGACGTCGGTGCGCAGGTCGGTAATCAAACCCGCCGAGCGCGCGCGGACCTGGGTGTTGGCCATGTCGAGTTCGGCTTTTGACAATGCCGTGGCGGCGCTGCGTAACAACGCGTTGTCTTCCTCGCTGCCGCCTTCCTGTTCCCGTGCTCGCTGGACTTCAGCACGGGCCGCGGCGACCTGGCTGACGGCCTGCTCACGGCTGGCCCGCGAAGCTTCCAGCAGGCGCACGGAAATGGTTCCGCGGTCTTGGCGGTACAGGCTTTCAAGGCGTTCGTTATCCTGCCGGGCCTTGAGTTCATTGGCCTGGGCCGCCCGCAACGAGGCTTGCGCGGAGGCAATGCCGGCAGTGCTGGCACCGATCTGCCGGCGGGTAGACTCAAGATCCGCGCGTGCGCGGTCGGCGGCTATTTGATAGGGCTGCTGATCGACCTCGAACAGCACATCGCCGGCCTTGACGTCCTGGTTGTTGCGCACATTCACGCGGATCACCTGACCGGCCACCTCGGCCGTCACCGGAATCACAAAGGCACCGACCCGAGCCTGTTGCGTATACGGCGTGAAACGGTCAGCCAACAGATACCAGGCCAGACTCAGGACGATCAGCAGCAGCACCCATTTGATGCCTTTTTTTGCCGGATCGGCAGCCGGTTCGGGCGCCTTGGAAGAGGGCGCTTCAGTGGCGGGCGGTGAGGGTTCACTCATCGGCTTTGACCTTGTCTGACGTGGAAGAGAGGGCTCGCGAAGGGACTGGTTCATGCAGCAGGTCGCCCCAATCGGTGCGGTGTTCCATTTGTTGGCGAGTGTCTGGGTCGACGGTTGGCAGGGCGCTGTACCAGCCGCCGCCGAGGGCTTTGTACAGGGCGATCAGGTTGCTCACGGCACTGCTGCGGCTGATCAGGTAATTGTCCTGTTGTTCGAGCAATGCGCGTTGGGCATCCAGCACCCGCTGGAAGTCCGAGTAGCCTTCGCGGTATTGGCTGTTGGCCAAACTCAGCGAGCGCTTGGCGGCGACCTGCGCTTCACTCAGGATGCGCTCGCGTTCCAGTGATTTGCTCAGGCCGCTGGCGGCATCATCGGCTTCGCGTGCAGCCTCGCGGACTTTGTCGCGATAAACCTCGATCAGCTGCTGCAACCGCGCATCCTGCACCCGCACGTTGTTGCTGATCTGACCGTGATCAAACAGGTTCCAGCGCAAACTGGGGCCGCCGATCAGGTCCAGGCTGTTGGAGGTGCCCTTCAGCGTGTCGGTCGACCAGACGATGCTGCCGAGCAAGGTCAGCGATGGATAGAAGTCGGTTTCTGCCACGCCGATCAGTGCCGATTGGGCGGCGACGTTGAGTTCGGCGGCGCGTACGTCCGGTCGACGCAACAGCAGGCTGGCGGGTACGTCTTGCAGCACGGCACGGTCTACCAGCGGAATCAGTCCCTGGTTTTCGAGCAATTGGGGCAGGGCGTTGGGCGGCTGTCCGATCAGTACGGCCAATGCGTTGCGGGTGCGCAGTACTTGCCCTTCAAGCTCCGGAATGCTGCTCAAGGTGCCGAGGTACTGGGTCTTGGCTTGTTGCAAATCGAGCTCGGCGCTCTGGCCGCTGTTGAACAGTTTCTCGGTGATTTCAAAGTTGCGCTTTTGCTGTTCGGCGTTTTCCCGGGCGACGCGTAAACGCGCTTCGGTGGTGCGCAATGAGAAGTAAGTGTCGGCCACTTGAGCACGCAGCAGTACCAGTACGTCTTCATAATTGGCTTGAGCCGCAAAGTAACTGGCATCTGACGACTCGATGGCCCGACTGAAACGTCCCCAGAAGTCCAGTTCCCAACCGACATCAAAACCCACGCTGTGTTGCCAGAAATGGCTGTCTTGCGGGTTGTTGCCGCCGTATTGCCGACGGTTGATGTACAAGCTCTCGGCGCTGGCCTGCTGCAGTTGCGGATAGCGTCCGCTTTGGGCAATCCCCAACCGGGCACGGGCTTCCATGACACGAAGGCCGGCAATTTTCAGGTTGGAATTGTGCGCATCCGCTTCGGCGATCAGCCCGTCGAGGACCGGGTCAGCGAACACTTGCCACCACTGGCGCACATCGGGATAGGCGCGTCTTTGGCTGGCCTGTTCAAGCGCAGGGCTGCTCCAGCGTTTTGTCCAGGCCTCGCCCGGGGCCTGGAAATCCGGTCCCAGACGCACGCAGCCGCCAATAGCGAGGGCAACCAGTAGAAGCAGCGGACCCGGGCGCGTCAGCATCGCAGCACTGTAAGTTGGTCACGGGAAAACCTCATCCGAGCGTCCCTAATGTTGAATGCCCTGGCTGTTGGGCGGGCTTGAACCGGTTTTGATTAGGTTAGTACAGCCAAGACAAACACAAAGTCATGTTTGACAAACAGGGCATTGAGCAACTGCTACGCTTTTGAAAGTTATTCATTCGGGTGAATAAGAAGGGTACGAAGACCATGACCAGTCCCCAGGACGAGATTGCCCCCAGCTCCACCGGTTGGCGTTTCAAAGCAGGCATCGGGATTCTCAGTTTGACAGTGCTCGCCTGGCTGTTGGTGCCGCTCGCCGCCGCTGCGGATGTGCCCGGCCCAAAGATCGCGGCACTGACAGGCATTTTGTTTATCAGCAACAAGATTCTGCTGATCCTCGCCATCGCCGTCATGGGCAAGTCTGGTTTTCAGCAACTCAAGCGCAGCGTGTTTGGCTACGTTTCCACGCTCGCACCGACTGAACAGGAAGTAGGCCCGGCTCGCCATCGAGTTGGCCTGGTGATGTTTTGCCTGCCACTGATCTCATCATTTCTCGAACCTTACGTGGACACGCTGTGGCCGGGGCTGAGACCGAACCTCTGGCAGGTCCAGGCGTTGGGCGATGCAATGTTGGTCGGCAGCTTTTTCGTACTGGGGGGAAATTTCTGGGACAAGGTGCGTGCTTTGTTTATCCGCACGGCGCGTGTTGTCAACGTGAGTGCGGTGTGAGTGCTTCTAACGAGAGATGATCCCGTGATCGATCGCGTATTTTACGAGGGCGGCGGGTTTGTCGATGTTGAGTTTGCGGCGGATGCTCAGGCGATGGGTTTCCACTGTGCGGACGCTGATGTCCAGCTCGCGAGCCATTTCCTTGTTGTTCAACCCCTGAGCCATTTTGTACAGCACCTGGCTCTCGCGTGGTGTCAGTTCGTTGTCGGTACTTTTATCGGCGATGAGCCGTTGGGCGATTTCGGCACTGTAGAACGTCCCACCACTGACAATGGCTTCGATGGCCGCAATGATTTCCCGTGAAGGCGCGTTCTTCAGCACATAGCCGCTGGCCCCCGAGCGAACCGATTCACTGACGTATTCGTAGTTGTCGTACATGCTCAGCACCAGCACCTTGAGCGACGGGTACTGGCTGCGCAACAGCCGGGTCAGCTCGAGCCCGTTGATATCCTTCAGGCTGATGTCGACCAGCAACAGATCCGGCTGACAGCGCCCGACCATCTCAATGGCATCGGCGCCATTCTCGGCTTCGCCCACCACTTCCAGCGGCGCCATGACCGCCAGCAGCGATTTGATGCCATCGCGGACCAGGGAGTGATCGTCGACCAGGGCGACGCGGATCGGGTAGGGCAGGTTCATCGCAGGCATTCACTCTAATTGTTATGGGGTGAGTCAGCGTTCTGTACCGGGTGGCTTCATCGGCAGCAGCACGTCCAGTTCACTTCTTCCCGGCATCGAGGTCAGGTCGAATCGACCGCCAAAATGCTCGACTCGCTCACGGATATTGCGCAGGCCAATGCCGGCCTGGCGACGTTCGACCTGGGCGACATTGAAACCTATGCCGTCATCGATCACCGTCAACCGTACGGACTTTTCGCAACCGTGCAGGGTAATGATGACGTGTTTTGCCTGGGCGTGGCGTTCGATGTTGGTCAGGCCTTCTTGCACAATGCGAAACAGCGAGGCGGCGGCGCCATCGGCCAGGTGACAGTCGAATTCGTTATCGTTGAAGGTTACAACAAGACCGCTGCGTTGCTCGAACTCGGCGGCGAGTTGACCGATTGCCGCCGGCAGGCCGAGGGTGTCGAGCAATGATGAGCGCAGGTCGTGGGAGAGGCTGCGAACCTCGCCGATCGCTTCCCCCAGGCGCTCGGTGGCGTCTCTTAAAATGCTCAAGCCTTTGTCTTGGCCATTCTCCAGCACATGGCTGGCCAGTTCGAACTGAAACTTGATAGAGACCAGCAGCTGGCTGATGCCGTCGTGCAGCTCTCGGGAAACCCGCGAACGCTCTTCCTCCTGCAGGCTGACGATACGTTGGGTCAGGCGCTGCAGCTTTTTGTCGGCCAGGCGATGTTCGCTGACGTTCAGCGTCATGCCGCTGGCGAACACAAACAGCACCGCTACAAGCGCCACCGCGGCAATCGCCAGCATGGTTGTGCGGATGCCCTGAGCCACCTCGGCACGCGCTTGTTGGGTGGCGCGTTCAACGTCTTCAAGGTAGATGCCGGTGCCGAGCATCCAGCCCCAACGATCGAGCATCACTACGTAGGCGAGCTTGTCGGTCACTTGGCCGGAAGAGGGTTTGTTCCAGGCGTAACGTTGAAAGCCTTCGCCGGATGCCGCGCTTTTGAGCAACGCCTGGATTACCGGCAGGCCGTGAGGGTCTTTCATGTCCCACAGGTATTGGCCCACCAGCTCTGACTGGCGTGCGTGCATCAGGCTACGGCCTTCGCGGTCGTAGACGAAGAAGTAGCCATTGATGCCAAAACTGAGCTTGCGCAGTTCTTCCAGCACTTGTTGCTGTGCGTGTTCGTCACCACGGCCGTTGTCGTACAGCGGCGCGATCAGGCTTTGTGCCATTTCAACGTAGTTTTTCAGCTCTGCGCGCTTGCTGGCCAGAATGCTGTCTTCGATCAGTTGCGCCTGTTGATCACCCAATTGGCGGTTCAGGGAAATCACCAGCGCGCAGATGACCGCGATCGCCAACACCAGCGGCAGAATGCCGAGCGCGACGATTTTGTGTTTGAGCTGCATCTCTACTCCTGGCCAGACCGAGGGAGGGCGAAGGCCCGGCATCATATGCCAAAGATACGCGCCTCCAGTAGCGGTGCTGGACAGAATGACAAACCGTCTACGTAGAACTACGTAGACGCCACGTACGTAGTAACGCGGATTTATTTGTCGACAGCATGGGTGGATATTGGGCCCGCTCCGCAAAGCGGACACAATTATAATAATTACCGCCGCAGTCACTGACTGTCGGCAGGAGACACGCTATGCCCCGTCTGGCTAAACACCTCGCCTGGTTTGCCGTGGCTGTCTTGGGAGCGTTTGCGCTAAGTGTCGTGGCCCTGCGCCGCGGCGAAGCCATCAACGCCCTCTGGATCGTAGTCGCAGCCGTCGCTATTTATCTCGTCGCATACCGCTATTACAGCCTGTTCATCGCCACCAAGGTGATGCAGCTCGACCCCAATCGGGCCACTCCCGCCGTACTCAACAACGATGGTCTGGACTATGTGCCGACCAATAAACACGTACTCTTCGGTCATCACTTCGCAGCCATTGCCGGCGCGGGGCCGCTGGTCGGTCCGGTGTTGGCGGCGCAGATGGGCTATCTGCCCGGTACGCTGTGGCTGATTGCCGGCGTGGTGCTGGCCGGTGCGGTTCAGGACTTCATGGTCCTGTTCATGTCCACTCGCCGCAACGGCCGTTCCCTGGGCGACATGGTCCGTGAAGAAATGGGCCGCATCCCCGGGACCATAGCGCTGTTCGGCTGCTTCCTGATCATGATCATCATCCTCGCGGTGCTGGCGCTGATCGTGGTCAAGGCCCTGGCCGAGAGCCCGTGGGGCATTTTCACGGTGATGGCGACCATCCCGATCGCGATGTTCATGGGCATCTACATGCGCTACATCCGTCCGGGCCGTATTGGTGAAATCTCGGTGATCGGCGTGGCGTTGCTGCTCGGTTCGATCTGGCTGGGCGGGCAAATTGCTGCTGACCCGGTCTGGGCCAAAGCCTTTACCTTCACTGGACTGCAGATTACCTGGATGCTGATCGGCTACGGTTTCGTGGCGGCGGTGTTGCCGGTATGGCTGATTCTGGCGCCGCGTGATTACCTGTCCACGTTCCTCAAGATCGGCACCATCGTCGCCCTGGCGATCGGCATTCTGATCACCATGCCCGTGCTGAAAATGCCGGCATTGACCCAGTTCATCGACGGCACCGGGCCGGTGTGGAAGGGTGGGCTGTTCCCGTTCCTGTTCATCACCATTGCCTGTGGCGCAGTGTCCGGTTTCCACGCACTGATCGCTTCCGGCACCACGCCGAAGCTGCTCGCCAGCGAAGGCCATGCCCGTTACATCGGTTACGGCGGCATGCTGATGGAATCCTTCGTGGCGATCATGGCGATGGTGGCCGCTTCGGTGATCGAGCCGGGCGTGTACTTCGCCATGAACAGCCCGGCAGCTCTGGTCGGCGCCGATGCTGTTTCGGTTGCGCAGACAGTCAGCAGCTGGGGCTTTGCCATCACGCCGGAAGCGTTGCAAGCGGTGGCCAAGGACATCGGTGAAACCACCGTCCTGGCCCGTGCCGGCGGTGCGCCGACCCTGGCGGTCGGTATCGCGCAGATCCTGCACCACGTGCTGCCGGGTGAAAACACCATGGCGTTCTGGTACCACTTCGCGATCCTGTTTGAAGCGCTGTTCATCCTCACTGCGGTCGATGCCGGTACCCGTGCCGGACGTTTCATGCTGCAGGATTTGCTTGGTTCCTTCGTGCCGGCGTTGAAACGCACCGAATCCTGGACCGCCAACCTGATCGCCACCGCCGGTTGCGTGGCGATGTGGGGTTACCTGCTGTACCAAGGTGTGATCGACCCGTTGGGCGGGATCAACACCTTGTGGCCGCTGTTCGGTATTTCCAACCAGATGCTGGCCGGTATCGCGCTGATGTTGGCAACCGTTGTGCTGATCAAAATGAAACGCCAACGCTATGTGTGGGTGACCATGCTGCCAGCGGTATGGTTGCTGATCTGCACCACCACTGCAGGCTTCATCAAGCTGTTCGACGCCAACCCGGCGATCGGCTTCCTGTCGCTGGCGAAGAAGTACAGCGATGCCCTGGCCAACGGTCAGGTGCTGGCGCCGGCCAAGAGCATTGAGCAGATGCAGCATGTGATCTACAACGCCTACACCAACGCAACGCTGACGGTGTTGTTCCTGCTCGTGGTGTTCAGCATCCTGTTCTTTGCGCTCAAGGTCGGTATCGCCGCCTGGGGCACCAAAGAACGTACGGATAAAGAAGCGCCATTCCATGCGCTGCCGGATGCTTGATCGAGGAGGGCAGAATGTTCAATGACCTGAGTCGCCTCGGTAAATACCTCGGTCAGGCCGCGCGCCTGATGGTCGGCATGCCCGACTACGACAACTACGTCGAGCATATGCAAACCGAACACCCGGACAAGCCGGTGATGAGCTACGAGATGTTCTTTCGCGAACGCCAGGAGGCTCGTTACGGCGGCAAGGCAGGGCCGAAGTGTTGCTGACCTGACAGCCAGGTTGATCCAAACCCTGTGGGAGATTCTATGTTGCAGGACAACCCTGCAACGGTCGATTCGGTTGGTATTCGCTCTGGTTTTTCATCAGGGCGAACGCCCCTCATGATCGCTGATCATGTTCTAGACTCACCGGGGGCCTGATGGAGTTAAACGTCAAGAGCAGAAGGGCCGTCCACGCGATCTGGATAAAACGAATGAGCGGTCTGCAAGAGAAGGCAGGCGGTTATCGCGAGCCGGATTATCCGTTGCGGCGAATTCCCGAAAAATTCTGACGGATTGCCGAGCGAGTCTCCGCCAAGGGCTGCATTGCCATGAGTCATTCGGATATTGTGCCTCCCGTCCCGGAACCGGGGCGGATTGCGCACCGCAAGTCGAACGACGGCCAGACCCTCTGGGACCGCTGGTTCCCGGGACTGCGTACGTTGCGCGGATACCAAATGATTTGGTTGCGCCACGACCTCGTGGCCGGACTGGTGCTCACCACTATGCTGATACCCGTCGGCATCGCCTATGCGGTGGCATCGGGCGTACCCGGTATTTATGGGCTCTACGCAACGATCGTTCCATTACTCGCTTATGCGTTGTTCGGTCCCAGCCGGATTCTGGTGCTTGGGCCAGACTCTTCGCTGGCTGCCGTCATCCTGGCCGTCGTCTTGCCACTGTCCGGCGGCGATCCGCATCGCGCAATCGCCCTCGCGGGCATGATGGCGATCGTCTCGGGGGTGGTGTGCATCCTGGCTGGCATCGCGCGTCTGGGCTTCATTACTGAGCTGCTTTCCAAACCGATCCGCTACGGATACATGAACGGGATTGCGCTGGTGGTATTGATCAGTCAACTGCCAAAGTTTTTCGGTTTTTCGATCGAAACCGACGGGCCGCTGAGAAATGTATGGGCGATCGCTACAGCAGTGATGGCTGGGAAAACCAACTGGGCCGCGTTCATGGTGGGCGCAGGCACTCTGGCGGTGATCCTGCTACTCAAGGGCAATAAACGCGTGCCGGACATTCTGGTCGCAGTGGCAGGCGCGACCGTTGCCGTTGGTGTACTGGACCTTGCAGCGCGCGCCGGGGTGTCGGTCCTGGGATCGCTCCCACAGGGGTTGCCAGCATTCGCCATTCCCTGGATCACCAGGGCTGATATCGTCCCCGTCCTGATTGGTGGTTGTGCCGTCGCCCTCGTTTCGTTCGCCGACACCAGTGTGCTCTCTCGTGTCTATGCGGCGCGGACTCGTACTTATGTGGACCCGAACCAGGAAATGGTCGGGCTCGGCTTCGCCAACCTGACCGCCGGGCTTTTTCAGGGGTTTCCAATCAGCAGCAGTTCATCCCGGACACCCGTGGCCGAGGCCGCAGGCGCGAAAACCCAATTGACCGGTGTCGTCGGTGCGATCGCCGTTGCCTTATTGCTGATGGTGGCGCCGAACCTGTTGCAGAACCTGCCTACCAGCGCATTGGCGGCAGTGGTGATCGCATCCGCCATCGGCCTGATCGAAGTGACCGACCTGCGACGAATCTATCGCATCCAGCGCTGGGAATTCTGGCTGTCGATCGTCTGCACCATCGGTGTGGTCGTACTGGGCGCGATCGAGGGCATCGGCCTGGCCATCGTGATCGCCGTCATCGAGTTCCTGTGGGATGGCTGGCGCCCGTACTCGGCGGTTCTGGGCAGCCCGGAAAAGATCCGGGGTTACCACGATATCAAGCGCTATCCCGACGCGCGCCTTATCCCAGGCCTGGTTTTGTTTCGCTGGGATGCGCCTTTGTTTTTCGCCAATGCCGAGCTGTTCAATGACCGGGTACTGGACGCCGTGGCAACATCGCCTTCGCCCGTGCGTTGGCTGGTTGTAGCGTCGGAACCGGTCACCAGCGTGGACGTAACTTCTGCCGATATGCTGGCTGAACTCGATGAAACCTTGCGTGGGGCGGGTATCAAGTTGTGCGTGGCCGAGATGAAGGATCCGGTCAAGGACAAGCTAAAGCGATTCGGGCTTTTCGCCAAGCTGGGCGAAACGGCGTTTTTTCCAACGATAGACGATGCGGTCGAAAGTTATCTCGTGATTTATCCAGTGGGTTAGCCCGCGCCAATGAGCTTCGCAGGCGGGATTTCCCGGGAAAGCAAAGCGCGCGTGGACGCTCGGATTTCACAGAACGAATGCCGGAAGGCAGTGCATGAACCGGGGGCGCGGGTTGCCGGTGGCTTTCATCAAGTCCGTGTTGACCTAGTACGGCAACAGTTGCTTGATACGTTCGGCCCAGGCTTTGCCAAGTGAGGTTCATCGTGCTGATCGAGAGGCGAGCTGCGGGAAATCGTTCCCGGCCACAAAGGACGGTTTGTAATCATTTCCAGAGAGTGCGGGGCATTGATTCGGGAGTTCAATCTCTCGACAAAAGACTCGGCACCATCAAGGCTGCGGAAGCTCGCCATCCACAGACCCATGTGAACCCACCAACAATTCTGTGCAGGGTCTTTTTCAACATAAATCTTCATTGACGGCGCTCCAAAAAGGCAGGAATCAATCATCCTGATGTGTGCAGGCACATCCTTTGCTTTCTGAGTACCCTGGCGGTGAGCAATCCATGGCATTGCGTCGTTGCGTGCTCGACAAGCGTGTGCGCGATCAACCGGCAAACTATTGATCAGGATCAACTATCCTGGTCTGTTTGCCCGCGGCCTGATGCCGTGCGTCGGACAGCGACTGTCTAGCATGCCTATTGGGTTGTAGATGGGCCATCGGGACGTGAAACATGATGTTGGCGTAGTACGGATGGTAAGGCTCAGTGTCGGGCCGTCCTCCATGCTTCACTACTTTGCATCTTCGCTTCAGGCGTCATCTCCGGGTGCATTTTATTGACCATTAATAGTGCGTCGGTATTCATCAATGCGCCGCGCTGGACGCCTTGTATTACACGGAGAATAAAAACAGTGAGTAGGAATTTCCCGCTTGTAGGGCATAAAACTCAAATCAGTTGCCAAATGCACCATTTTCGTCCGATCCAGAGTTGTGCAAGTTACAAGTGGAAAAACCGTTTCAGTAGTCTTATCGATTTTCGTCTCAAAAATGAAACGATGTGTCGCTATTCCGGCTTGTCTAAGGGTTTTTCCGGTTTTTATCGATCGTAACAATAGTTGGGCACAGCCCTTGCAAAAGTACTTTCAAACCACCGCAAGTGTGGTTTTTCATCGAAAAAAAATAATGGGGGAACGTTATAAATGGGGCGCCAGAAATCAAACCGCAAAGGCCAAGTCTCTGGCGTCGGAACGCGTCAAGAGGTTGCCGAATTCATGCGGAATTTGTTTCCAAATGAGACAGGAAGTTAACGACGCACACTGAGGTGCTCAACAGAAACAGTACTCACTAAAACAACGTAAGGCCTGATTTTATTGAAATAGCGAAGTTATAAGAAAATGCCGTCTGTATCGCGGCAAGGAGTAGGGTATGTCCCGAGCTTTTTTTAACGAAATGTATGATGCGAGTGGTGGCTGCCGCCCACATTACCAGGAGTTCGCACGTTGGTTGGCGGACACACCTCTGGAGTTACTGGATCAACGTCGTCGCGAAGCCGACCTGTTGTTCCACCGAGCCGGCATCACCTTCACTTTATACGGGGACGAGCAGGGCACCGAACGGTTGATTCCGTTCGACATCATTCCGCGCAGCATCAAGGCCAGCGAATGGCAAATGGTCGAGAAGGGCTGCATTCAGCGGGTCCAGGCATTGAACATGTTCCTGGACGACATCTACCACGGGCAACGTATTCTCAAGGAGGGCATCATTCCGGCCGAACAGGTATTGGCCAATGAGGGTTATCAGGTCGCCATGCAGGGCCTGAATCTGCACCGGGGCATCTACGCCCACATCGCCGGGGTCGATCTGGTCCGCGACGGCGATGGCAGCTACTACGTACTGGAAGACAATCTGCGCACTCCCAGCGGCGTCAGCTACATGCTTGAAGACCGCAAGATGATGATGCGTTTGTTCCCCGAGCTCTTCGCCGCCCAGCGTGTGGCGCCCATCGATCACTACCCGAACCTGCTGCTGGACACCCTGAGGAGCTCCAGCCCGCTGGACAATCCCACGACCGTGGTGCTGACCCCGGGCCGCTTCAACAGCGCTTACTTCGAGCATGCGTTCCTGGCCCGTGAAATGGGCGTGGAACTGGTTGAAGGCGCCGATCTGTTTGTCCGCGACGATCACGTCTATATGCGCACCACCGCAGGCCCCAGACAGGTGGACGTCATTTACCGCCGTCTCGACGATGCGTATCTCGATCCACTGTCGTTCAACCCGGACTCCATGCTCGGCGTACCGGGCCTGATTGCCGCTTACCGCTCAGGCAACGTGGTGCTGGCGAACGCCGTCGGCACTGGTGTGGCCGACGACAAGTCGATCTATCCCTATGTCGGCGACATGATCCGCTTCTACCTCGCCGAGGAACCGATCCTCAAGAACGTGCCTACCTGGCAATGCCGCAAACCGGAAGAACTGTCCCATGTGTTGGCGAATCTGCCTGAACTGGTGGTCAAGGAAACCCAGGGTTCCGGTGGCTACGGCATGCTGGTCGGCCCGGCGGCCACGGCGGCGGAAATCGAAGACTTCCGCGCGCGCCTCAAGGCACGCCCCGAAGCTTATATCGCCCAACCAACCCTGTGCCTGTCAACGTGCCCGACCTTTGTCGAAAACGGCATCGCCCCACGCCACATTGACCTGCGCCCGTTTGTGCTGTCGGGCAGAGAAACCCGTCTGGTGCCCGGTGGCCTGACCCGCGTGGCATTGCGCGAAGGCTCACTGGTGGTGAACTCGTCTCAGGGCGGCGGCACCAAAGACACTTGGGTAGTGGAGGACTAAGACATGCTTTCAAGAACCGCTTCGGACCTCTACTGGATGTCCCGTTACCTGGAGCGCGCCGAAAACCTGGCGCGCATGCTCGAAGTCAGTTACTCGTTGTCGTTGATGCCTCAGGCGGGGCGTACCGATGGCCGCGCCGAACTGGCAATGTCGCTGCTCGCCGCTGGTACGCTGGACGATTACAACGAGCGTTATGGAGAGCTCAACACCGAACGCATGTTGCACTTCTTCGCGCTGGATGAAACCAACCCCGGGAGTATCTATTGCTGTTTGCAAGCCGCGCGAGCCAATGCTCATGCCGTGCGCGGACGCATCACCGCCGACATGTGGGAGAACATCAACGCCACCTGGCTGGAGATGCGCAACATCGCCAGCAATGGTCTGGCGCGCTATGGCATCAGCCATTTCTGCGAGTGGGTCAAGGAGCGTTCGCACCTGTTCCGCGGTGCGACCTCGGGCACCATCATGCGCAACGATGCCTACTGCTTCATTCGCCTGGGGACTTTCCTTGAGCGGGCAGACAACACGCTGCGCCTGCTGGATGCACGCTACGAAATGTTCGGCGAGGAGTCGGAGGAGGTGAGTGACAACTCCGCGCGCGGCTACTACCAGTGGAGTGCCTTGTTGCGGGCCTTGTCGTCCTTCGAGGCGTTCAACGAGATCTACCGCAATGCGCCGGGCGCCGAGCAAGTCTCCGAGATGCTGTTGTTGCGCAGCGACGTCCCACGTTCGTTGCATGCCTGTATCGAGGAACTGGACCATATACTCGCCAGCCTGCCGGGCAGCAACGGGCGGGCCGCCCAGCGATTGGCCGCCGAGTTGAATGCTCGGCTGCGCTACACCGGTATCGACGAGATTCTCGGCTTCGGTCTGCACCTCTGGCTGACTGACTTCATCTCCCAGGTTCGCCATCTCGGCCAGACCGTTCACGAGTCCTATCTGGAGGCCGTATGAAACTGTCCATACGTCACGACACCACCTACAGCTACGCCGATGAAGTCTGCACCAGCATTCAGTTCCTGCGTCTGACGCCGCAGAACAGTGAACGCCAGCGCATCCTGGAATGGCACCTGGAACTGCCGCGCCTGGTGCGCAGCCAGTTCGATCCGTACGGGAACATCCTGCATGTGTTGACGATGGACGAACCCCATGGGGCCTTGGTACTGACAGCTTATGGTCAGGTGGATATCGACTCGGACCGTGAGCTCGAGCGCGACAGCCAATCGCCTTTGCCGTTTTTGCGCACCAGTAAGCTGACGATTGCGGACGATGCCCTGAATGCCTTCTCCGTGCAGCACTGCGGCATACGGCGTGATCGAACGGCGTTGATCGACCTGATGCACGGCCTGGCCGACCATATGGTCTACAACCCGGGCGCAACCACCGTGGACACCACGGCCGCCGAGGCGTTTGCGGGCGGAGGCGGGGTCTGTCAGGACCACACTCACGCCTTCCTGGCCTGCGCCCGTAGCCTGGGGATTCCTGCGCGTTATGTCTCCGGTTACTTGTGCACCGAAGATGAAAACCACTTGGCCAGCCATGCCTGGGCCGAAGCCTGGCTCGACGATGGTTGGTACAGCTTCGATGTCACCAACCGGCTGGCCCGGCCCGAACGCCATCTGAAACTGGCGGTGGGCCTGGACTACCTCGACGCCTGCCCGGTACGTGGCATGCGTCGTGGTGGCGGCGCCGAGTCGATGCTGGCGCGGGTACAGGTAACGTCGCTGTTTCAGGTTCAGCACCAATAAGCCTGAAACGTTCATCGTAATTGGCCATGCCGTCAGGGAGACGGTATGGCCTTTCATCCAGAATTCACGAGTAAGCGCAAATGACTTATTGCGTCGCTATGCACCTAGCCGACGGGATGGTGTTCATCTCCGACTCACGGACCAATGCCGGTATCGACCAGATTTCAACGTTTCGTAAGTTGTTTATTTTCAGCACGCCGGGCGAGCGGCTGATTGTGTTGCAGACCGCGGGCAATCTGGCCACCTCGCAATCGGTGGTGAACTTGCTCAAGCAGCGTTGCAGTGGGCCTGGCCCGCACCTGTTGAATGTCCGCACACTCTATGACGCCACTGTGCTGGTGGCCGAAACCGTTCGCGAAGTCGTCGCCCGGGACCGTACCAAGTTGGCCGGCAAGACCGACTTGAGTTGCTCTTTTCTGGTGGGCGGGCAGATCGCGGAGGGGGCGATGGATGTGTACAGCATTTATCCGCAAGGCAACTTCATTCAGGCGACGGAGGACACGCCATTCCTGCAATTGGGTGAAAGCAAGTACGGCAGGCCGATACTCGATCGCAACCTCACGTACCGCACATCACTCGAAGAGGGCCTGCGCTGCGGGCTGATCTCGTTCGACTCGACCATGCGCAGCAACCTGTCGGTGGGTATGCCGCTGGATCTGCTGGTGTTCAGAAAAGACAGTTTTGGTGGTGCAAAAAGTTATCGCATCACGGCCGACGACCCGTATTTCATGCGTATCCGTATGCAATGGGCCGCCGGACTGCAAGACATGCTTGCCGCATTGCCGGAGCCGCCTGACGCTTACATGTCGGGGGGCTGCCAATAAAGCGCTGACTCTGCATCAGCGCTGAAGTAAAGCGGCCGGGCCAGCGATTACCAAGTGCGCGATATCGTGATGTCGATTGGCTAAAGCAGCGGAATACTGTAGCTCACGATCAAGCGATTCTGGTCCTGGTCACGCGCCGCCTCGCTGTTGGACTTGCCGTTGCGCCATCCAAATCCGACACCTTTAAGCGTGCCGGACTGAATCACATAGTCCAGATCAAGCCCACTACGGACGCGACGCCAGAGGAGATTTTAGAACAGGCTGAGCGGGTAGGGCTCACTCGGATTGAGGCAGTGGGTCATTCCAGTTGACCTAGGCTCACCCACCTTTCGTCAGCGAGATCAGCAACCCTTGTTGACAGAAAAATGCATCAGGAGAATACTCGCCTCAAGATTCATATATATGACTAGATAACAAGGTGAATAAAGTCGATGAACTCCTTATCCAGCGATGTCCGGCTACCGCTTTATCAGCGCCTGCGAGATCAGTTGGCTGAACAGATTGCCAACAATCGTTGGCGTCCCGGGGAGGCCATTCCCACCGAGGCTGCACTTTCAGCGGAGTACCAACTGTCCACTGGCACCGTACGCAAAGCGGTTGACGCGCTGGTCAGTGAGGGCGTTCTTGAGCGTCAGCAAGGTCGAGGCACCTTCGTTCGCCGGCCGCAGTTTCAATCGTCACTGTTCCGATTTTTCCGCTTCCAGACCGCTGCGGGCGAGCGCCAGGTGCCGGAGAGTCGCATCTTGTCGATTGAGCCGGTGGCCGCACCCTCGGCGGTGGCCCAAACGTTAGGCCTGCCAATCGACGCACCGGTTATTCGCATTGTTCGCGTACGTCTTCTCGATGTTCAGCCGGTACTTGCCGAAGAAATCTGGCTACCTCGCAGCCGGTTTCAGCCGCTGCTGGAGATCGACCTGAGTCGAAAAGGGCCGCTGTTGTATCCGATTTACGAAGAAGTCTGCGGTCAGGTCGTCGCTTCTGCCGAAGAAACACTCACCGCCGAGTCTGTAAACGACGTGCATGCGCGATTGCTGCAAGTACCGGTCAACAGTCCCGTGGTGGTGATCGAGCGTCTGGCGCGTGACTACGCCGGGACGCCTCTGGAATGGCGTCGCTCCCGTGGTCATGCCGAGCATTTCCGTTACAGCGTGGATATTCGCTAGCGCCTTGCCTCAATAGCGGATCGCTCATCGGCGCCTGATCTGCGCCGTCTTCATCGTCTTGCTTGCCATGCCTGGCCTCGTAGCGGCGCGGTTCGCTTTCGGCTGCCTCACGTTTCACTTATAAGGATAAGAAATCATGTTCAGCTGGTATCGCCAAGTCACTCCTCGGGAGCGCAAAACGTTCTGGGCCTGCTTCGGCGGATGGTCGCTGGATGCTCTGGAAGTACAAATGTTCGGCCTGGCCATTCCGGCATTGATCGCTGCGTTCGCACTGACCAAGGGCGATGCCGGGCTGATCAGCGGCGTCACGCTGGTCACTTCGGCCATCGGCGGATGGGTAGGGGGGACGTTGTCCGACCGCTACGGCCGGGTGCGTACGTTGCAGTGGATGATTCTGTGGTTCTCCTTCTTCACCTTTCTGTCCGCCTTCGTCACAGGGTTCCATCAGTTGCTGATGGTCAAGGCACTGCAAGGCTTCGGCATTGGCGGTGAGTGGGCCGCCGGCGCGGTATTGATGGCAGAAACCATCAACCCGAAATACCGCGGCAAAGTGATGGGCACTGTGCAAAGTGCCTGGGCGGTCGGTTGGGGGCTGGCGGTCGGGGTATTTGCGCTGATTTATACGTTCGTACCGCAAGACATGGCCTGGCGTGTGATGTTTATCGTAGGCCTGCTGCCCTCGTTCCTGATCCTCTGGGTACGGCGTAATGTCGAGGAGCCTGACAGCTTCCAACGTTTGCAGAAAGAACACGCCATTCCACAGAGCTTCTTCAAATCCCTGGCCGGTATTTTCCGACCTGAACTGCTCCGCGTAACGCTGTTCGGCGGGTTGTTGGGCTTGGGCGCACACGGCGGATACCACGCGGTGATGACTTGGCTGCCGACATTCCTCAAGACCGAACGCAACCTGTCGGTGCTGAACTCCGGTGGCTACCTGGCCGTGATCATCTTTGCCTTCTGGTGTGGCTGCGTTGTTAGCGGATTCTTGATCGACCGTATTGGCCGCCGCAAAAACATCGTGCTGTTCGCGTTGTGCTGTGTCGTCACCGTGCAGTGTTATGTGTTCCTGCCGCTGACCAATACCCAGATGCTGTTTCTGGGGTTCCCGCTCGGCTTCTTCGCGGCCGGTATTCCAGCGAGCCTCGGCGCGTTGTTCAACGAGCTGTACCCGGCAGACGTGCGCGGCGCCGGCGTCGGCTTCTGCTACAACTTTGGCCGAGTGCTTTCCGCGGTGTTCCCGTTCCTGGTCGGTCACATGAGCGACTCCATGTCGCTTGGGTCTGCGATTGGCATCGACGCAGGGATTGCCTACGGCGTGGCGGTGATCGCGGCACTTTGTCTGCCGGAAACCCGTGGACGCAGCCTCGAAGCCTCGAGTGCATCGGTGCCAGCAACGGTCAATGGCAACGAGAGTGCGCGGGCCTGATGCCCTTTACCTTCTATAGATGAACGCTATGACTGACACCTGTTCTACGCCGATCACCGGCATCGACTCCCATGCTCATGTGTTTAGCCGTGATCTATGCCTGGTCGGTGCACGGCGCTATACCCCTGATTACGACGCCACGCTTGAGCAGTATCTGACGCACTTGCACGCTCATGGTCTGAGTCATGGCGTATTGGTGCAACCGAGCTTTCTCGGCACCGACAATAGCTACCTGCTGGCGGCGTTGAAGCAAGCGCCGGAGCAGTTGCGAGGAGTGGTTGTGCTGGAGCCAGGCGTCAGTCGCGCCATGTTGAATGACATGGATCACCTGGGCGTGGTCGGCGTTCGCTTGAACCTTATGGGTAAGGCGTTACCTGATTTTCGTAACAGTGCCTGGAGAGAGTTTTTTAGCCACATTGCTGATCTTGACTGGCATGTCGAGTTGCATAGGGAGGTAAAGGATCTGCCGGGACTGATCCATCAATTGACGCCGTTCGGTTTGAAGTTGGTGATTGATCACTTTGGTCGGCCGGATGCCAATTCGGGCGTCGATCAGCCCGGCTTTTGCGAGTTACTGGAGTTGGGATCGAAAGGTTCGATCTGGATGAAGGTATCGGGAATCTATCGTTTGGGAGGTACGCCGCAACAGAACATCAATTTCGCTCGAATGGCATTACCGCTGCTGGAACAAAGTTTCGGCCTTCGCCAGTTGGTGTGGGGCAGCGACTGGCCGCATACGCAGCATGAGCAAAGCATCGGTTTCAGCACCGTAGTCGATCAGTTGCAAGCCCTGGAGTGTTCGACGCAGGTTAGCTATTCGTTGCTGGTGCAAGTCCCTCGAAGGTTATTCGGTTTTGCGAAAGGCGAAAGCTGAAATTTACGCCTGCATTTGCAGATGACCATTCATCTCACCCATTTAAACGAATACATACAGAACATTCGAAGTGCGACCGTTGCAGTAAAACCTATCGTGGCTCATCGAGAGTTCTGTGTAATAGCAGCATATTCCAATTACAAGAGAGTAGATTCCATGAACACGTCATCCAATGCCGAAGTTGAAAGCACCCAAACGATGTTTGGTTTATTGCGTGCGCCGACAGGCGTTACGGTTTCAAACTTCTCTTTCAAATCTGAGTGCAGTTTGAGCGCCAGCCCAGCCGAGATCCTTTCATGACTCCCTTAGATGTAGACCTCTTACTGACCGCATTGGTGAGCGTCCTGGTGCTGGTGGCGCTCATCGTGTCGCGTCTCAAAATGCACCCGCTCCTGGCCTTGCTAGTAGTTTCCGTTGGCGTTGGCTTTGCAACCAGTATGGAACCAGAAACCATAGTCTCCCACTTGATCACCGGCGTCGGAAAGACACTGGGGGCAGTAGGGGTCGTAATCGCGCTTGGAGCGATGCTAGGCAAAATTCTTGCTGACGCAGGCGTCACAGAGCAGGTCGCCGAGGTCATCCTCAAGCGAACATCGGATCGGATGATACCTTGGGCCATGATGATGGTTGCATTTGTAATTGGCATTCCCATGTTTTTCGAGGTGGGCTTGGTGATCATGCTGCCGCTGATATTCAGCGTGGCGCGAAAGCTGGAAAGCCAGGCTCGCTTCAAAGGTTCAGCCTATGTGTATGTGGGTGTTCCGGTGATTGCGGCACTTGCAGCCATGCACGGGATGGTACCGCCGCACCCTGGCCCCTTGACGGCCATCGCCGCGCTCAAAACCTCGGTTGGGCCCACAATGCTCTATGGCTTCCTTGCGGCTATTCCTGCAATGATTTTAGGCGGCCCGCTTTATGGCGCATTCATTTCGCCGCGCATGAGCACTCGGCCCGATCAGGTTTTGCTAGATCAGTTCACCCTGGCTGAAAAAGCCGACGATCAACCAAGCACCAGCGTATGCCTTGGCGTGCTGGCAGCCTTGCTACCGGCGATCCTGATGCTGATTCATGCCGTCGCTGAGATGGTATTACCCAAGGACAATGCGATCCTGAAAATGGCTAGTTTCTTGGGCAATCCCCTGATCGCCATGCTCCTGGGCGTGCTGTTCGCAGGGGCAAGTCTGGTACTCGCGCGGGGCGGCGATGCGGGGCAATTGCGCGAATCCCTGGGCAAGAGCCTCAAGCCAATCGCCTCAATCATCATGATCATCGCCGGCGGTGGTGCCTTTCAGGAGCTGTTGACCAGCGCCAAGGTGGGCGATGCCATTGTGCACCTGACTCAGCAGTCTGCGTTCCCTCCGCTGATCTTGGGTTGGTTGATCGCGATGTTGCTCTCGGTATCTACCGGTTCTGCCACTGTCGGTATCGTTGGTGCTGCTGGCTTGCTGGCGCCGCTTGCAGGTGCTGATCCCAGCCTCAACCTGCCTCTGCTTGCCTTGTCCATAGGCTGCGGCTCGCTGTTCTTCAACTATGCGAACCATGCGGGCTTCTGGATGGTGAAGGAATCCTTCGGCATGACTATGGGCGAAGCCACCAAGACCATTTCAGTGGTTCAATCCATCGTGGCCGTGGTCGGTTTGATTGTGGTGTTGATGTTGAATGCGGCTGTCACGGTGGTTTGAGTCAGGATCTGTTCGCAGTTAGTAACCCTGCCCGAACGAGTTAGCCGAGGGGGGGAGATAGAGTTACGCTCCACAGGGTGTTTTACTCGGCTCTAACCCTAAAGTGTCGGCACGCGTAAGCCCCGCCAGGTGAAGGTCTACAAAAAACCTCACACAGGCGAAGTTGTAGAAACGAAGGGCCCTTCAAGGGCCCTTTGTTGTATGCGCTTTCGAAATTGTAAGGCCGAATTAAGCTTAGCGCGCTGCTAATGCCGAGTAGCTGTTCATCAGGTTGCGATAATTCGGAATGCGCTGGGACAGCAGGTTACCCAGGCCTTCGATGTCGTTGCGCCAGTCGCCCTGCAATTCGCAAGCTACCGAGAACCAGTTCATCATTTGCGCACCTGGCGTGGCTCATGGTGAAATCCTTTATCGATGCGAGTTAGAGGTGTCGTTCAACATGGGCTCAGATTAATGATCTATGAAAAAAGGAAAAGAGGGTGGAAACGGTTTTACTGTCAACTCAGGAGGGACAACACCTCAGAGCCTACGCATGTGGTCTGTCCCGGTATTAGTAGAGTGAAGAGGGGGCAGGAACGATAACGGCGGAGGTCGAGATCGTAGACCAAGATGTCGACTACGCGAACCGGATTGGCATCGTGGGCATAGTCATCAAGGCTCTCGGGAAGTAAAGGTGTCTTGGCCTCGATGTTCACATTGGATAAAGCGCTTCATAGGCGATCCCTGCGACGAAACCCTCAAAAACCATAGCAAGTGTTCGCGACGACGTTTTTACACACTCTGGGCCAGATCATTCAGAAACCGTCAGAATGCCTTTTTCCTGCCTCGCGCCCACGACTTTGTTGATTAGTTCATCCCAAGGTGGCGTTGAAGGGAACAGCTCAATCAGAAATGCGAGGAATGCCTGTCAAATCCCAAATCGGCTTTAGGGGCGCAGATGATTTCACGGGTGGTTCGGGCTTGGGCCTATCCACCGTCGAGCGTGTTGTAGATCACCTTGGATGGGGCATTCGACATGAGCCCAATCCGAATGGCGGTAGCCGCTTCACCTTGCAGCTTCCCGATAGCGTGTAGTTTTCCATCGACAGTAAAATCGACACACCGCACGCACATAGGTTGATTCATCAGAGATCGTCCTGCATTTTCCACCACAAGCAAGAGCATCGAATGAAAGGGATCCTCGAAAACCTGCGTCCGCTGGACTAATCTTGAAATATAATGTTACGTGTAATGTATATTATGTTAAATGATGTGTCTTGGCGGAACTTCCTATGCTGTTGTCCAGTGTCACTAATCCCCGGTCGCCACATCCCCAAAAATCAGAAGCTTGACTGCCCATTATCACCCCCTCCCATACGTTGCGCTTTCACGAAACCCCGTTTCGGTACCTCACGCTTCGAATACTGCTTAGCGTTAGCGCTTAGTACATCTGCTAAACGTAGATCACCATTCAATGATTTTAACGCGAGGGTTTGCCAATGACGCCGGCCGTTCATCCCACCCATTCCCGATTTTCCCTCCGTACAGTCACGGGCGACCTGATCGCGAAACTAGGTTTCCAGGAAACGTCCAAACCCCTGCACGCCCGATAAAGGAGGAGCTCGGTATGGCCAGACACAACATGTGAGTCGGCCGGGTCATCCCCACGTACATCAGCATCCTGTGTCTGCAAAAAATTCTGACAGTTTTGCTCGCAAAAAAACGATGAATTAGATCAAACGCGGTACCGCAGTGGCTTCGAGGAGGTACAACTGGTTGACGAGCATGAACTCGCGAACCGCCTCACGACTGCTCATTACAACCTCTCGGTGAGCGCGTGGATTGCGATAAGCCATCGTCACGGACTTGAACAAATTGGATTTACCCGCCTGCTCCCCTGCGTCCTGGTCATCCCAATGCAGCAACGATCGATTCCCTTCGAATGCGTGCGTGAAAAGCTGGTTGCTGCTCTTATCGTAGACCCCGATCCGGGTTCGAACGATATCTTCCAATCTTCGGAAAGCAGTCGTGATGGCGAAGTCCGGATTGTCGAGAAATCCAATCGATAGATCGATTAGTCGTTCGTCGAGCAGACCCAGATTCAATACAGCTGGAAACTCTTCAAGCAGGTGGAGGACATCAGCTCTGGCGCGATAGGACGGGCGCTCAATGTATTCATAATATCGGGAAGGTCGGACGGGCCTGGATTGAGTCAGGTTTTTCAGATCAGATGAGAGGAGGCAACCAGCTTCGCAACGACGATGAAATTCCTCATCAACATCGTATTCCTCAATATCCACCTTAAACAGCTGAAGCAACTCAATGGCAGTAGAAAGTCCTGTCGGGCCAGTTCCTGAATATCCCGATCTGAATCCAGGCTTGATCAATATTTGCAGATAGGGAGAGACGGTCAGCAGGATACTGTGCTCGCCTATTTTTCCGTCGAACCACGACAAAATCCAAGCCGCTTGTACATGTTCGCCCGCCCCCAGAACGCTTTTTAGTGCGTCAACGCATCGCTGGGTAACTCCGGGCGTACCATGATATTCGATACCCGCGAGTTTGTTCATGTCGATCTTTTTGCCCATCACCGCCCTCCGTCCGATTTTTTGTGCCGCTTCTTTTTTAAAATGTCGATGGAGTAATTCAATCCGCCAAACTCAACTGCTCAAAGGACAGCTCGCGCAAGCCGCTAGAGCCAAGAAGGTCGGAAAGCCTGGAGAAACTTGCCCAAATATGCCGCACTTGAAGTCGCCGGCCTTTTTCCATGAACATAGACCTATGAACATTCTCCAACGGCATTAACCATAAGACTACAGCAGCGTGCGGTTCCGAATGACTTATGAACATATGACATCGCCCATAAGTTCAATGATGTGTCTGTGAGGAACTTTATATGCTTGAGGTCAAACTCCACCACTTTCCGATTTTGCAGACGTCCAGGCTCTTCTCGTTGAAAGTTTTGCCCCGTCTGTACAAGAACTCCAGCTGGATATGCAAACATCACTTTTTGAGGCGCTCAAGCACGCTTCACCGATACAGCGGAACGTTTAATTGATGTTCGTTTGTGGCGGTAACAACCAATGTCGTTCGGTGGTCCATCCGAGAAAAACCTGAGCCCCCTCACTTTTCTGGCGGTTCAGGGTCAACGTGAGCCCGGAAGCTGCCACACGCAACCCCATAATTGCCGGTAGAAATCTCTCCCGGAATGCAATGGGTTGAGCCGCGAAATGAGCTTCGATGCTATCGATTGCGCAACGCCTCTCGGCGTCATCCTGCAAGGATAAATAAAACACCATCTGGCGCCAGGCATAAGCGGTATTTTTGAGCATCACCAAGCTTGAGTGATAGAGCTTGATTTTCATCTGCTGCCGCATGCATATCCATTGGAAGCACTCCTGAGCAAGTGAACCCAAGCGATGATGTAGCAGCGCTTTCAAACCGAGATCACCAAATAGAAGCGAAAGGTTTTGCGTCGTCAAAATCTGTTGTTGCTCGATGATCCTTCCGTTGGTTGCTGAATGCCATGCCCCCAAGGGTGCATTAGCCCGCTCCGCGCACAGGTTCGCCAATGCATCACTGGTATCCAAGTCACGCTGGAAATAGTTTCTGCTCTTTGATTTCGGCTTATCGGGAAGGATCGCCAGTTGGTTCGTGTCGATGTCGTAATAATGAGCGTAAAGGGTGCCATCTATCAACGAGGCCGCTCGCCTGGCTGCTTCCACGAATTTATTCGAAAAGGTTCCCATGAAAATGTCCGCCGCGACCTCCTCCACAAAAGGAAGATCCAGCTTCGCCGTGACAGCAAGCGAACCAAACTCCTGAAGTAGCTTGTTCGGAAGGATTGCCTGAGGGAAAGCAGCGAGGGTTGTTGCCGAGGATTCGATCAAGGCTTGTCTGGCTCCCTCAACGGCGACAGTGTGTGCCTCTCGTTCACCTTCAACGGCCGCCACCCAAGGCAACTCACTGATTTTGATTTGGCTCTGTAGGTTGAGCAGCAGCAATGAACGGCGTCGCTGAAAAGCACGATACGTTGCGATAGACAATGTGCGCAGTGTCGCATCGCGAAATCCAGCACTGCAGATTTCGGCCGTCATCGCTGGCAGTACTCGCGCCACGGTATCCCCAGATGTGATCAATCCCTTGTCAATCAACTGACTGATGGTTCCCTTTCGACAGCGCTCGAGGCGTCGGCGAACTGCGGGAGGAATGGCGACACCTGTTTTCAGCGAATATGCCTTCGCCTCCTCACTGGTAATTGGTTCCAACAGGGACGAAAAATCAGAGATGCCTTCCGAGCTCGTATAGCTGGTCAGACGCTGAGAAACCGCCTTGGCGATCAGATAATGCTCGGGCGCGGCCACCTGACGGCGCTGTATGGCTCGGCTCTGTAGATGATCTTCGGATTCGGGATGACCATGTTTGCACACGAAATCATTGACGATCCGCCGAATACGTCCGACTTGACGCCCTGTCAGCGAGGTTGGGTCACGGGAGCAGAGCCTTAGCAACGCGTACAACTCCCCTACCCGCCCCCTGAAAGGTTCAACGTTGAGGATGTCATTGCTACCGGTGGCATCGAACTGACTACTTAGCGCATTCGCCTGCTCAAGCCAGCCTTCAGGATATTGCCGACAAGGCCAATCATCCTGGTACGTTAAGAGGAAGAGCGAGATAGCTGCATCGAAGAGAGGCAACCGAGTCATGACCATATGTTTTTGCACCGCCAGACGCTGCTGCGCAGGGAGTTTTGAAAGCAGCTTTTTGATATCGCCGACATCGAAGATCTGCACTTCCACCGCCGCGAGCGGTAGCCCGTCAGAAGCCATTGGAAAGAAACGCAGTTGCTCAAAAAAAGGTGCGATCGACTCAATCAGTCTGCGTGCTTCCTCCGTGCGCTGCTGTCCCAACAGCCAAGCCACGTACAGTAGTGCTGCCTCTTCTGGTACATCGATCCGATAGTCGCTGTTCACCAGTTGCTTTTGCAGTGCTTCGATCCCCTCATCCGTAAGGTGCCAGGTGTTGAGATCAAGTCGTTCAAAACCAGGGCGGATGCCTGGGATTGAGGCGGCCAGCCGCCGCTCGTACACGGTCAGTGCACCACCGGCCAGATACTGTCCAGTGGCAAAACCACCCGTGGCTACCTCCAGCGTGACCCATTCAGGCACATCCACGAGTGGTATACGTGAGCCATACAGCGCGGTGCCTTGCACCATGTGTTCGACCACCTGCTGCCAGCGCTCAATCCGTTCGCGCGTTTTCTCAGTGTCTAGACCCGATGCGGTCAATGCTCGAGATAATTGAAAGACCGCATAACCGGCGTTTATGCCGGCCATTGCATCCGTTTCCCTATCGTGCCTGGACATTTGTCCTTCTGACCCTGCGATGTAGTGGGTCCGGGGGCTGGATTCGAACCAGCGCCCACCCGGTTAAGAGCCGAGTGTTCTACCGCTGAACTACCCCGGAACAGAGCGCGCATTGTCTACTCGCAACGAACGAATGTGAAGATTGAAAACGTTGCCGCTCGTGACACATATAGAGATTACTCCCGTTCGAAAATATTGGTGTAACTTCCTCCCCCCCCCCGCTGCAATGCCAGAGGCAACTGGATTTGCGCAGATAACCACTGTTTGCACCGCTGCGGTCTAAACAGTCGGTCATGAACAAGTTTTGGAGAGCATGCGCTTTGTTTTTCTAATCTAAACCTTTATTTTAAAAGGACTTATTGGAGCCATGAACATCTGACATCGCCCATAAGTTAAATAATATGTCGGGACGGAACTTCTCCCCATGTTGGACGGCTGAACCGCAGGATATTCACTGCCTTGTCCCTGCTTGATCGACTCCGTGCCCCTTGGATCATTTTTTTTATAATGGACGCTCTTTACTCAGAAGCTACAAACCTCAACCTCCATTCAATTAATCGTACTTTCGTGTTCCGTGGCCAGCCAGTTTTCACAACACAGCCAATTAATCCGGCTTGGCGCCCGTGCTATCGACGCGCCCCGGAGACCCCAATCGTCAGCACAGTGATGCGCAAGGTGCACGGTATTACCTTCCATTTTCTCAATTATTTGTGGCGTGCCGGGGTTCGGGGGCAACCGGCGCCGGTCATGGCTAGGCCTCCGGAACCCCCACCAAATAAGAGTCTGGATCATGAGTTCATTCTGATTTTGAAGGGCTACGTTGAATCTCAAGGGTTGCCGACCAAAAAGGCGCTCCCTGATGTCTGCACGCTCACAGAAAGTCGAAGGTGGAAAGGCATGACTATCAGCGGTATCCAGGCCTTAATCCGACGGCATCGGGCTGCTATTGCCGATGCAGCAAGGAATGATGAGGCGCTGCTAGGTGCAACAGAAATTGCAAAAAAATTAGCGCAGTTGACGTTCAGCCAGGTACGGCGTTCGGCGCGCGCAAATCGGCAACTCGCGTGTAAAAACCAAGATTCCTAGATGATCTCAAATTCTGCTTGTCGCTTCATAGGACTTGCCCAGGCTGCCTACTAGCACTGCTAGGGTTTGCCTAGAACTACAGTTTGCCCCTCGCGAGCGCCCTGCTCCTCTCAATTACGGCACCCACACTGGCAGTTTGGACCTACCAGGTTTATCAATGATGATCGCCAGGCTTTGCTTGGCTCGCGTAGCTGCAACATAAAAGAATGAGAGACTCCAGTCTTCGTAACAACATAGGTGTGGCTGCCATCAGCTCTCGCGCGAGACGGCCAAGCTCGCATGCGTAGATCTTGTTGCTACCATCCATAAATCTCTGTTTGCCGTTCGCGTACATGCTGGGGCGACCTTCGAAGTTGAAGCCCCCTACCCGCTCTCCCAGGAATTTGAATGGCAGGGTGCGTTCCATCGATGTCAATTGTGATCCCTCCTGACCCTGATATCCCTTTCAAACCATCCGTACCACTGCCTCCAACTATGCAGAAAAACTCATCTGCACGATCAATTCCGGTAGTGGAGGCGGAGTGAATGAAGTTAAAGGAACCCTCTACCCCAATTCACCGTCCCCTTGAAGCTCTCCATCGCGATGTAGCAGCCCCTTCTTGATGCTTGGTCGAACGCCGCAGTAAAGGCTGTTGAAGAAATACCATCGATAGCTCCTGTATAGGACTTTTCCATGGAGCTGATCGACACTGGTAAGCCTGTTGTAATTTCGGGCGTGGGATGCTGTGGCAGCAGTTGATCGATCTCACTCGCTCGCTACGTCGGCAGGCGCGTCAGCACATCTTTGAGATACGCATAAGGATCATGCCCATTCATGCGGGTTGACTGAATCAAGCTCATGATCGCAGCTGCCCGCTTACCGCTGCGTAGCGACCCGGCGAACACCAGTTCGAGCGTCCAAGTGCCCACGGCCCTACTGCAGCCCAAATGAGCGAATTTACCCCTTATCTCGGCATCCCCCCAAGAGATCCTGCGGCTTGCCAAATGAAAAGTCAGGCACTAAGGTAGCGCCCTCTAACGACTGGCCCTGGACTTTGGGTGAGCGGTAGCGGCTACAGACAAAAAATCAGATGGCAGCGCACCCTCCTTTGGCGAGTACTTCACCGCACAAAGATAGCGCTGTCCCACTGTCAAGGTGCCCGAGGCTCTATAGAGCTTTCCTTGAAAGTAACAATCACAAGAAAGGAAGCCCGTGATGACGAATGCTAGTGCTAGCGCGACTGTCACCAACAGTTTGGCAACACCCCACGCCCAACGGATGAGCACCTACGTGTTCGCGCTGTTTTTCATCCTCGGCAGCATCACCAGCCTTAACGATGTCCTGGTGCCAAAACTCAAGCACCTCTTCAGCCTCAGCTATACCGAGGCCATGCTTGTGCAGTCGTCATTCTTTTTTGCCTATTTCATTTTCGCCATACCCGCAGGCCTGCTCATTTCGCGAATCGGCTACATGAGAGCGGCCGTCCTCGGGTTGCTGCTGATGGCTGGTGGATGCCTGCTCTTCATTCCTGCCACCCAGTCCGCATTGTTTCCAGCCTTCCTCGGCGCCCTCTTTGTGCTTGCGATTGGCGTGACAACCGTTCAGGTCGTTGCGAACCCGCTGCTTTCACTACTCGGAACCGCCGCAATGGCCCCCAGCCGCCTCACCCTCGGCCATGCGTTCAATTCGCTGGGAACCACGGTCGCTCCCTACCTGGGTGCCATACTGATCCTGGGCTCCCTCAATGCGGTAGATACCTCCGCATTGTCGCCAGCAGAACTGACGTCCTTCCTGTCGCAGGAAGCCAGCGTGATCAGCAACACCTATGCAAGCATTACGCTCTTCATCTGCATGGTCGCCTTGATCGTCTGGCTGAAAAGAAATGAGCTGCAACCCTCAACAAGACCTGAACGTCTCAATCCACTCGCTGCGCTCGACCTTCTAAAGCAGCCGCGCTTTGCACTCGGCACCGTTTGCATATTTCTCTATGTCGGCGCCGAAGTCACGATTGGCAGCCTCATCACCGACTACCTCATGCTGCCGACAACCCTGGCCCTTCCCGCCGAAGCCGCAGGCAAGCATGTTGCCTTCTATTGGGGTGGCGCCCTGGTTGGCCGCTTTATCGGCTCGGCGCTGATGCGCACTTTCGCGCCCGGGAAACTGCTGGCCTTTGCCGCCACGGCAGTCATTGTGCTGTTGACGATCTCTGCCACCACACAAGGCGTTGTTGCCGGATGGTCGCTGCTGGCCGTCGGGCTGTTCAACTCCATCATGTTTCCGACGATCTTTACCCTTGCGACCGCAGGGCTCGGTCATCGCGCGGCGGAAGGTTCGGGCCTGTTCTGTTGCGCCATTGTTGGCGGGGCATTTATTCCGCCATTGACAGGGTATGCGGCCGACCTCTCGACGCTCGCGATGGCATTGAGCGTGCCAGCGACCTGTTATGCCGGCATCGCAATCTACGGTTGGTATGCCCGCGCTCCGAAGCACTAGCATTCCCTGGCGCGGCTAGCCCATTGGTAGAAGCTAACGATCAGATTCAACCGCTTGTTCGCCGTGCCAGGATCGAGCCCCAGCTCGCCTTGTAGTGGTCTAATGAAACTTAACGTCGTGTCAGGGATTAATTGACCACTACACTCAGTCTGATAATGGGCGCTGATGACCGAAGCTAAAAGTGGAGCACGGGTTTGGTAATTCGATGACGACCGAATCTTTATGTAATTCGCACGATCTGCCGAGGTCTGAGGCGTTCCAAAACGACTACCTGTTGAAGTTTCTGAGCGCAGAGTCCGAATCACGGTGACTTAACCGAACGCTTACGATTACCAGGGGGCGTGTGCTGGACAATGGGATGATGACCTGAAGGCAGAGCGCGGCTCCGAAGCTGTCGAGTTTTGGCTTTTTGCGCAGTGACACCCGGGTAGCCGATCTGCTACATATCGGCAAGTTGGACTTGATCTCTACCATTTGATTTTGCACTGTACATCGCGGTATCGGCACGCCGAATGAAGGCGTCAAACGATTCTGATGGAATCCATGTTGCAACGCCGAAGCTACAAGTCGCCTGTCCAATATCATCAAATGGTAGGGTGTTTATTAGAGCTCGAAGCTTTTCTGCCAGCAGCCTTGTATCGTTCAGTTCGCTATCCGGGCAGATCAATGCAAACTCTTCTCCGCCTGTTCTGCACAGCAGATCGGTTTTGCGTGTTGCCGAACGTATTCGTGTGCACAACGACTTCAGAACGTTATCACCACACTGATGGCCCCAGCGGTCGTTGATGTGTTTGAAGTGATCGACGTCAAACATGATCAGCGACAGAGGTCGGTATTGCACGTTAGCCTCGATGAGCAAGTGCTCCATCAACTCTTCGAAGTATCGGCGGTTATAGACTCCGGTCAGGTGATCGGTAATGTTCAACAAACGCAAGTCTTGCGTGCGCTCATCAACCAGCAAGAGGGCGCGGGCGCGCTGCGTAATCAGCAAGTACACCATCAAGGTCAGCAGCAGCGACAACCCTGCTCCGAACACGACAATTAGGCTGATGGACAGTGCGTAGCTGTTGGCGACCAGAAATGTTGAGCTGGGTCGAAACTGGATCAAGTAATTTTGGTCGGCTACTTTCAGCAGCCGCTGCGTGTACAGCGCTGAAGGGGCCGCGGGGGCCAAGCTCTGATAAATGCTTTCCCCTTGATGCTGCGTGTCGATCAATGAAAGCGTCACGTTCAGTCGTTGCAGACTTGGTAATGGAATGCCTTGTTCCATCAAAGAAGCCAAGCGTACGCTGGAGACAACGAACCCCTGCAAATTATCATCGTTCAATGGAACCTCAGGGGGCTTCTGGAATACAGGTGCGACAAAGAAAACCCCCGACTGCCCATTGGTCATTTTCAACGGTTCCGACACAACTATTTGACGTGTTTGTCGTGCCTTGCTCATCAAGGCTTGGCGACCCGGGCGAGCTAGAATATCCATGCCGGGTATGATCTTTACGTCATCGCGCTTCAATAAGTAGAGCAATATCCAGTGTTCCGGCCGGCTGGTGAGGGGGACTCTTTCACCGGTGACGGGATTAATTTCATGATAAGAAAAATCACTGGTACCGTTGAGGAGCGCCTTAGCGCGAAACGTTTGTAGATCCTTCTCGAGAATCCTTGGCACCCAGCTATAGGCTTCGTCCTCTCCAACTAGAGGTGTAACAAATCCCAGAAACTCCTTTTCAGTGACATCGTCGGCGTTGATAAAGAAACGCCTCACAACGTCTAGTTTCAATACCTGAGTATTAAAGCGTCGTTGCAGGCGACTGAATCTTTCGTCGACCTCCAGTTGAAAAGCAACGCTAACGGTACGCTGCTCTGCCCCTGCGAACAGAATCAGCACCAAGAACGTGACGGCCACCCCAGCTAGGCACACCAGACCGCAAAGGGTCACGTCTGATGCTTTGAGCGCGTTCTGACGAATAGACATCATTTTGTGTTCCTTGCTCATCGCCAAAAATAGCGTGCAGTGACCTGAAGTACTTTTGGAGTATCGGCACACTTGTCGTTATCTTTATAAATCAGACGTTAGAGCAAGGGGCTTATATTAAGGACTCCAACCAGTTAACGGTTCAAATCTAGAGCTGTCGTGGCAAATGGGTCTGCGAACAGTTATAGACACGTCGCCGACCCTCCGCAGGCTTCGGCCGATGTGCATGCGTCAGCCAGTCTGGCAGCGCTCAGGCGAACCCAAGCTTGTGAATGGCAAATTCGCGCAACCCGCTTTTCTGGAGCTTACTCGATCGGCTGATTTTGGCCGGTTGCTACCCTTCGTGACGGGAAGCAACCAGCCATCAAGCGCTAAGTATTTTGCGACTTGAGCCAGCCTAAGCTTGCAACAGTAGTGCTGGAAGGACGGTATTCACATCCGATCCATCCTGTGTATCCACGATGTTCCAGAGTCGCGAACAATTCAGCAAAATTTAAGATGCCTGTCCCCGGCTCGTGGCGACCTGGGCAGTCCGCAATCTGTACGTGGACGGTTCGGTCATAAAACTGATCCAGAACATTTGCGGCGTCGCCGGTCAAAAGCTGTGCATGGTAAAGATCGAGAATCAGTCCAATACTCGGGAAGGCTTCCAGCACCCGTAGCGCTTTGCTGAAATCCGACATGTAGTACCCCGGGATTTCCTTTGGGCTTATCACTTCAATCAGGGGCCGCAACCCCCGATCTTCAAAATATTTGACTGCATATTCCAAGTTGCTCATGAAACTGGGCGCAGCTGAAACTTGTGCAGTAATCCCAGACATGACGTGCACATTTGAGCAGCCCAACACCTTTGCATACCTGGCGGCCAAGGCTAAACCTGCACGAAACTCTTCTTCCTTGCCTTGCAACGCAGCAATGCCCTTGGTGACTCCGGCCGGTGCAGCGAACTGGATCAGAGGTAGAGAATATTGAGTCAAATGTGCGGCCAATTGACTGGCTTCAAATTCATAAGGCGAAGGAAACTCCACCGCCTTGAATCCAGCAGCCGCTGCAGCTTCGATACGCTGGAGAAAAGGCAAATCGTTGAATTGGAAGCCGAGATGAGCATTGAACTTGAGCATTCAGTAAAAATCCGTTTTGAAAGAGGCAAGTCATCTGCCTGGACGCGAGCCTCGAGAAGGCGACAACACAGTTATCGCAGGCATATTAAAGAGACTCCTCCATCACGAAAAATATTATGTTGTGATTTTTTCCATCACTAATTGTTATGCTTTGGGTTTCGATCCGAGAATGACTGGTATGAATCTCAAAGCGTTGATGTGCTGCGTAGAAGTTGCGCGGCAAGGTAGCTTCACCAAAGCCGCGCAGAGCCTGCACATCGCCCAACCAGCATTGAGCATGGCCATTACTCGATTGGAAGAGGAGTTGGGCGTTACGCTTTTCAACCGCGCGGCACGACAAATCAACGTGACGGCTGAAGGAAAAAGCTTTATTGCCCGTGTCGAAGTCGCTTTGCTCGAACTAGACATGGCACGTCAAGAGCTGCGGGATCTGTCGCATTTACACAGTGGTGAGATTCGTCTCGGCGTGCCTCCCATGTTCGGGATCAACTACGTTCCGCAGGTACTCAACGCCTTTGGCAAGAGATATCCAGGTATCGTGATGACGGTGATTGAAGGCAGTGCGGATGACATCAGCCAGCGCCTGGAAAGCCGTGACATTGATGTCGCCCTGCTGGAGTCTCGTCGAGTAGAGAGCGGATGGGACTCCGTTTTGTTAGGCACCGACGAGATGGTGATGTGCATGAACGACAGCCACCCACTTTCGCGCGAGGCTTTTATCGAGGCCTGGCGTCTGCAAGATGAGAAAATGGTGCTTTTTGACCAGACATTCCTGCAACGCCATATGTTCGACACCTTCTGCGAAGCCTCCGGAGCCCGCTATCGAATAGCATTGCAGACCAATTTCGTCTCACTGGTCATCAAGGCAACACTGGATGGAATGGGCGCCTCTACATTGCTGCGTTCCATTCAGCAATGTGTACCCGGCTTGCTGGGCATTCCCTTCAAACCGGCACAGATCATGAGTTTCAGTCTATGCTGGCGAGCTAACGAATATTTGTCTATCGCAAACAAGCGGTTTGTTGAGTTTGCTCAAACAACCGGTTTCTTCGGTAAAGACCCCGACTAACAGTCAATGGAGTTGAAACGCGCCAAGCCACCGATCTCGGCTGCGAGTCCGATGTAACTGCCCGTCCTGGTCGTCTGGTCGAACGCCGCAGTAAAAACTGTTGAGGAAACACCGTCGATAGCACCCGAGTAGCATTTCTCCATGGTGCTGATAGACACTGGTAAGGAGGTAGTAATCTCGGGGGTTGGGCTCAGGCCTATTGGTTTAAAATTCTTAGCAGTAAAAGTGGCTAACGCTTCCATTCACATCCGTCTCTATCCAAATGAGTGAGGTTCTGTTTCTACTCCCCCAGCACAGCACAGAGCCAAAAACGCTTTTCGGAGCTAAGCCTATTTCCATCTATGTGGCAGCAACTCCGAGGTGTCTTCACCGGACTCTTACTTCCGCGCATAGAGAGATGCAGGACGGAAGCCCTTGGCCTGGAACGCTTCCAACTGGCTAGGGGGCACACCGATCAGGATACACTCCTCGACCAGGGGGCTCAGAAAACGCAATATAAAGCACGCTAAGACAAATGCTGCGGCGGCCGCTGATGAATGTCCACCTCGCGCCATTCTTTAAGTAAGACTTGCCTCCGACGAGGGTAGCGCTCGGGCTTTACTCTCAAAGCAGATATGCGATCAGTCCTAAAGTGACGGAACTCTTGCCGTAGTTCGCACCACCCGGCAAGCATTCGAGCATGATCAAAATAGCCCAGCGCAACGGGCCAAATCGTTCTCTCTGAACTAGCTCCCTTCAGATCTAGATACTTGATTATTACCTTATGCTCGACTCGAATGGCCCTTCGAATCTGCGACAGATCGATGGCCTCTAATTCTGTTTGATCCCCTTTGCCAACCACCAATGAATTGGTATCAAGTGCGGTCCGCAGGTCTTGGGGTAAAACAGAAGCTATTTTTGACAATGCTCCTTTTGCGGCACTACTCAGTTGAAGGTCAGCACGCTCGGACACCCAGCGAGAACCCAAGACAAGGGCCTCTATTTCCTCCTCGGTAAACATCAATGGCGGGAGCATAAAGCCGGGGCGTAAAACGTAACCAAGTCCTGGCTCGCCTTCAATGTTGGCACCTTGCCCCTGAAGCGTTGCGATATCTCTGTAAAGCGTACGAACGCTTATCCCCAGTTCTTTGGCCAAATGATTGCCAGTCACTGGAAAACGATGGCTTCGCAGGGTCTGAATCAGATCAAATAATCTTTCGGTGCGAGACATAAGTGGCTTTGTTGGTGGTGTGATCTCAACGAGATGCTGCCATCATTTGGCAGCAAGTCAAAGAACTGATTGCCATCAACCTCTGGGGAAGACTACTGAAGGCCATTTGGATCATGCTAATAGCGATGTTCAACGGAAACGACCTGATAGGAAGAGCTTTCCTGGCAGGCTGATGAGAGCAGACGCAACGCACGCATCACTACTGACACTTTCTGTCAGTATGCAGGAAGACAATGGCAGTGTTGATCACTAAACAAGGAGCTAAAACCATGCGTCTTCACTACCATCCCGCATCAACTTGCAGCCGCCGAGTGCTGATGGCCGCACATTACCTCGAAATCAAAGTCGATCTCGTGCTGGTGAATCTGTTCAATGGGGAGCAGAACTCTCCTGAATTTCTGAAACTTAACCCGAATCATCGGGTTCCGGTTCTCGAACATGATGGATTTGTTCTTTGGGAATCTTACGCCATCATGCAGTACTTGGCGAATATGACCCCTAGCCAAACTATTTATCCCATCGAACCCCGCGGCCGTGCTGACGTTAACCGCTGGCTTTTTTGGTGTGGGCAGTATTTCATGCCGGGCGTCGGCATTCTTAACTGGGAGAACTCGATCAAGTCTTTGGCTGGAATTGGTTCGCCCGACCCCAGTGAGGTCGCTCGCGGAGAGCGGCTTGTGACTGAAGCTGCGAAAATTCTTGATGCGCACCTTAGTAATCGAGAATGGATTTGCGACACCGGTCTTTCACTCGCCGATTTTGCTATAGCCGCGCCACTAGCTGACCAGCACAGCGCCAAATTCCCCGTAACTGATCTGCCCAATCTCCAGCGGTGGTTCATGCAAATCCAGGCGCTTGAGTCTTGGAAGAAGACGGAAGCAGGTGCTCTGTAAGCTAAAGGCGTCCGGTTGGAGCAATGCCTAACTAGGCATCAGGCATTGCCGTCAGGATGTAGTCCCATTGAGCCTTTATTGACAATTGACGCACTCAATAAAGGCTCAATGATTCTTTCTTGAAACATTGGTGAGGGAGACGCACATGTTTCGACGACCTCACTGTTCGGCCAGGTGTTTCTCAAGGTTGCCTGAACTCTGCGACTCTGGACATCGTTAACCTCGTGAATGACTGTCTGCAAAGACGAATTTACTTCGTAGGTTTAATCCAACTCACTGATGCAGACCACTTTAGGCTGCGTCATGTCCTCATAGGCAAACCGGACACCCTCTCGCCCCAGACTTCCGTACTTGAATCCACCGAAAGGCATGGCATCAAAACGATAATCGGAAGAGTCATTGATCATCACTCCACCGGCTTGAATTAGCCGCGCCAATTTCAAGGCCTTGGAAAGATCACGTGTGAAGAGTCCCGCATGTAAGCTGTACTCCGGAGCGTTGGCCAGAGCAACAGCATCATCCAACTGGTCAAAAGGCTCCAGGATGACAACCGGCGCGAAGACTTCCTGCTGCCAGATACGACTGTTATGGCTTACACGCTCCAGTACGGTCGGCGCATAGCTTCCCACTTCGCGATGGTGCCCACACAGAAGAACGGCCCCCTCGGCCAGTGCTTCATTCACCAATTGTTCGGTACGACGGGCCGCCTGTTCTGTAATCATCGGGCCTACATCCGTTGCTCGCTGGTCAGGATCACCCACTACCAAGGCACGCGTTTGGCTGACAAACCGCTCACGGAAGTCCTCATAAATTGAACGATGTACAAGGATGCGTTGAGTGCCGATACAATTCTGCCCTGCTGCCCAAAAGGCGCCAGACACACAGGACTCAACAGTCGGTTCGATATCGCAATCTTCAAGCACGAGAACCGGGGCATTTCCTCCCAGATCCATCGCTAGCTTCTTCAACCCTGCACTACGAGCGATGGCCTCACCTGTGGCAAAACCGCCCGTAAAGGAAATCATCCGAACTTCACGAACCTCCACCAATGCTTTACCCAGATCGACGCCACCGGTCGCCGGGGTTACCACAGACGGAGGCAGACCCGCTTCCACCAGGCACTCAACCAGCTTGAGAGCAGACAACGGTGCGAGCTCTGAGGGCTTCAGGATCAAAGCATTACCACCGGCGATGGCCGGGCCAAGTTTATGGGCGACCAGGTTCAGCGGATCGTTGTAGGGGGTGATCGCGACGATAAGCCCCAACGGTTCCCGAGTGAACCAGCCCTGGCGCGATTCGGAGCCTTCATATGCCTCAAATGGAATCACTTCCCCGGCGTTACGACGAGCCTCTTCCGCCGAAAGCTTCAGCGTATTCACACAACGCTTCACTTCCTTCTCTGCTTGTCGCAGCGTCTTCCCCGCCTCTGCAACAATGAGTTTGGCAAACGCTTCAGCCTCAAGCTCTACACGCCGGGCCGCCTCCTCAAGAATGCGCGCACGCAGGTGACGAGGCATTGCCGCACTCTCACGCACGCCAATTCGCGCACGTTCCAGCAAGCCAGGAACTGCGGCGGCATCGAGGCAAGGGACACTGCCCACCAGGCGACCATCGAATGGACTGAACACATCAATCTGTTTGGCTTCAACAAGCTGGATACTGGCCATGCTGGATACGCTCATGACTATCTCCTGTTATTTGCCGTGGGCGGTGTGGATGGCGACGATGTCCGACAGCAATGCGAAGGCTGTTTCGATGCGCCCTGCCCCAGGCCCGGACACCGTGACAGCTCCCAGGAGTTCGGTCTTGAATGACACTGCATTCGTAGCGCCGTTGATTCCGGCAAGAGGATGTGAGTTCGACAGTAAGCGAGCCTCGACACTCGCTCGAACCGAGCCATCCGCTTCACGATCGGCTGAGCCAATCAGTTTCCAGCTCGCGCCATTGGCACTTGCCTGGGCAATATCTTGTGCGCTGATATTGCTGATACCCGAGCACGCTACATCGCTGACATTCAGTCGTGCGTTGAGCAGTTCGTTGGCCAGGATCACCACCTTGAGGCGTACGTCAAACCCTTCCACATCGGCGGTTGGATCTGCCTCGGCGTAGCCGAGTTGTTGCGCTTGTACGACGGCATCGTTGAACGCCAGGCCGTCTTTCATCCGGGTGAGCACGTAGTTGGAAGTGCCGTTCAGGATGCCTTCGAAGCCTTGCACATTGGCACCCGCCAGAGCCTGCCTGGCCAGACGAATCACGGGGGTGCCACTCATCACCGCCCCCTCGTATTCGAAGGCGACCTGGTTGCGCCGGGCCAACGCCTTGAGCTCGGCACCGTGCAGCGCAATAGGCCCCTTATTGGTGGTCACTACATGAATGCCGCTTTCCAAGGCCCAGCGGCAAAAGGTAGTGGCAGGCTCGCCATCCACCGGATTGGTGAAAGTGGCTTCAGCGATGATGTCTGCACCGGAATGCTTGATCACGGTTTCGTTGAAGGCCTCAGCATTGCCGCCGCGCAGTTGAGCGAATGCGCCCTTCTCAACCGGCAGCGCCACCAACTGCTTTGCATCCAGACCGTCTTTGGCAACGATTGAGCCGAGGAACAGATCGGTGACACCGACAATTTTAATGGTGAAGCCGAGGGCCTCTTTCCACTCGGCATTACAATCGGCGACCAATTGGGCGAAGCCACGGTTCACGCCACCAAACCCTACCAAGGCAATTTTGTACTCAGTCATAAACGCTGTTCCTTTATTGATGTTGTTCGTTAGGAACATCCTAAGAGCCGGGCTTTGGCAGTTGAATATGGCAGAGTGCTGTATTAATTGAGCGTTTTGCCCAAGCACGATGTTGTCAAAACACCGCAGAAAGGACGAACGATGTCACGGTGTTTTCCACCCCCGGCATGGCCGCGATTTCCTTCCACACGAGATGGACGCGTTCAGGTGTGGCGGCATTCACACGCAGCATTAAATCGAACTCACCACTGAGTACTTCACATTGCACGACTTCGGGAATGGAGCGCAGCGCAGTCAGTACTTCTTCGCCACGCATGCGGTCGTAGCGGTAGACAAAGATCACCGCGCTGATAAGCGACGTAGGCCGCCGCGACTCACCGAGAAGAACCGTATAGCCCTGGATCGCACCGTCGCGCTCAAGACGCTCGATGCGCTGGCGCACCGCATTGCGCGACAAGTTGATCTTGGCACCCAGTTCGATATGGGCTATTCGCGCATTGGCGGTAAGTTCGGCCAGTATGCGTTCGTCCAACGGATCTAGAATGCGCTTCATGCAGACCTCTGCAGCGCCAGACGAAGAGCCTGGCACAGACCGTCAAGATCGCCCTTGGCCAGGTACGGTGGTTGCGCGCGCACCTCGACAGTGCTCGGAACGCTTGCTTGCCAGACGCCCAGTTCGGCCAACAGCGCCGCTGACTTGGCCGGCGCAATTTGCCCGAAGGTGACCATCGGCGCGCCCAGGCTGCGTCGATGAAGCCTGCCGGCCAGTACACCGACAGCGGTGTGAGGATCGATGGCCGAGCCTGTCTCTCGGAACAGTTCGACTACTTCATCGCGCACCTGGGATTCGTGTACGGCATAGGAATCGAAGAGTACTCGAGCACGTAGCCATTGCTGGTTGCCGATGCTCATTTCTCCGCAACTTTCAAAATGCTCCATCAGTGCTTTTGTTGAGCAGCCATCGTGCTCGTAAATCTCCCAGATAAACCGCTCCAGGTTGGAAAACAACGAGAAGTCCATCGCCGGCGACACGGTTCGATTAGTCATCCGGGTGGAGTAGCGATTGCAATGAAAAAACTGGTGCAGGGCATCATTGCTGTTGGTGGAAATGATCACCTGATTGATCGGTAATCCCATTTTCTGCGCAATGTAACCAGCGTAGATTTCGGCCGAGCTGGCAGCTGGAACGCTAAAGCCAACGGGACGCGAGCCACCGCCCAGTTGCAAGGCTGCGTGGAAGTAAAAAACGATCTGGGCCAGGACGCCGATCCAATTGGTCGAGTTGAAACAGACCGGCAATACTCCATCCAACGGCCACTCACGCAAGAGTCGGGAGATCAGCGTCTGGCAATCATCGAAATTCCCGTCAACCGGAAACAGCTGAACCCGCTGCGGGTCGGCTGCCTGCAAGGCACTGAGTTGCTCAGGTGCAAGCCCGTCGCGCGGATACAGTATCGCCATGCGGACGGCCGGGCAGTTAGCAAAGGCTTCAAGCGCAGCGACACCGGTATCACCGTTAGTTGCACCGACCACCAACGCTTCTTTACCGACCTCCTCCAGAAAGTGCGCGACCAGGCGCGACTGCAATTGCGCGGCGAAATCCTTGGAAGAACCGGTCGGGCCATGAAACAGCTGGAGTATCCACTCGTTGTGCCCGATTTGCTCAAGCGGCGTAATAGCGCGGTGCTTGAATTGTTGATAGCTGTCACTGAGCAAGGCACGCAGGGTGCTTTCGTCTATGGAAGAACCAACAAAAGGCGAAATCACTCGCCAAACCAACTCATCAAACGGCAGCCACGACCAGCTGGCAATCTGTTTCTCGGTAAAGACAGGCAAACTGGCTGGGACATAGAGACCACCATTTTCGGCGAGCCCCGACAGAACCACACTGCGAAAATCAGCACGCATGTCGCCGCCGCGAGTGCTTACATAATCCATGGCAACTCCAAATCAGTTTTACAAAAGGCGATGGGCTTGCGCCACCAGCCAGGTAGAAAAATGTGCGGCATCAGGCGATAGCACTTCGTTCTGTTCGTGCACCAGATAAAAGGATTCGCTTGCCTCGATTCGGTGATTGAATGGCGCAACCAATTGCCCACTCTTAAGCAAATCCTCGACCACGGAAGACCGTGCCAGCGCAACGCCCTGCCCCAATTCGGCCATGCGGATGGTGGAAATCAGCGTGTCAAACTGAAGGCCACGGGAGTAGTCGACGTCGTCTGCTCCAACTCGCTTCAACCAGTAACCCCAACCTTCTTCGTACCCCAACACGTGAAGCAGTGAATGGTTCATCAAGTCGCGTGGCTCATGTATGGGTGAGCTGGCCATGAGCTTTGGGGAGCAAACAGGCTGAAGGATGTCCCAAGTCAACCGCTGAGCGTGCAAGCCCGACCACTCACCGCATCCCCAGCGAATCTCCAGGTCATCCTCGCCGTCCGGTTCTTTCACCCAAATATTGCTGATATATCGAATATCAATCTGGGGATACTCCCGACAAAAATCTGCGAGTCGGGGGGCCAACCAATAGTGAAGAAAGGAAAGGCTGCCACGCACCTTCAAATGTCTTCGATTGCGCTGGCCGAAAATCTCGTTTGTGCCGACTGCAAGGCGACTGATCGCGTCTTGTACGACAGGCAGGTACGACTGCCCCTCCTCGGTCAAGCCAAGCCCTCGGGGTAAGCGCTTGAACAGCGCCACACCGAGGTGACTTTCTAACTGACGGATCTGCTGACTCACAGCCCCTTGAGTCAAATGGAGTTCTTCCGCCGCGTGGGTAAAATTTAAACAACGCGCCGATACTTCGAATGCCCTCAACCAGTTCAAGGGTGGTAGTGACTTTTGACTCATCGGCGCAACCTCATCAGGGCTTTAACTATGCTCAATCATTGCCTGAGAAATTCACGCGGTGCCAGAGGAATGAACAGCGGCGGCTAAAGCCAATCGCTCTGCTCTCTTGTTTCGAGTGACCCAGTAAACGAAATAACACCACGCGATAAAGGGCAGTCCGAAGTAAAGCGCCACTCGCTGCTCAGGATCAAAAGCGATACCCACACAGGCCAGCAAGCAACACAACAGTGCACCGACAGGCACCCATGGATAGCCGCGTACACGGAAATGCAGGTCTTCAACTCGTCCGCCATTAGCAACGTATTGACGACGGAACGCGATCTGGCTGGCAGCAATGCTCATCCACACGACTACGACCGCCAGACCGGAAATGGACACCAAGGCCAAGTAAACCGTATCAGGGGCAAACACACTGCTGAGCAGAGAAGCCACTGCGCCCGCCATACTAAGCACGATGGCGTTCACCGGTGTGCCACGACTGGAGAGCCTGGCGTAGCGCTTAGGCATATGTCCTTGATCGCTCAATGTCCACAGCATGCGCGATGCTGCATACAGCCCCGAATTAGCGGCGGAAATCAGTGCCGTAAGAATGACGAAGTTCATAATGTCGGCAGAGTATGGGATGCCAATCAGCTCAAACACCATGACGAACGGACTTTCTACGAGCCCCGCTTGCTCTCGTGGCAGTAACGTCGCCAGGACGAAAATGGTCCCCACGAAGAACAGCGCCAAACGTACCACTGTCGTGCGGATCGCCTTGGGCACGCTAGTTTGTGGGTCTTGCGCTTCACCTGCCGCAATCCCGATCAGCTCAGTTCCGGAAAATGCGAAGGAAACAGCCAGGAGGGTCATTGCAATGGGTAGAAATCCGGTGGGAAAAAGCCCCTCACGTGTGAAGTTGGAAAGTCCCGCACCCTGCAAACTCTGTACTTGAATAAGACCGAAAATTGCCGCTCCGCCGATCACAATGAATGTGATAACGGTCAGCACCTTAATCAGCGAAAGCCAAAACTCAGTCTCCGCAAACCACCGAACGGAGACAACATTGCTTGAGAACACTGCGATGGCAAATAGCGCGCTCCAAATCCAGACGGGTGTATCAGGAAACCACCGAACCATCAGAATGCCCGCAGCTGTGAACTCTGAACCGATAGCTACTGCCCAAGTGAGCCAGTATAGCCAGGCCACTGTATAGCCTGTGCCTGGGCCCAGGTATCGCGTTGCGTAACTACTGAAAGATCCGGTTTCTGGCATCTGTACAGCCAACTCACCGAGACAGACCATGACTAAATACACCATCACTGCACCGATGATGTAAGCAATCACTGCACCGAGTGGCCCTGCCTGATTAACCGTGTAACCGGAGGTAAGGAATAACCCCGTACCGATCACACCGCCCAGTGCCAACATAACGATGTGGCGTGTTTGCATTTCCTTTTTGAAACGCGAGTTTGGGTCGGACTGATTATCTTTAATATGCGTGGACATAGTTTTATTCTCATGAAATGTGCGGACAAGCGTCCTTGTAACTGGCGGTTGGGCAGTACAATTTAGTTGTCGCTGGATTTTATTATTTTCATTCTTCATGAAGGGCTTAAGATGAATCTCGAGCGTCCTGCCCGTATTCAGGTTTCTACCTCAATGAAACGTTGGGCATTATCAGCGTTAATGTTTGCATCACCGTGTTTAATTCGCACTAAAGCGAAGGCTTGTTTTAGGTCAGCCAATAAATCTGCTGAATCTTCAATACCTACGGACACTCGAACCAAGCCTTCGGAGATTCCCAGTGCCTGACGCTCTTCCAAGGTATTTTCCACGTGACTGGTCGTCCGAGCCGGCCCATAGATGGTCTCGACAGCGCCCAAATTACCCGCCCGATGCGCATACCTGAGCAGCGGTAGCAAACGAGTCACTGTATCCATGCCTCCTTTCAGCACGAAGCTGACGATGGCTCCGAATCCGTTCATTTGCGAACGAGCGATGTCATGACCTGGATGTTGAGGCAGCCCCGGATAGTTCACCGACTCAACCAGCGGTTCGGTACAGAGGTACTCGGCCAAAAGCTTCGCGCTCGCCTGTTGCTGGCGAACACGCAGAGCCAGAGTCTTGATGCCTCGGATGATTAGATACGCCGAAAAAGGATCCAGCGAGGCACCATTGATTTCGCGGTAATGGCGAACTTGTGACATCAAATGCTCGGCGCCGCAGACCACACCACCGAGGACATCACCATGACCGGACAGGAATTTGGTCGCGCTGTGCACAACCACATCAACGCCTAAGGCGAGCGGGTTCTGATTCAGAGGCGTCGCGAATGTATTGTCCGCAACAACCAAAGCGCCCACTCGCTTGGCCGCTGCCACAAGGCGCCGAATATCAACGATTTTCAGCGTTGGGTTCGTGGGTGTTTCCAGGTACAGGACGTTGCAGCCTTTAGCGATCTCCTGCTCAAGTGCCACGGTGTCGAGCGTATCGCAAAGGGTTACCTCCACCCCCATGCGTGGAAGAAACTCCTCGAAAATCTTGTTCGTACCACCGTAGCTGTCACGCGTAGATATCACACGCTGCCCAAAGGACAGGAAGGTGTGCAGTACACCGCTGATCGCGGCCATTCCGGTACTGAAAGCTACGGCCGACTCTGCGTTTTCGAGCTCACAGAGTTTATCTTCCAAGACGGAGACAGTGGGATTGCTCATCCGGCTGTAAATGAAGCCGGGCTCCTTTCCCAATGCCACGTCATACCACTTATCGATATCGTCATAGCCATAGGCAGCACTGACCACGATGGGTGTCTGCGTCGCATTGTAGGGATGTTGAACCTGCTCTCCTCCCCATACGACTCGAGTCCCCATCCCAATGTCTGAAGCCTGGACGGCGCGTTTCTTATTTTCCATAAAGTTCTCTCGCATCAAGGGAAACACAGCCGTGTTCCAAGTGGGCTTGGGAGGACTATATGGAAAGCTCATGCATGTGAAAAATCATGATATCCGGGAGTAAGGGGTACTTTTTTTAATGGCTGGGTACCGGGTGCCCTGACCATCCATTCACATGCCCATGCGCATTGAGTGAAGTGAATTACCTATGACAGATGCCCTCTTTGCTGCGCGCCCTTCCCCACTACACGTGCTGCCATCTGCCACCAATCGAATAGCTTCCCTGACTGCCCGGCAGGCAGCATACGGAACTGCTAGTGTTAATCCGCATGCCGTCAAAGTCCCTGCAGTCGGGTGGGTGTGAGCCGCCGTTTTGTTCATGACCGAGTGCTGCACCTGCCGCTGCTGTTCGTTGGCAGTGGTGTAACCCAAGATCTTCCTAATCCATCGAATGGCGCTTAATCCAGGAGAAAAATCATGGCGAAGGTACTGGTTCTCTATTACTCAATGTACGGTCACCTCGAAACGATGGCTGGAGCAGTGGCCGAAGGCGCACGATCCGTACCTGGCACCGACGTGACGCTCAAGCGTGTTGCTGAAACCATCCCGGCCGAACAGGCAGCAGCCATCGGCGTCAAACTTGACCAGATGGCACCGGTGGCGACACCTGACGAGCTGGGCAATTACGATGCAATCATCTTTGGTACACCGACGCGCTTCGGCAATATGGCGGGACAGATGCGCACGTTTCTCGACCAGACCGGCGGACTGTGGATGAGCGGCGCGCTGGTCGGGAAAATCGGCAGTGTCTTTGCATCGACCGGCACCCAGCACGGTGGCCAGGAAACCACGATTACGTCGTTTCACAGCACACTCCTGCATCAAGGGATGGTCATCGTGGGTGTGCCTTACACCTGCGCAGGGCTGACCAACATGAGCGAGATCACCGGCGGTACGCCCTATGGCGCGACCACCCTGGCAGGCGCTGACGGTAAACGGCAACCGTCACAGAATGAACTGGATATTGCGCGTTTCCAGGGTAAACACGTCGCTGAGCTTGCAATAAAGATCGCGGGTTAACGCAAGCACCTGAATGGGCGCGTATTGCAGGACACGAGCTAGCCTGTGTAAGGCCGGGGCGGACTTCACCACCGCGCCGCTGATACTCGCTGGTGGCTTGGCGATTCTAGAGAAAGCCTTGCGCGTCGGGAGTCATTGAAGACGACGTAAGCGTTGTTGGATTCAGAGGAGCGACGTTCTGGCGAGGTCGCTCCTCATTACCCATGCCGCTCATACACCTCCAGCTCAAGCATCGCGCATACAACATTGCTGCAGCGCACCTGCGGGCTATCGATAGCACCTCGTAATACACCTCAATGATGGAAGCCCGCTCCCACAGAGCCATCGCTCGCTACCGGAGTGAGCGTCAACAAACTGTTACTTTTTTGATACACCCCTCGAACCGCCGATCAGTTAGTCCGGTTTTTTGACACATCCCCGATATGTGGTCATAACTTTTGCACTCCGCTGGGTCAAACCACGGTGGCTGTCGATGGAATATTGGCATCTTCCGAGGTTCTTGCCTGATACGGAGATAAGCTCATGATTTTCAATGTACAAAATTTTGGCGCCAAAGGAGATGGCATCACTGACGACACAGCGGCGATACAAAGTGCAATTGATGCGGCGGCCGCCGCAGGCGGGGGGCAGGTTTACGTGCCGACCGGAACCTATATCGTTTCGGGAGGAGTGGAACCTTCCGACGGTTGCCTGATGCTCAAGAGCAACGTCTACCTGTACGGCGACGGCATGGGCGCTACCACCGTCAAGGTGGCTGACGGCTCCGACACCAAGATCACCGGCGTCATCCGCTCCGCCTATGGCGAGGAAACCCACGATTTTGGCGTCAGCAACCTCACCATCGACGGCAACCGTGACAACACCACGGGCAAGATCGACGGTTGGTTCAACGGCTACATTCCCGGGCAAGCAGGCTACGACTCCAACGTCACCCTCGACAGCGTCGAGATCAAGGACTGCTCCGGGTACGGTTTCGACCCCCACGAGCAGACCATCAACATGGTCATCAAGAACAGCGTGTCCCACGGCAACGGCCTGGACGGTTTCGTAGCTGACTTCCTGAGCAACAGCACTTTCGAAAACAACGTCGCCTACGACAACGATCGGCACGGTTTCAACGTCGTGACCAGCACCCACGACTTCACGCTCACCAATAACGTTGCCTACAACAACGGCGGCAATGGCATCGTGGTGCAGCGCGGCAGCGAGAACATCCCCTCCCCCAGCAACATCACGATCACCGGTGGCGAGGTGTATGGCAACGGCGCCGAAGGGGTGCTGATCAAAATGTCCAGCGAGGTGACGGTCAGCGGCGTCGACATTCACGACAACACCAGCGCCGGGGTCCGTATCTACGGCAGCAACCACGTCGAGCTTATCGACAACACGCTCCACAGCAATTCCCTGGGCAACCCCGTACCGGAGATCATCATCCAGTCCTACAACGACACCCTGGGTGTGTCCGGCAAGTACTACAACGGCAGCGATAACATCATCCAGAGCAACATCATCACCGGCAGCAACCTGTCGACCTACGGCGTTGCGGAACGCAATGAAGACGGCACTGATCGCAACGCCATCATCGGCAACACCATCAGCCACACCAGCAACGGTGCGACGCTGGTCTATGGCGACGGCAGTTACGTCAGCGACACGGTACCGATGACCACCGTGCAAGGCACAGCTGGCAACGACACCCTGCTGGGCAGCGCCGGCAGCGAGATTTTCTATGGCGCAGCCGGCAACGACACCATCAATGGCGGGGCCGGTGACGACATTCTGGTAGGCGGTGCAGGTATCGACAAACTCACCGGTGGTACCGGCGCCGATACGTTCCGTTTCACCACTCAGTCCGACAGCTACCGCAACGCAACCGCAAGCTTCGATGACACCATCACCGACTTCGATGTCACCCAGGACAAGATCGACCTCGCCGGCCTCGGTTTCACCGGCCTGGGCAATGGCCATGGCAGTACCCTGCAAGTCAGCTACAGCGCCAGCACTAACCGCACCTACATCAAGGACTACGATGCCGACGCCAGTGGCAATCGCTTCGAATTGATACTCTCGGGCAACCTCGCCAGCACTCTGACCGCCAGCAATTTCATCTTCAATCGTGTGCTCGCCGGCACCAGCGGCAACGACTCGCTGCTGGGCAGTGATTCGGCCGACACCCTGCTCGGCCTGGCGGGTAACGACAGCCTCAGTGGCGGCGCGGGTGACGACAAACTCGATGGCGGTGCCGGTATGGACACCCTCACCGGTGGCGCCGGAGCGGACACCTTTGTGTTTTCCAATCGCCTGGACAGTTACCGCAATTACAACACCGGTGGTGCCAACCTTGGCGACCTGATCACCGATTTTGATATCACCGCCGACAAGATCGACCTCTCGGCCATGGGCTTCACCGGCCTGGGGGATGGCAAGAACAACACCGTGTACGTGGCGCTCAACAGTGCCGGCACCAAGACTTACATCAAGTCCCTGACCGCCGATGCCGATGGCAACCGCTTCGAAGTGGCACTGAACGGTAACTACCTCGACAAGCTGACCAGCGCCAACTTTGTCTTCGCCACGTCGTCACCGACCAACCACGCGCCGGTTCTGGCCACGCCGCTGCTGGATCAGAACGCCACCGAAAACGCCCCGTTCACCTACGTGGTGCCAGCCACCAGCTTCACCGATGCGGATAATGACAACCTCAGCTACACCGCCACCCTGGCCGATGGCAGCGCCCTGCCCGCGTGGCTGAGCTTCAATGCCACCAATCTGACCTTCACCGGCACGCCGACCAGCACCGCGTCCGGCAATTACGACGTGCTGGTCAAGGCCACAGACCCAGCCGGTGCATCGGCCAGCGATAGCTTCGCCTTGGGAGTGGCCAACACTGTCACCGGCACCAACAATGCCGAAACCCTCAACGGCACGGCGGGTGCAGACCTGATCCTCGGCCTCGGTGGCAACGACACGATCAAGGCCGGCACTGGCGCCGACACCGTCGACGGCGGTGCCGGACGCGACTCGCTGTATGGTGGCGACGGTGCCGACACCTTCCGCTATACCAACCTGCTCGACAGCTACCGCGACTACGACACGGGTGGTGTCACGGCCACTGACACGATTTATGACTTCACCGCGGGCGTCGACAAAATCGATGTGTCAGGCCTGGGCTTTGTCGGCCTTGGCGATGGCCACAATGGCACGTTGTACATCACCCTCAACGCGGCCGGCGACAAGACCTACATCAAGTCCGCCGAAGCGGATGCCAATGGCAATCGCTTTGAAATCGCCCTCAGCGGCAACTACCTTAACACCCTGACCGCCAGTGACTTCGTGTTTGGCCAGCACGCCCAGCAGGACATCCTCTACCTGCCCACCCTCGGCCAATCCAATGCGCGCCTGCTGCGCATGACGGAGGACGACAATCAGTCCGGCACCTCGATGCTGGTCAACGACCTGGATCGCTACACCCCCTATGACGTGCGCAGCCAGTTCACCGATGCCGATGGCAACGGCATCGACATCGCGGTGGGCGGCAGCACGGTCACCGGCCTGTCGACGCTCAGCGCCGAGGAACTCAAGTTGTGCTGGTGGCTGACCGACACCGACCAACCCGGGGCTGCGCTGTTGCGCGCCGTGACGCTGCTGAGCGAACAGCGCTCCGAACTGCAATCGATCAATAACGTCACCATGGGCATCATTTGGGGCCAGGGTGAGGAAGCCGCTCAGGAGATCGCCCAAGCCACGGACAAAGCAGCGGCAGCCGCGGCCTACAAGGCTGCGACCCTAAAGGTGTTTGACTACCTGCATGCCCAGTTCGGCAACTTCGACGTGTACATGATGGAAACCGGTCACTACGAGCAGGACGCCGCGCGCGCCCGTGGCTATTCGGAAGAGAAGATTGCCTCCATCGTCGAGGGGGTCGGCTATGTTCACGCCGCCCAGGAAGCCATTGCCGCCGAGCGCGCCGACGTCAAGCTGGCGGTGGACTACAACGACCTCCCCTTGCGACACGAAGTCGATCCGCTGACGTATCCCGACGACGTCTGGCACCTGCACGAGGAATCGGCGGAAATCGTCGGCCAGCGCCTGGCCGACTACATCGCCAATGACCTTGGCTTCCAGGGCAACCCCAACGACAACAACAGCGTGCAGGACATTTTCGACAACAACCGGACGATGATTTCCGGTACCGACCAGGCGGATACCCTGGTGGGCAGCTCGGGCAACGACACACTGGATGGCGGCCTGGGCGCCGACACCATGACCGGTGGCGATGGTAACGACATTTATGTGGTCAACAACGTGCTCGACCGCGTGGTGGAAACCAACACCTCGACCTCGCAGATCGATACGGTACAGGCCTCGGTCAGCTGGACCCTGGGCGCCAATCTCGAGAACCTGGTGCTCACCGGCGTGTCGGGCATCAACGGCACCGGCAATGAGCAGCACAACTTCATCACCGGCAATGCCGGCAATAATGTGCTCGATGGTGCCGCAGGGGCCGACAGCATGAGCGGCGGCGATGGCAACGACACCTACTATGTCGACAACGCTGACGACGCCGTGATCGAGACCAACAGCAGTGCGGCGTCCGGAGGGATCGACAGCGTGCACAGCAGCCTGGCGGCCTATACCCTCGGCAACAACGTCGAGCATCTGTATATCGATAGCACTGGCGCCGCCAATGGCACGGGCAACGCGTTGGACAACACGCTGTTCGCCGGAGCCGGCAACAACGTGCTGGACGGACGCGAGGGCAATGACACGGTGTCTTTTGAACGCGCCGCGTCTGGCGTTACCGTCAACCTCTCGACGTCAGCGCAGCAAAACACCGTGGGTTCCGGGCTCGACACCGTGAAGCTCTTCGAAAACCTCACGGGAAGCGCCTACGCCGACACTCTGTCGGGTAACAGCGGCGCGAACGTTCTGAACGGTGGTGCGGGCAACGATACGTTGGTGGGCGGTTCGGGCGATGACCGGCTGATCGGCGGTGCCGGCACCGACAACCTCACCGGAGGCACTGGCGCGGATACCTACGTGTTTGATGCGCTGTCGGACATGGGCGCCGGCGCTTTACGCGATGTGATCAACGGTTTCAAGAGCACCGAGGGTGATCATCTGGACTTCTCCGGCCTGGACGCCAACCCGCTGACCACTGCTATCGATGCGTTCACCTTCATCGGCAGCAACGCCTTCGACCCTGCCGACGCCACCGGCCAACTACGCTTTGCCGATGGCATTCTCTACGGCAGTGTCGATGCCGACGCCGCCCCCGAGTTCGAAATCACACTGGTGGGCGTCACGGAGTTGCACGCCAGCGATTTCACAGCCTGAGTCAAGCCGAGGGGGGATTTGCAGTGCTCGAAAGATTAAAAACAACACAGACAATGTCGGGGTATAGACGAATTTTGTGGCGAGGGAGCTTGCTCCCGTTCGGCTGCGAAGCAGTCGTGAGCCGATGGACTCGGTCGGCCTGATGCGGCACATCCAACGGGTTTTGGGGCTGCTTCACTGCCCAACGGGAGCAAGCTCCCTCGCCACGGGCGCTACTTGAAACCAGATCGCGCTTCTCGGCGAGCCCCTTCCTGCAACCCCACCGCCGCCGAGCGGTATGGCAAGTTCTGAGCACTGACTTACACTGCGATACACCAATGCGAACGAATCACTGTTCAATGCATCGATACATCCCACGGCAATCCGGGCATCACGTAATGATCTGGGTGAAGCCAATATGAAAACGGTCACGAGCCTTTTCCGCTGTCTACTCGCTGCCAGCGTATGCACGGCGGCGAGCGCCTGTGTAATGGCTGCGCCAACCTACAAGACCAGCTTCGACTGTGGCGAGGCAAAGGCGCCTGTCGAAAAACTTATCTGTCGTGATCCGCAACTGGCGCAGATGGATATCGAACTGACGCGTCTTTATCGCCTGGCGCTCACGGATGAACATTCAGTGCCGCGTCCGGACAAAATCATGATCGACCAGCAGTTCTGGATCGATGCCCGCAATCAGTGCGCCTCCACACCTGTACCCAAGACGTGCACAGTCCGCAGTTATGCCGAACGCGCGTACCAGCTGCGCCAAGGCTCGGCCATCGTGAGAACCAAGGACCCATACAGACTCACCGAGGGCCCCCTGGCTTTTCGTTGTACAGGGCTTGACCCGCTGGTTGCCGCCACCTTCTTCACCACGCAGCCTGGTGTCGTGTACCTGAAATGGGCGAACACCTCGATCGTCCTGAACCAGGAGCCGAGTGATTCGGGAACCCGATACACAGGCAAGGACTCCCAAGGGAATTACAGTTTCTGGCAAGACGGCGACGTGGTGCTATTCCAGAAGCCAGGCTCAGGGCCAATGAGTTGCAAGGCCGAGCCGGTCAGTTGATGTCTCTGGCGCAAGTACCGGCGCCCTGCTCCCAGCCCCCGAACCTGCATGCAAAAAAAAGCCCCGAAACCACATAAGGTACGGGGCAAAAAATTGGTTGGTTGCGGCCAACCAAAGGAGCATTTTTCAAAGCGGTTACGGGTTACAGGCAATCCTGCGCGGCACGTTCGAAACTCGAAGGCATGAAGTTCGACGCCAGCAAGTGGCGCTCATACAAAAACACCTTGCCGCCGTTCGGCGCTTTGTAGGCTTCCAGGACGTTGTCCGCGGCGACTTTGCTCGGCACCACGATCCGGTAGCTGCGCTGGGTTTGCGAGACCGTCGGGTTCAGTGCGCTGCCCTGCAACTTCGGTACCACGCAATCGGCGTACTCGGCAGGCGTTTTTTTCGTCTGCAGGATCAGCGTCGGGTCGTTCGGCGCAGTGGCACAACCGGCCAGCAGCAAGGTGGCGAAAGCCATGGCAGGAACAAATAAAGGGCGCATCGGTGCAAGTCCTGAAGTAAAAAATCTGTTTCGTTGCGCAACGGGTCACTGTCGTTGCGGTTATGGTCCGGGTGTTCAGCCAGCAGTCACCAGGGTTTTGAGCGAGTCATCGAACTGCTTCAAGGCGCTGAGTTGCAGGTCGCGTTGTTGATCGATCTGGGCGGCAATCTCGGCTGCCGCTTTACGGTGTACCCAGACCGAAGGCATTTGTTTCTCGACGGCGCCTTCGGCCTTGCCGATGTATTGCAGGTTGGCGTCGTAGAACCGTGCGGCGAAACGCGCTTCGACCTGACTGTTGCGTTGGGTCAGCAGACGGTTATGCGTATCGAGCATCACCACCACATCCGGATGGGCCTGCAACAACGCATCGAGGTTGTTGTAGACGGTCACCGACAGGAACTGCTGCTGTAACGAACTCATCAGCCAGTCGATTGCCAACTCTGGGTCGGAGCTGTTGATGAACGCGTCGCGAATCCGCGCATCCAGCGCATCGCGCGCGCCGTTCACCGCCACATCGTGGTAACGCTCGAGGTATTGCAGGTTGTCCAGGGTGTTTTCGCTGTACAGCACACCGACGGTTTGCGAATGCTGCAACCCGGTACTGGCGCCGGCGATGGGCAGAAAATGGCACGACTGGGCGTCGTCTGCGTAGGCGGTTGCAGCAGTAACAACCCCGCCCATCAACAGGGCGACAATTGCCAGTCGGGTCAATGTCTTCATCGCGCAAATTCCTTGAGCTGCGTCTTCGATGGAGGCGATTTTCCGCCTTTACCCGATCCAGCAGAACTTGCGTTTCTTGATTGTCACTATCACTTGAACCGATAGTTGCGCCGCGTGCCGATAGTTCGCTCTTTCCTCCAAGTGCCTGCTCGATCACGCGACGCTCAGCTGATTTCTCCCCTGCGACTTTGCCGCATAAAGTGCGCGGTCTGCACGACCGATCAGTGCCTTTTCATCAGGGTCGCTGCCGTCGGCGACATAAGTCGCCACCCCAAGGCTGACGGTCACGATACCTAGCGGGCTCGACAAATGCGCAAGTTGTTCGGCGGCAATACCCGACAGGATCGCCTCGGCCACCTTGCACGCTCCTGCTTCGTCCGTATTGGGCATCACCACGGCGATTTCTTCCCCGCCATAGCGAGCCGCCATGTCTCCCGGGCGACGTACACAGTGTTTGATCGCCTGACCAATGATCCGCAGACATTCGTCTCCAGCGAGATGGCCGTAGTGATCGTTGTAGCGTTTGAAAAAGTCCACATCGATCAGAATCAGTGACAACGGGCTTGCGAGTCGCTTGGCGCGTTTGAGTTCGACATCCAGGAACTGATCGAAATGCCGGCGGTTGGCGAGGCCGGTGAGTTTGTCCTCGCTGGCGAGAACTTCCAGCGTCTGGTTAAGCTCGATCAGTGCGGTTTGGGTGGCGAGCAACTTTTCCTCCGCCCGAATACGCCGGCTGATGTGGGAAATCAGCCGGCGTCCCAGTGCGACCAGGAGCCCCAACAACAGCAGCACCACAGCGACAGATTGCTTTGTCTGACTGAGCCACGCTTGCATTGCCTCGGCCTGCCCCACCGCAACCGTCGTGACGACAGGATATTGATCGTTTCTCTTGAATGCGTAGAGGCGATGGATGCCATCTACTTTCGACGCAAAATCCACGGTGCCCGATGAGGTGTTGCGCAAGTATTCGGAGAATATGGGTGCGTGAGACAGGTCACGGCCGATGTCTTCCACTTGAAAGGGATACCGCACCAGCAGGCGCCCTTCGGATGAGGTCAGGCTGATCGCGCCGAATTGCCCCACGTGGATGCTTCGATAAAGTTTGAGGAAGTGTTCGAGGCTGATAGTCGCGGCGATTACCCCGGCAAAACTTCCATCAGGGTGATCGATGCGTCGGCTGACGGAAATCACCCAGGCGCAAGTGACACGGCTGAGAATCGCCGGGCCGATATAGATACCGCGATCCGCGACGTCTCGGTGATGCTTGAAGAACGCCCGATCTGCGTTGTTGCTATTGGATGAGATCAGCATGTTGGTCGAGAATAGCCAGTCCCCTTGGGCGTCATATAGCACCACATTATTTAATTGCGGGAGCGCATCCATCTGCTGGGCAACCAACTTGCTCAGCCGTTTGAGTTGCTCCGGGCCGGTGCCGTCTTTCTCGATCCTTTCTGTCAGGCCCAGCAACAGCACTTCACTTTGCTTGAAGGTGCCCTCGGTGTAAGTGTTGAGCGCCTGAGTCAGGTTCAATGTATCGGTATTGATGTCGCTCAAGGTGTTCTGTCGGGCTGTCCATGTCTGCCAGGCCGTCAGCAGCACCACGGAGACACACACCAGAAAGATCAGAAAAGTGGCAAGTCGAAGATCGCGTTTCAAGGAAGTACCGGGCTGTTGAGTACACTGGCGTCAAAGGCGGCGCATTATAGAAGGCTTTTAGCCATCACTGCTGATGCATATGCATAGGTCAGCCTTGCGCCGGGAATGCCTCCACCCTCAGTTTCTCCATCACCAGTTCAATGAAGGCCGATACCGCCAACGGCAAATGCTGCCGGCTCGGGTAAAGCACGTGCAGGCCAAAGCCTGCACGCTGGTAGTGTGGCAATACTCGTACAAGCCGGCCCGCCTGAAGATCGAGCCTGGCGAGCGTCGGCGGCAGCAGCGCGATGCCCAGGCCGGCCACCGTAGCCTTGCGCAGTGCCTGGGCCGTGTTACCGGAAAAACGGCTGGCGATTTGCACCTCTTCCTCCACGCCTTCAGGCCCGGTAAGACGCCAGGTGGTGAAGCCGCTGGGATGGGCGAAACTCACGCAGTCATGGTTCACCAGGTCCTGCAGCGTACCGGGCATACCGCGAGCAGCGATGTAAGCCGGACTCGCCACCAAGCCCTCGCTGCCTGCACTGAAGAGCTGGCGCCCGACGTAACCTGAGTCTTGCAGCGGACCGCCGCGAAACGCGATGTCGATACGCTCGGCGATCAAGTCGGCGCGGGCATCACTGAGCACGAAGTCAAGCCGCACCCGCGGATGCGCGGCAAGAAAGTCAGCCACCCATTCCATGGGGAAGAAGTCGAAGAAATCCGCCGTCGCCGCGACGCGCACCAAGCCGCTGGGTTCCTGGCTGCCCGTCATCAACTCGTGCCCCGCCTCGATCAGCCCGTCCACCGCGCCCACGCAGCGCTCGTGAAAAGCCTGCCCGGCATGAGTCAGCGTCAACTTTCGCGTGGAGCGATGCAGCAGTCGTGTGTCGAGTTGTGCCTCGAGCTGCTGGACACGCCGGCTGACGGTGTTGGGCGGCATGCCCAGCCGCCGCGCCGCTTCGGCAAAGCTTCCGCTGCGGACCACTTGGACAAACAAGGCAATGTCATTCAAGTCGAGCATAAGGCGATAATTCCAGCAAAAAATGGACGGGCTCAATCCAATTGTGCCATCTAATCAACCAATCCGGGCACGCTTATCCTTCTTGCATCGCGGCAGTTAGCCCTCTAACTGCGTAAACCACAGGCAAGGACATCGTTTTCCATGACTCAAACTTCATCCCTCCCCCCTATTCAAAATCGCATCCTTTGGGGTGTTCGCATCTTTCTGGCCTTGGCGTTCGCTGCGGCCGGCATCGCCAAGCTGGCCGGCGCTCCACAGATGGTTCAGGTGTTCGATGCCGTCGGCCTTGGGCAATGGTTCCGCTACCTCACCGGTGCCATTGAAGTGGCTGGCGCTGTGTTGCTGCTCATCCCGGTCACGAGCTTTTTCGCCGGGCTGCTGCTGACGGCGACCATGACCGGCGCAGTGGTTACGCATCTCTTCGTGATTGGCGGCAATCCCGCCCCTGCCTTGGTGCTGTTGTCGATGTCTGCCTTCGTGGCCTGGCGGCAGAAGCCCGCGGCCTTGCTCGGTGCAGCGCGCTGATCCATGCCCAAGGCGATCGGCTCAAGACTTGAGGAAAACCTATGAACAGCATCATCGCAACACCAACGCGCGCCATCGTTCACCGCACATCCGGCAGCACTCACGGGCCGATCACGCGACTCATGAGCCCTGGCGACCTGGGCCAGTTGTTGAAGCCTTTTGTGTTTCTTGATCTCTTCGGCTTCAAGCCCCAAGGCGGGCAGAAAGGTTTCGGCATGCACCCGCATTCAGGGATCGCAACACTGACCTACATGATTGAGGGCGGCGTGGAGTACGAAGACACCACGGGCAAGACGGGCGTGCTGCCCACCGAAGGTGTGGAGTGGATGCGCGCCGGTAATGGCGTGTGGCACGACGCTAAACCAGTCGGCGACAGCTCAATATCGGGCTTCCAACTCTGGGTCGCCCTGCCCGCTTCGCACGAAAACACACCGGCGGAAAGCCTCTACCTGGCGCCCTCGCAGATCCCGCAAGCAGGCCCGGCGCGTGTGCTGCTCGGACGCTATGGCGCAGCGCAAAGCGCGATTGCAGCACCTTCGGACATGAACTACCTCGTCGTGCGCTTGAAAGATGGAGAGCGCTGGCGCTACACACCTCCCGCCGGCCACAACGTGGCGTGGCTGGCGGTCAATGCCGGTCGGCTGGGCGTTGGTGGCCCGGTCAATACTGGCGAGTTGGCGGTGTTCGAGGAGTCAGACCAACCCATCGATTTCGTGGCGCACGGCGACACGTCTTTCGTGCTGGGCTCGGCGGTGAAGCACCCACATGATTTGGTGATGGGGCGTTATTCAGTACACACCAGCCGAGCGGCACTGGCGCAGGGCGAAGCTGAAATTCAGCGTATTGGCGCGCGTCTGTTTCATGAGGGACGGCTGGCCTAGCACTCGCTAATGCCATATCTGCATCACTTGGTAAAAACCTGATATGTTGTACGATGACAGATGAGTTTGCGTAATTCATCTGTCATCCTCGCACCTATAACAACAAGGAATTACCCATGAAAAAAGTGAAGCTAATTATCGGTTTTTTATGCCTGTTCAGTGGCTACGTGGCGGCCTCCCCCGCATCGAGCGAGAAGGATGTTGCCGCTGCGGTAGACCATCTGACTCAAGCGATGCTGACCAACAACGTCCCTCAACTGAATGCGCTCACCGCTGAAAACCTGTCCTACGGGCATTCCAGCGGGAAAATCCAGGACAAGAAAGAATTCATCGCCGACATCGAGACCGGAAAAAGCGCTTTCAAAACGCTGGAGATGCAGAACCAGAAAATCACCGTCTCGGGTGATGTGGCGTTGGTCCGCCATCATTTTTCGGCGCAAGCCATCAAGGGCACCGAGATTGTTCCCACAGAAATCGAGAACTTTCAGATCTGGCAAAAGCAGCAAGGAAAATGGTTACTGGTAGGACGACAAGCGTTTCGGCTCTGACTGTCGCGTAAGCCGGTTTTCGGCCATCGCGCGGCCACTCCTCAGTCCCTTGCGGCGAGAATTAAGTGGGGGTGTCAGGCAGTTGCAATGCTGGATCGCGAGCAAGCCCGCTCTCACACTGGATTGCCTGTGAACACATTATTTGTGCACGTCAGCGATCACATATGGGAGCGGGCTTGCTCGTCCGTTATGGATCGCGCTGGGAGCCAGACAATCAGCCGTCAATCATCCTCATGCAATTTGATCCCGCGTTTATGCAGCAAATACGGCACCAACAGCACCAACAACGTCACCGCCAGCACCGACGCTGCAATCGGTTGCGTCACAAATATCATCCAGTCGCCCTGGCTGATGGATAAGGCGTTACGCAGTTGTTTTTCCGCCATCGGCCCCAGCAGCATGCCGACGATCACCGGGGCGACGGGGAAGTCGAAGCGGCGCATCAACACCCCGGCCCAGCCGATACCCAGCATCAGAAACAAGTCGAAGGATGAGTGGCGCATGCCGTACACGCCGATGGTGGCGAACACCAGGATCCCGGCGTTCAGGTACGGCCGAGGGATTTGCAAGAGTTTGACCCACAGCCCCACCAGCGGCAGGTTCAGCACCAGCAGGATGACGTTGCCGATGTACAAAGAGGCCACCAGGGTCCAGACCAACTCGCCCGAGGTCTGGAACAGCAGCGGCCCCGGTTGCAGGTTGTAGTTCTGGAACGCCGCCAACAGAATCGCCGCCGTGGCGGAGGTCGGTATGCCCAGGGTCAGCAGCGGCACCAGTGAGCCGGTGGCGCTCGCGTTGTTCGCCGCCTCGGGACCTGCGACGCCTTCGATGGCGCCTACGCCCTTGCTGGCGGCGAATTCTTTCGGGTACTTGCTGAGTTTGCGTTCAGTGGAATAGGACAGGAACGTCGGGATTTCCGCGCCACCGGCCGGAATCGATCCGAAGGGAAAACCGATCAAGGTGCCCCGCAGCCACGCCGGGACCGAGCGCTTCCAGTCTGCGCGGGTCATCCACAACGAGGTCAGGCGGTGTCGGCTGGCCGTTTCTTCCTTTTGGTAAAGTACGCCGTACAAGGCCTCACCGACGGCAAACAACCCCACCGCGACCAGTACCACTTCGATGCCATCGACCAGTTCGGGAACTCCCAAGGTGTAGCGGGCAATGCCTGACGTCGAGTCGAGGCCGATCAAACCGATGGTCAGCCCGATGCCCAATGAAGCAAAGCCGCGCAGCATCGACGCGCCGAGCACTGCCGACACGGTGGTGAAGGCCAGCACCAGAATCGCGAAATACTCCGCCGGCCCGAATTTCAGCGCCAGCGTGGCTACGAGGGGCGCGAACAACGTCAGCAAGATCGTTGCGATGGTGCCAGCCACGAATGAACCGATGGCGGCCGTTGCCAGCGCCGGGCCTGCCCGTCCGTTGCGGGCCATGAGGTTGCCTTCCAGGGCCGTGACCATCGAGGATGACTCCCCTGGCGTGTTGAGCAGGATCGAGGTGGTGGAGCCGCCAAACTGAGCGCCGTAATAGATGCCGGCGAACATGATCAGTGCCCCGGTCGGATCGACCTTGGCGGTAATCGGCAGCAGCAAGGCGACGGTCAGCGCCGGGCCGATCCCCGGCAATACTCCGATTGCAGTGCCCAGCAGACAACCGATAAAACCCCACATCAGATTGATCGGTGTCAGCGCGCCAGCGAAGCCGACGGCCAGATTCGAGAGAATATCCACCTTGTCGACCTCCTTCGGCCTGGATCAGATCCAGGCGTTGATCAAGGGCGGAAGGGAAACCCCTAGCCCGGCGGTGAAAAGCCAGTAGATCGGCAGTGCCAGAGCGATGCCTATGGCCAGGTCCCGCACCGGGCTGCGGCTGCCAAAGCCCCGCGCCGAACAGGCAAACAGCAATGCAGCAGCCAATACGAAGCCGATGTAGGAAATGAGCAACGCCACGCCCAGCAGCCCTGCCGTAACCCAGGTCGCCCCGGACTTGCCGCCGGGCTCGGCCCCGGAAGTCTCATGATCATCGGCGAGGTTGCGAAAACCACCGGTGAGCGCCTGATAGCCCATCAACAGACCGACGGCGCCCAGAAATGCCGCCACGGCATAGGGATAGACGTAGGCCGGCATGATGACGAACCCCATCTCGGCGGGAAACCGCGAGGCGCCGACCGCCAATACCGCACTGATCACGACAATACCGACGCCAATCGCCAGTTGGGCCGGCCTTACGCTCCAGCGCCCGGCCATCTCAAAGCAGCCCGACCTTGGCCAGCATCGCGCGCAGGCGTCCGTGCTCCTCGTCGACGAATTTGCCGAAATCATCCCCGGTCAGAATGCTCGGCGACCACGCATTGGTTTTTACGTTTTCCTGCCATACGGCGCTTTTGGTGGCGGTCAGGACGGCTTCCGTCAGTGCCTTGCGCTGTTCAGGCGTCAGGCCCGCGGCGCCGTAAACACCCCGCCAGTTGCCGATCGTCACGTCGTAGCCAGACTCTTTGAGGGTCGGTGCGTCGATGCCTTCAACGCGGTTGGGCGCGCCGACGGCCAGTAAGCGGAACTGTTTGGACTGCACGTATTTGGCCAGCTCAGCGTAGCCGCCGGTGATCACCGTGATGTGCCCCCCCAGCACCGCGGCAACGACTTCGCCGCCACCGGCGAAGGCAACGTAATTGACCTTGTTGACGGGGATGTCCATTTTGCTCGCCAGTTCGGCGATGCCGATGTGGTCGATCGAACCCTTGGAGCCACCGCCCCACTTGATGCTGGACGGGTTGGCTTTGAAGTCCTTGAGCAAGTCCTCCAGGTTTTTGTATGGCGAGTCGTCGCGTACGGCGATCACGTTGTATTCGGTAAACAGCCGGGCGATCGGGGTTACGTCCTTCAAGGTGATTTGCGGTTTGTTCTGCTCGATGGACGCGACCATGATCGCGCCGACCACGATCAGCGCATCGGGGTCGCCCTTGGTGGCGTTGGCAAATTGCGCCAACCCCAGGGTCCCGCCGGCGCCCCCCTTGTTCTCGAAGGTGGCGGCTTTGGCCGTTTGGGCCTCGACCATGGCTTTGCCCAGGACTCGCGCGGTCTGGTCATAACCGCCGCCCACGGAACCTGGGGCCATGAACTTGACGGTGTCCAGGGCAAAAACGGGTGATGCGAGTGCGGCTGCGGTAATGAAAGCGGCGAGGTTGCTGCTGAATCGACGGGCCAGTGCAAACATGAGACGTCTCCGGATAGCCGTTCTTGTTGTTTTCGATCAGGGAGAACCCCTGTTCGGTGAGCATGCGTCTGGAAACAAGCGTAGGTCATAGATGTGTTTGTTGACGGCCTTTGTGCTGATGCGCCGTTAATCAAAGACAGCACATCGACTCAATATCCGCATCGAAATCTACGCAACCATAGGCCCTGTGAACCACCCACAATCCACTTGCAAGGACATCATCATGGCCATCGCAAAAGCAGCACCTGGCAAAACCCTGCTGAACCCGACCGACCACACCCTGATCATGATCGATCACCAGTCGCAAATGTCCTTTGCGACCAAGTCGATCGATGCCGTCACCCTGCGCAATAACGCCGCACTGGTGGCCAAGGCAGCCCGGGGCTTCAAGGTGTCGACCATCCTCACCACCGTTGCCGAGAAAAGCTTCTCCGGCCCGATTTTCGACGAAATCAAATCGGTGTTCCCGGAACACAAAGTGATCGACCGTACCAGCATGAACACCTGGGAAGACGAGCGCATTGCCGTTGAAGTCAACGCCATCGGCAAACAAAAAATCGTCCTGGCCGGCCTGTGGACCTCCGTGTGCATCGTTGGCCCGGCACTGTCGGCCCTCGACCAAGGCTTCGAGGTGTACTTCATCTCCGATGCCTGTGGCGATGTCTCCATCGAAGCCCATGAAATGGCCGTGCAACGCATGATCCAGCTCGGTGCCCGCCCAATGACTTCGCTGCAATACCTGCTTGAACTGCAGCGCGACTGGGCACGGACCGAAACTTACGACGAGACGGTGAAAACCTCCATCGCCAACGGTGGTGCCTATGGTCTGGGCCTGATCTACGCCAAGACCATGTTCCATGCCTCTGAAGGCCATTGAGAATAAATAGCGACTCTTCGGAGTCGCTGTTTCAAGCGGGAGATCAATCATGTTTTCTTTACAAACCCTCCCGCGCATTTCCGGCAGGAAGGACGTACCCAGGGCGTCCTTCTGGCTCTGCGTGTTTTTTGCCGGAACAGCCCTGGCGGATGAGGCACCGGATTCCGCGCAAGGATTTCTCGAGGGCGGGAAGCTTGAGGTGCTCAGTCGAAATTTCTTCCTCAACAGCGACTACCGCTCACCCCAGCCTTCGGGCAAGAACTACAAACAAGAGTGGGCTCAAGGCTTTATCGGCTCATTTGAATCCGGATTCACCCCCGGCACGCTAGGTTTCGGCGTCGACAGCCACGCGTTTATGGGGCTGAAGCTCGACGGCGGCAAAGGGCATTCGGGAACCGGGTTACTGCCGCTGGACAGTGACGGTCGCAGCGAAGACAACTATTCCAGTGCAGGTGGCGCGCTGAAAATCAGGGCCTCCCGAACCACCCTGGCCTTCGGTGAAATGACCGTGGAAACCCCGGTGTTCGACACCTCCGACAAACGCCTGCAACCGGAATACGCCACGGGCTTTCTGTTGAACAGCAACGAAATCGACAACATGAAACTGGTGGCTGGTCATTTCACGGCGTTCAAGAATCAGGACAACACGACAAGCAAGGGCAACTTTTACGGCTATGGTGCCAATACCGAGGCCGGGGGCATCACGTTTCTGGGCACCGACCTGTTCACACACAGTCCTGTCGGCGGCGCGTTGTACGCCTCCGAGCTGAGCGACACCTGGCGCCAGTATTACGCCAACCTGCACCTGAAACAGTCCGCCGTGTTCCTCGACGCCAACCTGTACCGCACGCAGGACACCGGCAAGGCACTGGCCGGTGCCATCGACAACACCGCCTACAGCCTCTCGGGCAAATACACCCTGGATGCCCATGCCTTTACCCTGGCCTGGCAACGCATCAATGGCGACACACCGTTCGACTTCGTCGGTGGCGACTCGATTTACCTGGCCAACTCGATCAAGTACGCCGACTTCAACGGCGCCCACGAACGTTCCTGGCAGGCACGCTACGACCTCGACCTCGGCGCTTATGGCATCCCCGGCCTGAGTTTCATGACGCGTTATGTCCGGGGCAGCGACATCGACGGCACCCGTGCGCCCAAGGGTGGGGCCTACAACCCGTTCGACCCGACCATCGGCGAGTACGTACCTCAACAGGGCGATGGCGGGCGGCATTGGGAGCGCGACATCGACCTGCGCTACATCGTGCAGTCAGGCTCCGCCAAGGGGTTGTCACTGCAACTGTCCCATGTGTCTCATCGGGCCAACACCGCTCAGGCGGGCGATGACATCGACAGAGTTTACGTCGTCATCCAGTACCCGCTGACCTTCGGGCACCTGTGATCGAGATCACCATGGAAATGGCGGAAGGCAGCCGGAGTCGAACCTGCCCGGGAACGGATGCCGTCCCCAACCGGGTTTGAAGCCCGGCCGCGCCACCGGGCGCGATTGCCTTCCTTGAAGTCAGACTGCGGCTTGTTGGGCCAGTGCATTGTCGAGCCGGATATGGCGTCGATCGCCAAAGCGACGGGTCAGGCCGAGCCGGTCGAAGTATTCAAGAATCTGAATACTGCGCTTGCGCCCCAGGCCCACGGCATCGCGAAATGCGGCGACCTGAATCATCGGGTTATCGCTGGCCAGTTGCACCAGCATAGCCGCCAATCGGCGCACCAGTGTTTCGGTGTAAAACAGGTCACGGACGATTTGATGCAGCAGTCCCAACCGGGCCATCTTGCGCAGCAGCAGGCGCACGGCAGCCTCGTCATGGCCGGTGGCTTTAGCCAGATCACGCACCCACGGCGGATCGAAACCCGCCTGTTCGAACAATGGCTGCAATTGTTGCCAGAGGCTTTCGTCGTCCTCGCTCAAGCGCACCTGGTGATCGGGTAAATGCAGCCATGGGCCGCTGGCCGCCATTGCACCACTGGCCAGTAATTCGTCGAGCAGGCTGATAAAGGTCGACCGTTCCAACACGCTGCCGGCGAAGCGACGCAGGCGATCGCGGTCCGGTCCCATCTGGTCCGGTTCGAGTTGATGAAAGCGTGCGAGGTGTTCCAGCAGCGGCGTTTTCTGGGCTTCCCAACGCACCGCGCTGAACAACAATGGCCCCTGCCGCGTATCGATGAGACGCACGTCATCGGGCAATTCCCAAGTCTCGCGCGGACGGTTGAACTGACGCTCCAGGCGCTGCGGATCGAGCCCGGTGTCGCTGTTGTCCAGCAGCGCCGGCAGTGCCGCTTCCAGACTATTGGTGGTGGCCAGCGCTTGTAGCTGCGCCAATCGCTCAGGGCTGCGACGATGTCGGGCCGGGGCGAACGGGTCGAGCACCCGGCCACCACCGAGGGTGCGTTGGGCGCTTTGGTCGCGCAGGATCAAGCGGTCGCCCTTCACCGCCAGCACCGGCGCATTGACCAGCAGTTGCGCGAACATGTGCTCCCCCGGGGCCAGGCTCGCGCCCTCCAGCAAGGCCACTCGCCCCGTGATGTCCTGAGTGCCGAGATGCACATGCACCGGTTGAAAGTGTTCGAAGCTTCGCGCTTCGCTGGCTAACACCGTCATCTCGATATCCAGGCGCTGAGTGGGCGCATGCAGCCATTCGGCCAACAGCCAATGGCCACGATGAATCTGCTCCAGGGCCAAGCGCTCGGCACTCAGGTTCAGCGCGACCCGCTGCCCGGCCGTTGCGCGGTCAGCGGCCTGGTTCTGTGCATGCAGGCTACGCACACGCACCTGTTTACCCAGCGGGCTCAACACCAGCGTATCGCCCACCGCCACCTGGCCGGACAACGCCGTACCGGTCACCACGATACCGGCACCAGCCACGCTGAAGGCCCGATCAATCGCCAGACGAAAACCGCCGCTGGCGCTGCGTTGAACAACCTCATGCTGCGCATCCAGCAAAGCCTGACGCAGAGTCTCGATACCCTCGCCAGTGACACTCGACAGCGGGATTTGCGGCGCGCCGGCATACGGTCCGGGCGCCAGTAATGTTTCGATCTGCTCACGAACAGCCTGCACCCGAGCCGGGTCAACCCGGTCGCACTTGCTGATTGCAATCAGTGCCCGAGGGATGCCCAGCAACTCGACAATCGCCAAGTGTTCACGGGTTTGCGGCATGACGCCGTCATCGGCCGCTACCACCAGCAACACCAGATCAATCCCCTGAGCACCAGCCAGCATGTTGTGGGTGAAGCGCTCATGGCCGGGCACGTCGATAAAACCGGTCAGGGCGGCGCCCGGTTCCAGCGCCGCATAGATATAGCCCAGGTCGATGGTCATGCCACGTTCGCGTTCTTCGCGGCGACGATCACCGGCCTGCCCGGTCAGTGCCTGGAGCAAGGAAGTCTTGCCGTGATCGATATGCCCCGCCGTGCCGACAATCACCCGTCCCGGCCCTCCTCCTGCAGTTGATCGAATCGCACCAGCTGATTGAGCTGCGCCAGCCATGCCGCTTCGTCATCGAGTTGGCGCACGTCGAGCCACAAGGCGTCATCGTCGATACGCCCGAGCACCGGAATGGGCAGTTGCCGCAACGCTACCTCCAGCCCTAGTAATCGTCGCCCACGCAGGCGTTTCGAAACGTTTGGCCGCAGGCATAACGCCGCGCTGGGCAACCGGGCCACGGGTTGGCTGCCGCTACCGATCATGCCCAGTGCTGGCACCGCGCTGACGCTCCAGCCATCGCCCAGCACCTGCGCCAATGACGGTTGCAGGCGTTCGGCCTGGGCGAGGATGTCGGCTTGGGGTCGGGTCAATAGACGCAGACTCGGCAGTCGTTCGGCCAGACGATCGGGATCGCGGTACAGCGCCAATACGGCTTCGAGGGCCGCCAGGGTCAGTTTGTCGACCCGCAAGGCACGCTTGAGCGGATTTTTCTTGATCCTGGCGATCAGGTCTTTGCGGCCGACGATCAATCCGGCTTGAGGCCCGCCGAGCAGTTTGTCGCCGCTGAAGGTGACGATGTCCGCGCCATCGAGCAGTGCCTGGCGCACCGTCGGTTCGGCGGGCAACCCCCAGCGTGTCAGGTCCAGCAGGCTGCCGCTGCCGAGGTCTTCGAGCAAGGGCAGTCCGTGGCGGTGAGCCAGCTGCGCCAATTCCGCCGTCGGCACTCTCGCGGTGAAGCCTTCGATGCTGTAATTGCTCGCGTGTACGCGCATCAGCAGACCACTGCGCGGGCCGATGGCGGCCTCGTAATCGCGCGCATGGGTGCGGTTGGTGGTGCCCACCTCATGCAACCGCACCCCGGCGCGGGCCATGATGTCGGGAATGCGAAACGCTCCGCCGATTTCGATCAGCTCACCTCGGGAGATGATCCCTTCCTTGCGTGCGCCCAGGCTGTTGAGCGTCAGCAACACGGCGGCGGCATTGTTGTTGACCACGGTGACTGCTTCGGCGCCGGTCAGTTCGCGGATCAAGCCCTCGATCAAGTCGTCCCGGTCGCCGCGCTTGCCGCTGTGCAGGTCGAATTCCAGATTGAGCGGATAGCGCGCAGCCCGTTGCACCGCTTCAATGGCTTGTTCCGGCAACAACGCACGACCGAGGTTGGTGTGCAGCACCGTGCCGGTGAGGTTGAACACGCGGCGGATCTGGCTGCGATGCTGAATCGCCAGACGCTCGCCCGCCCTGCCCGCCAATACATCGGGGGCAATTTCAATGGCAGCCAGTTCACCGTTGTGCACCGGTTCGCGCAAGTCATCGAGCAATTGCCGCAGGCCGGCCAGCAGTGCGTCGTGTCCGTACCGCTCGGCCAACGGTTGGCAGGCGGGATGGCGTAGCAAACTGTCGATGGAAGGCAGCCGCAAGGTTTGGCCGGCGAGTGTTGCGGGCATCAGAGGCTCCCGGAAGCGAGTGACCGTCGCGTCTGAGTGTAGCCGCTGGGCTCCCCGCTCGAGTGCTGTTCACTTTCAGCCGCGACGCACTCCTTGTAGCAGCTGTCGAGCTTGCGAGGCTGCGTTCGGCTGCACAGCAGTCGTAAAATCACCATTGCGGTGTGTCAGGTGCACCATGGTTGCCGGACTCACGACTGCTTCGCAGCCGAACGCAGGCTTCGCCAGCTGCTACACATCGTAGCGTTGGAGCTACTGTTCGCCTGTTACCAGCAGCAGATTGGGCGCTGGTCGCTGGTAACCTTCCTGCTCCAGGCGCATGTCCAGCATCAGGCTGGACAGGTCCGCCGACAGGGCTTCGGCTTCGGCGTCGTTTTCCAGGTAGATCAGTTTCAGGTAGCTGTTGCAGCCGGGACAGACCTCCGCCCGCAACGGCGCCTGATTGGCGGCGTGGCGATCATCCTCGAAGCTGACGTATTCAAGCCCCTTGCTCTGTTCGCAATACACGCATTTGACCCGCACCACATGCCACTCGCAGGCACACAACGAGCACACCAGATAACGCAAACCGTTGTATTTGCCGCGATGACGAATCACCCCGGCCATCGCCGGTGAACCGCAGGCCGGGCATTGACTGAGGCTGTCGCCATGCTGGCGCTGCAGATGGAGTTCAAGGTTAGGCGTGTTCAGCAGCCAATAACTCCAGGCCGCTTGCAGCGCGGCACCGAGAAACGGCACCAGCGCTGCCGGCAGCATCGAGTACTGGCCGCTGACCAGGGCAATCGCCCACGCCTTGAGCAGCCCAGGGTTCGCGCTGCGCAACGTCGCCACGGCGTTTTCTACTGCAGCGTGTGGCGAAGGCTGATAGCGTTGCAGCAAGGCTTCGAGATAGGGCAGCCAAACGTTTTCGCGCACCAGACTGTCGGCGGCGAACGGCGGTAAGCCATGTTCTACGCACAACCGCAGGCGTTCGGGGTCGGGCATGGTCGCCACGAGCGGATCGTCCATCAGCTGCTGCTGGACATGACACAACCCCGCGATCAAACGCAGATAGTCCGCCATGGGATGGCCGTCAGCCAAACGTTCCAGGCGCAACGCGCGCAGGGTGAACAGGTTGTTCGGCGGCAGGTACAAAAACGGCGGTGAACTCGCCGCCGCTTCTATTTGCCCAGGTTCGAGGATCGTGGCCAAGGGGTCATCCTTTTTTGCTGATCGGTCGCTCAGGCGTTTCGTCACCGGTCACTTCCCGGTACCAGAGCTCATGGTGTTTTCTCGCCCAGGCGCGGCTGACCCGGCCACGCACCATGGCGTGGACCGAACCGCGAATCCAGATACCCGCGTAGACGTGGACAATGATGCTCAGCACCAGGATGAACCCCGCCAACGCATGCAACAGCATCGCCCAGCGAATGCTGGTGATGCCGAAGTACGCGCTGAACCAGGCGCGCCAGATCACCAGCCCGCTGAACAGCAACACCAGCATGCAGATCAGTAACACCCAGAACAGCAGCTTCTGTCCCGGGTTGTATTTGCCAATCGGCGGCACGCCCTCCTCCTCGTTACGGATCACATGCCCGACACGCCTGAGCCACAGCCGGTCGTTGGTGATGAAGTAGTTCGCGCGCCAGAAACTGCACACCAGGCCGAGGAACAGCACAAACATCGTCACGCCCAGGTACGGATGCAGAATGCGCGTCCACGAACCGCCGCCAAACAGGTTGCTGAGCCAGAACAGCCCCGGATGGAACAAGGCCAGCCCCGACAGCGCCGCCATGAGAAACAGAATTGCCACCAGCCAGTGATTGGTGCGCTGGTTGACGGTATAGCGCAGGATCGGTTTGTCGTTCATGGCCTGTCCTCCCCGCCCGGTTTGCTCGGATCGAAGGTGTGCACCGACGGATCGAACTCATGCACGGCAGGGTCAACGGTGGTCGGATGTTCGTCCTCCTCGACCAGTTGTGGCCCGACGCGCACGTAGTGGAAGAACCCGGCCAGCACCGCCGCGCCCATGGCCAGCAGCGCCAGGGGTTTGCTCAGGCCTTTCCACAGGTCCACCAGCGGACTGATCGCCGGGTGATCCGGCAAACCGGCATACAACCTGGGCGTGTCGGCATGGTGCAGCACATACATGACGTGGGTACCGCCGACGCCCTCGGGGTCGTACAAACCGGCGTTGTCGAAGCCACGGCTCTTGAGGTCGACGATGCGTTCGGCGGCGTGTTCCTTCATGTCTTCCTTGGTGCCGAACACGATGGCCCCGGTCGGGCAGGTTTTCACACAGGCCGGCTCCAGCCCCACCGCCACCCGGTCCGAACACAGCGTGCATTTGTAGGCCTTGTGGTCCTTTTGCGAGATGCGCGGAATGTTGAACGGGCAACCGGTGATGCAATAACCGCAGCCGATGCAGTGGTCCTGATCGAAGTCGACGATACCGTTGGCGTGCTTGATGATCGCGCCGGGGCTCGGGCACGCCGCCAGGCAGCCGGGCTCGGCGCAGTGCATGCAGCCGTCCTTGCGGATCAACCATTCGAGGTTGCCGGCGTCGGTTTCATGCTCGGTGAAGCGCATCAGGGTCCAGGTGTCTGCGCTGAGGTCGTGGGGGTTGTCGTAGGTGCCGAGGTTGTGACCGACGTCGTCGCGTAGCTCGTTCCATTCCGAGCAGGCGACTTGGCAAGCCTTGCAGCCGATGCACTTGGTGGTGTCGATCAGCTTGGCCACTTCCTCCTGGGTGCGCACCGAGGGCGGCACGGTGGTGGTGGCCGAACGGGCGATGATGTCTTGGCTGGCCATTTAGACTTTCTCCACGTTGACCAGGAATGACTTGGATTCCGGGGTCTGTGTGTTGCCATCGCCGAGGAACGGCACCAGGGTGTTGGTCAGGTAACCGTGGCGGGTGGCGCCGGTGAAACCCCAGTGCAACGGGATACCGATCTGGTGCACCACCTGATTGTTGACCTGCAGCGGACGAATCCGCTTGGTCACCACCGCCACTGCTTCGATATGTCCGCGCTTGGAACTGACCCGAACCCGGTCGCCAGCGGCAATCCCCTTCTCCTTGGCCAGCGCCTCGCCGATTTCGACGAACTGCTCGGGCTGGGTCACGGCGTTGATCGGGCAATGCTTGGTCCAGAAGTGGAAGTGTTCGGTCAGCCGGTAGCTGGTCGCTGCATAAGGAAAGTCCTTGGCCTGGCCCAGGGTGTCCCAGACCGAATCGAAGATCCGCCCGGCCGGGTTGCTGGTCGCCTGTTTGTTGTTGGGATGCATCGGGTTGATGCCGATGGGCGTCTCGAACGGTTCATAGTGTTCGGGGAATGGCCCTTCGTTCATCTTGTCGAGGGCGAAGAACCGCGCCACGCCTTCGGGGTTCATGATGAACGGGTTCATCCCGGCTTCCGGCGGCACATCGACCTTGTAGTCGGGCACGTCGGTGCCGGTCCAGACCTTGCCGTTCCACCACACCAGCCGCTTTTTCGCATCCCACGGTTTGCCTTGGGGGTCGCAAGAGGCGCGGTTGTAGAGAATCCGTCGGTTCGCCGGCCAGGCCCAGGCCCAGCCCAGGTTCTGCTTCATGCCGAAAGGATCGCTGTTGTCACGCCGGGCCATGTTGTTGCCCTGCTCGGTCCAGCTGCCGCAGAAGATCCAGCACCCGGACGCCGTGCTGCCATCGTCCTTGAGCTGGCCGAAGCCGGACAGTTGCTGACCGGCCTTGACCACCGCACCCGAGGCGTCGGTGACATCGGCGATGGCGTAGCCGTTGAATTCCCGGGCCAGTTCTTCCGGCGTCGGGTCCTCCGGCACTTTGTAGGGCCAGTCGAGCTTGAGGATCGGCTCGGCCCAGGCGCCACCATTGGCCTGGTAACGCTGGCGCAGGCGCATGAACAGCTCGGCCATGATTTTTACGTCGGTGCGCGCCTGGCCCGGGCCGTCGGCACCTTTCCAATGCCATTGCAGCCAGCGGCCGCTGTTGACCAGCGAGCCGTTTTCTTCGGCGAAACAGGTGGTGGGCAGACGGATTACTTCGGTCTGGATGTCGGCCGTCTGTACATCGTTGTAAGGCCCGACGTTGCGCCAGAACTCCGAGGTTTCGGTGGCCAGCGGGTCCATCACCACCAGCCACTTGAGTTTGGCCAGAGCCTTCATCACCCGGTTCTTGTCCGGCAAGGCGGCAATCGGGTTGAAGCCCTGGCACATGTAGCCGTTGACCTGGCCCTTGCCCATCATGTCGAACATTTTCAGGATGTCGTAGCCGGGAATGTCCAGTTTCGGCAGCCAGTCGTAGCCCCAGTTATTCTCGGCGGTGGCATTGGCGCCATACCAGGCTTTCATCAGGCTGACATGGAACTTGCCGTAGTTCTGCCAATAGGACATCTGCCCGGGACGCAGCGGTTTGAGTGCGCGCTTGGCGATGTAGGCGTTGTAGTCCTGTTCGCTTTCGGATGGCAGGGTCAGGTAGCCGGGCAGCAGGTTGGACAGCAAGCCGAGGTCGGTCAGGCCCTGGATGTTGGAGTGCCCCCGCAAAGCGTTGACGCCACCGCCGGGCATGCCGATGTTGCCCAGCAGCAGTTGCACCATCGCCGCGCTGCGGATCATCTGCGAGCCGATCGAGTGCTGGGTCCAGCCCAGGGCATAGAGAATCGTCATGGTCTTGCCCGGTTGCGCACACGTGGCAATCTCTTCCCAGATTTTCTTCATCGCGTCGGTGGGCATGCCACAGACCTGACTGGCCAGCTCCAGGGTGTAGCGGCTGTAATGCTGCTTCATCAATTGATAGACGCAGTGTGGGTCCTGCAAGGTCGGGTCGACTTTGGCAAAGCCGTCCTCGCCGATCTCATACCCCCAGCCGGACTTGTCGGTGTAGCTGCGCTTGCTCGCGTCGTAACCGCTGAACAAGCCGTCCTCGAAACCGTAGCCGGCCTTGACGATGAACGACACGTCCGTATAGGCCCGCACGTATTCGTGCTGGATCTTGTCTTCGGTCAACAGGTAATTGATCAGCCCGCCCATGAAGGCAATGTCGGTGCCGGTGCGGATCGGTGCGTAATAGTCCGCTACCGAGGCCGTACGGGTGAAGCGCGGGTCGACCACAATCAGCCGCGCCTTGTTGTGGGCTTTGGCTTCGGTCACCCATTTGAAACCGCAAGGGTGTGCTTCTGCTGCGTTGCCGCCCATCACCAGAACCAGATTCGCGTTGGCGATATCGGTCCAGTGGTTGGTCATGGCACCACGGCCATACGTCGGGGCAAGACTTGCCACCGTCGGGCCATGTCAGACACGTGCCTGGTTATCGAACCCCAGCATGCCCAGACTGCGAATGACCTTGTGGGTGATGTAACCCGCTTCGTTGGACGAGGCCGAGGCCGCGAGGAAACCGGTGGTCAGCCAGCGATTCACCGTTTGCCCTTGGGCGTTCTTCTCGATGAAGTTGGCGTCACGGTCGGCCTTCATCAGGTCGGCGATGCGGTCCAGCGCGTCATCCCAGGAGATCCGCGTCCACTCCTTGGTGCCGGGCTTGCGCACTTGCGGGTATTGCAGACGGCTGGGGCTGTGAATGAAGTCGAGCAGGCCTGCGCCTTTGGGGCAAAGGGTGCCGCGATTGACCGGGTGGTCGGCATCGCCTTCGATGTGAATGATGCTCTGGGCGACATTCTTCGCATTGTCGCCCTGGCTGTACATGATCAAGCCGCAGCCGACCGAGCAGTACGGGCAGGTGTTGCGGGTTTCATGGGTATGGGCGAGCTTGAAATGACGCACTTGTTCGGCGAAGGCTGGCGTCGGAGCCATGCCCAGCGCGCCGAGGGTGGATCCTGCAAGGCCGAGACCAGCGACCTTGAAGAACTGACGACGGTTGAGGTCCATCGTGCACTCCTGATCAGGTGGAAGCCCGGTGCGTTGGCCGGGTTTTTCTGGACGATCACGGTGACGGCAACGGAACTACCGCCAATTAGAACTTTAGACAATGTTGTGCTGCGCGGTCTGAAAACCGACCGTCGGCGGCTTGCCGGTCATGCTCTGTTGCACAACTCGCCAGCGGTGAAGGTTGGCGCTTATCATGGCCGCCGGATTACCCCCTCTGCCTTTTATGAGACTGAGCATGACTTTCGATTTTGATCAGGTGTTCGACCGCCATGGCACCGGCAGTACCAAGTGGAGCCGTTACCCGGCCGACGTGTTGCCGATGTGGGTCGCCGACATGGACTTCGCCGCGCCGCCGGCGATCATTCAGGCCCTGCAAAAACGCCTGGAACACCCGATGCTCGGTTACAGCGTGGCTCAGGATGACTTGCGTGACGCCATCGTCGCCGACCTGTGGAGCAAGTACGCCTGGCGTGTGCAGCCCCAGGAACTGGTGTTCCTGCCGGGTATCGAATCAGGCTTCAACATGGCCCTGCATGCACTGGTTCAACCGCAACAGAACGTGGTCGTGCAGACGCCCAACTACCCACCACTGCGCCATGCGCCGGGCCACTGGCAGCTGAACAAGGTCGAACTGGACTTCAACGTGCTGGCCGATGGCACGTACGCCACGCCACTCGATGCCTTGCGCCAGGCTCTGCAAGGCGGTGGCGCGTTGCTGCTGAGCAACCCGCATAACCCGCTGGGCAAGGTCTTCCCTCGGGAAGAACTGCAAGCGGTTGCCGACATCTGCCTGGAACAGGATGCGTGGATCATCTCCGACGAGATCCATTCCGAGCTGTGCTTCGATGGGCGCGTGCATATTCCGACCGCCTCGCTCAGCCCGCAGATCGCCAAGCGCACCATCACCTTGATGTCGGCGAGCAAGGCCTACAACATCGCTGGCCTGAAGACTGCGTTCATGATCATTCAAGACGCAGCGCTGCTCCATCGCGTCAACCATGCCCGCTGCGGCATGGTCGACAGCGTCAACCCGCTGGGCCTGGAAGCCACCCGCGTCGCCTACAGCGAAGGCCGCCCATGGCTGACCGAACTCATGGTCTACCTGCAAAGCAATCGGGACTATCTGGTGGAGGCCGTTCGCACGCGGTTGCCGGGCGTGACCATGAACGTGCCCCAGGGCACTTATCTGGCGTGGCTCGATTGCACGGCACTGGGGCTGGACAACCCGCAGCAATTCTTCCTCGAACAGGCCAAAGTCGGGCTGAGCGCCGGGCTGGATTTCGGCGATCACGCCCGGCAATTCGTGCGCCTGAACTTCGGCTGCCCACGGGCGTTGCTGGAAGAAGGAATTGCGCGGATGGAGCATGGATTGCGTAGCCGCAAGGCCTGATAGCAACGAAGATCCAATGTGGGGCTTGCTCGCTCCCGCACTGCTCGCATGATGCTGTCCCGGCAAAAAAAATGAACCCTGACGATTGACGCACCTCGATACCTTAGGAGCCCAAGGTTAAGTGCCTTGGGCCAGCCATCCCTCGGCGGTCGGCCGCACGTATCCGGGAACCAGGCATGAGTTTCATCGTTTGGATGGCGGTGTTGGGGGCGGTGCTGCTGACCCTGGCGCTGACCTCTTCCTATCTGCGCTGGATGCCGGTGACCACCTCGGCGGTGTGCCTTGCGCTGGGCGTGGCGATCGGCCCGGCGGGCCTGGGCTTGCTGAAACTGGACATCAAGGACGCTGCGGTCTGGATGGAGCACCTGACGGAAGTCGCGGTGCTCTTTTCGCTGTTTGTCTGCGGACTCAAATTGCGCCTGCCGCTCAAGGATCGCCAATGGCGGGTGGCGTTCGGCCTGGCGGGACCGGTGATGGTCTTGACCATCATTGGCATCTGCCTGTTGCTCCACTATGGATTTGATCTGGCCTGGGGGCCGTCGCTGCTGATCGGAGCGATTCTGGCACCCACCGATCCGGTGCTGGCCTCGCTGGTACAAGTCAACGACGCCAGGGATGACGACGCAGTACGTTTCGGGCTCTCCGGTGAGGCCGGCCTTAACGACGGCATCGCCTTCCCTTTCGTGATCCTTGGTTTGTTGTTTGTGCAGCAGAACGGTGCCAGCGATGCCTGGCTCGGTGAATGGGCCTTGAAACGCGTGTTGTGGGCCGTACCGGCGGGCTTACTCATCGGTTACTGGATGGGCCACGGCATCGGGCGTCTGACCTTGTCGATGCGCATCCGCAATGCCGACAGCACCCTTTCCCCCAACGATTACCTGACCCTGGCTTTGATCGCCCTGGCTTACGTCGCCGCCGAACAGATCCATGGCTATGGCTTTCTGTCGGTATTTGCCGCTGGCCTCGGTTTGCGGCAAGCCGAAGTCAAATCCACCGGCGACACCCAGATGCCCGCCGAGCATCTGGTGCAGCCGGTGGTTGGTCACCAGAACGTCGAGCCTGAAGCCGCCGTCCATGGCGACGTGTCGAATCTGCAGGATACTCAAGTGGCGGCCGGCATCATGATGGGCGACATGCTGGCTTTCGGCGGCCTGGTGGAGCGCGCCATGGAAGTGTTTCTGGTGACCCTGCTGGGCGTGGTGCTGGTCGGCCACTGGGATTGGCGAGCACTGGTGGTTGCGTTGGTGCTGTTTTGTGCCATTCGCCCTTTAAGCGTATGGCTTATGCCGTGGGGGCGTTTGCTGGATGGCCGACAACGCCTGTTGATCGGCTGGTTCGGGATTCGCGGCATTGGTAGCTTTTACTATCTGTTCCATGCCTTGAACCATGACCTCGGTCCGTCGTCGGCGACGTTGTGCACCGACCTGACATTGTCGGTGGTGGCGCTCAGCATTCTGGTCCATGGCATTAGCACCCAACCGATGCTTGCCCGTTATGAGCGGCGTAATCGGCCATAGGTTTTACTGGCGTTCGGCGAAATCAATCCTTCGGTCAACCTGCACTGAGCAATTACGCAGATTCATGCAGGCTGCACGATGATGAGCGCTGCCGCTTCAGCGCAACCGATTGTTTTCAAATGGCTTTTTTTTAATCCAGAAGCAGGCACGGGAAATGCTCCGACCATGGGAGCGACTGACGGGAGGAAGACCGTTTGCGCTTGACCCATGACTAAACAAGAGGTTTCGACCATGAACGCCATTGACCTGTTGAAAGCCGACCATGAACGCGTAAAAGGCATCCTGAGCCAATTGAGCGAATCCACCGAGCGTGGCGTGAAAAAACGCACCGAGCTACTGGCCAAACTGGAAATGGAGATCTCGATCCATACCCGCCTGGAAGAAGAAGTCTTGTACCCGGCGTATAAAAAAGCCGGGGGCAAGGAGCAGGATGTGATGTATTACGAAGCCAAGGAAGAACATCGCACTGTCGATTCGCTGGTGCTTCCCGACCTGAAAACCACCGATCCCTCTACTCCGCAATTCGCCGGCCGAGTGAAAGTGGTCAAGGAGTTGCTGGAACACCACATTGAAGAAGAGGAAAAGGAAATGTTTCCTCAGGCCAAAAAGCTGCTGAGCAAAACGACGCTTGAGGAGTTGGGCGCAGAGATGGAAAGCCTGAAGGCTCGGTACAAAAAAGAACTTGGCGCAACCAACCTCGCCGCTTGATAGTGGTTGAGTAACCAGCAGAGGCCCGGTGAATGCGGGCCTTTGGCTTATCCAATAAATGCGGTGGTGTCACTTCATGACCAGAGCAATGACTTCCACCAGGTTGAGTTGGGTAAAAGGCTTGGACAGGCGCGGCAGTCTGGCCGCGAAGCCTTCCAGTCGCTCGGCGTAACCGGTGGCGAGGATGATCGGCAGGTGTGGCTTCAAGGTCCGGATCGCCTGCCCCAGTTGCGCGCCACTCATTCTGGGCATGACCATGTCCGTAATCACCAGGTCAATGTCATGTCCGTTGTCGAACAGCTCCAGTGCCTGGGCACCGGACGCGGCACTGATCACCCGATGGCCAAGGTCCTCAAGCAACAAACTGGTACTGGTCAACACCAGGCTGTCATCGTCAACGACCAACACACACAAACTGGGCACCCGCGACGCAGCGGTCTGCTCGGTAGCGGGTTCGGTGGTCGAGCCTGCGACTGCGACGGGTAACCAGAGTTCGGCAGTGGTGCCGGCATTCTGCTGGCTTTTCAGGATGAAGCGCCCGCCCAGTTGTTCGGTAAACCCATGAACCATCGACAGTCCCAGTCCTGTGCCTTTGCCGACGCCTTTAGTGGTGAAGAACGGATCCATTGCCAACGACAGGGTAGCGTCATCCATGCCCTCCCCCGTGTCCGTGACACTCAGGCAGACGTAACGACCGGCCGCAAGGGATAACTTCGTCTGATCGGAGACCTCCTCCATCCGGGCACTGATGAGCAGTTTTCCACCGTCGGGCATTGCATCGCGGGCGTTGGTCGCTAGATTCAGTACCGCCAGTTCGAGCTGATTGACGTCGGCCATCACAGGTTCGAGTTCGGGCGCAAAGCGGGTTTCTATGCTCACCGAAGGCCCTAGGGAGCTGCGCAGCAACCCGGTAATTCCCTGCACCAGCGTCGGTATCTCGACCGGTTCGGTCTTGAGCTCCTGGCGCCGGGCAAACGCCAGCATGCGCTGGGTCAGGGAAACGCCACGCAAGGCACCCTGGGTCGCGTTGTCGAGCAGGCGGGTAATTCTCGGATCGTCCGCTGCGCGTTTGCGCACGATTTCCAGATTGCCGAGGATAACGGTCAGCAGATTATTGAAATCGTGGGCAATGCCCCCGGTGAGTTGGCCGATGGCCTGCATTTTCTGCGCCTGAAACAACGCTTCGCGGGTTTGTTCAAGCGCCTGCTGGGCTTGTGTCACCTCGGTGATGTCCCGGGTGATCTTGGCAAATCCCAGCAATGTACCGGTGTCGCCCCAGATCGGATCGACCACGACATGCGCGAAAAAGCGCGTACCGTCCTTGCGAACGCGCCAGGCCTTGTTTTCGAATCGGCCCTCGCGAGTCGCAATGTCCAGCGTCCGCTGCGGTTCGCCGGCTTCACGGTCTTCAGGCGTGTAGAAAATCGAAAAATGTTGACCGATGACTTCTTCTGGCCGGTAACCCTTGATGCGCTGCGCCCCCGGATTCCAGTTGGTCAGGCGTCCATCGGGGGCGAGCATGTAGATGGCATAGTCCGTAACGCTTTGAACCAGCAGCCGGAACTGCTGCTCGCTTTGCTTGAGGATTTCCTCGGCCATCTTGCGATCGGTCAAATCCCGGGTGATCTTGGCAAAACCCAGCAACTTGCCCGACGGATCGAAAATGGGATCGATCACGACGTGGGACCAGAAATGCGTGCCGTCCTTGCGAACCCGCCAGCCTTCGCCTTCGAAACGCCCTTCGTTAATGGCGGTATCAAGGGCGCGCTGAGGCAAGCCGGCCTTGCGATCTTCCGGGGTATAAAAACGCGAGAAGTGCTGGCCGAGGATCTCCGCTTCTTCATACCCTTTGAATCGCTTGGCGCCAGCGTTCCAGCTGGTAATGATGCCATCGGGGTCAATCATGTAGATCGCGTAATCGACCACCGCATCTATCAGCAGCCGAAAGCGCATCTCTTCAATGGCATTCTTGGTCCGGTCATCGCTCATGGAACCCTGCCCTTATTGTTGTTCTTCTGGAGTATGCGACAAACCAAACGGGTGGAAGGTCCAAAAATAACCAATACGTTGGTGTGTCGCAGTGACGGGACGAATTACCGGTGCACGTATTTGACGATATAGGCGTACAGCTCGTTGTAGACGAAGTTCGGGACATAGCGGGCATGAGTCCGGGACTTATGCAACGCCACATGACACTCTTTGACCATTTCGTCCCGGTCGGTCATCGCGAAGACATGCTTGTCGATGATGCCGGAATAGACGCCGTGCGAAAAATGCGTGTTGAGTGTCGTCGAATCGATCGTTCCGTTGGCGGCCTTGGTGTAGGTGCTCTGAGCGCGCAAGACACGGTCTTTCAAACCACCAAACCCACGTTCGTACAAGATGATTTGCGAGCCGCTGATCGCCTTTGCGGCTGTCTCGAAGGCCGGGATGATCGCTTGTGCATATCTCATGCTGGCCTCCAGCTTTGATGCCGGGAGAAATCTTTCCATTTCCTGATCTTCCAGGCTTTTCAGTGCTCTTTTGATGCTCGATACATGAGCGAACTCCTGATTGCAGGCGACGATGTGAGTTTCGAACTGGTAGCCGGCAGCCGTCGCCGTCGGTGGGAAAGCCGCGAAATCGATGCTGTCGAATGCACATTCCATGATGATGTTGTATTTGTTTTTAAACGCCTCGGTGAAGATCTTCGTGCTCACATCCCGGACAAAAGCCTCCGTATGTTCATAAGCGTGCAGGACACCGAGTTTGATCATTTCTGCGTATTGAGGGTGTTTTTTTCGGTATTCGGGCAAGTACAGCCGGACATAATTGGCATAGCAGTTGGTGGGCAAAAGGCTTTTTTCCAGAAGATAGGTTTTACCCGAGCCCTGTACCCCCGCGACAATCAGCATCTTGGGGAGTGTTTCGGCGGTGATGCCGCTGAATAATGTGGTGGTGATTTCAGTGAACGCTGCGGTGACTTGTTCTGGCGTGTAAGCATAATTCGGTGCTACTGACATACCTTGATTTCCTTATCAAAGATTCGCTTGAAAGTGATTGCCTGCCCTTTGAATAAAGCGGTGTTTCGTTGTTTGTTCAAATGAGCGTGTCTTTCAAGATATGTCACTGTTTTACAAGGTAAAATCCCCTACAAGCCAGAAGGAAAATGCGTCAGCTCAACGGACCACCAACGCGGCAGTAATTGCTTGACCTTACTCTCGCCAAACCGGTCGTCGATCAGCATCACCACCCCTTGATCCTCCCGTGTACGGATCACCCTTCCTGCCGCCTGCACCACTTTCTGCACACCTGGAAACAGGTAGGTGTAGTCATAACCGGCACCGAAAATCGCCGCCATGCGCTGTTTCAGCTGTTCGTTTACCGGATTGAGTTGCGCCAGCCCCAGGGTGGCGATGAAGGCGCCAATCAAGCGGGCGCCGGGCAAATCGATGCCTTCACCGAACGCGCCACCCAGCACCGCAAACCCGATGCCCTGCCCGTCGGCGGTGAACTGGTCGAGAAAGTCCTGACGCTGCGCTTCCCCCATGCCCCGGGACTGCGACCACAGCGTGATCTGCGGATACCGCTCGGCCAGCAACTGCGCCACTTGCTGCAAATAGTCGAAGCTGCTGAAAAACGCCAGGTAGTTGCCCGGACGCTGGCTGAACTGTTTGGCGATCAGCTCGACGATGGGCGCAAGGGAGGCCTGACGGTGGACGAACCGCGTGGATATCTGGCTGACGATGTGCACTTGCAGCTGATCGGCGTGAAATGGCGATTCCACATCGATCCATACCGTATTCGCCGGAGTGCCCAGCAAGTCGGCGTAGTAATGCCGAGGGCTCAGGGTCGCGGAAAACAGCACCGTGCTGCGCGCAGCAGTCAGGCGCGGGCGGATGAAACCGGCGGGTACCACATTGCGCAGGCACAGCTGCGACAGATTGCGCTTGCGCTCGAGGTCACGCTTGCTGATGTCGAACAGGAAATGCTCGTCGAACAGTTCAGCCACGCGGCCGAATTGCAGCATGTCGAAGTAAAAATTCTGCAACCCGCTGTCCAGGCCCTGAGGATGATCATTCAGGTAGTCGCCGATGCTTGCGCAGCACAAGGACAAGGCCTGAAGCAGTTTTTCCGGGGCTTTGTCGTAGGCCTGATAGGGGCCGAGTTGCTGATCGTGCAAGGCATTCCATTCACGATTGACTCGCTGCAAGGATCTCTTCAACGACTCGGGCGCGGTTTTTCGTACGCCGTTCAAAGTCGCCTGGTCGAGGCTGGCGCTGTACATTTGACGGCCGCGCTCCACCAGGTTGTGGGCTTCGTCCACCAGCACCGCGACGTTCCAGTTATTGGCCTGGGCCAACCCGAACAGCAACGCGCTGAAGTCGAAATAGTAGTTGTAGTCAGCGACCACCACGTCCGCCCAGCGGCCCATTTCCTGGCTCAAGTAATAAGGACAAACCTCGTGCTGCAGGGCAACCTCGCGCAAGGCACTCTGGTTCAACAGGCTCAATTGACTGGCGGCCTGACGCGCGTCCGGCAGACGATCATAAAAACCCTGGGCCAACGGGCAGGATTCGCCATGACAGGCCTTGTCCGGGTGCTCGCAAGCCTTGTCCCGGGCGATCATCTCGAGGACTCGCAACGGCTGTGCATCGGCGCTGTCGAGGATGACCTGAGCCGCGTCCAGCGCCAATTTGCGCCCCGGGGTTTTCGCCGTGAGGAAAAACACCTTGTCAAGTTGCTGCGGCGCCAGGGCCTTGAGCATCGGGAACAGCGTGCCAATGGTCTTGCCGATACCGGTCGGCGCCTGGGCCATCAGACAGCGGCCGGTGCTGACCGCCTTGAACACCGATTCGGCCAGATGCCGCTGGCCAGGGCGAAAATCGGCATGGGGAAAGCTCAGCTGTCGAGCCGCCAGATTGCGCCCTTCGCGATGGGCCATTTCCTGCTCGGCCCAATGCAGGAACAACCCGCAGTGGTGCTCGAAGAACAGCTGCAAGTCGGCGGCGCTGAAGGTCTCGACCAGACAGGTTTCCTTCTCGCTGACGATGTCGAAGTACACCAGCGCCAGGTCGATCTGCGCCAAATCCAGTTTCTGGCACATCAACCAGCCATAGACTTTCGCCTGCGCCCAGTGCAACTGCCGGTGGTTGGCCGGTTGCTTGCTCAGGTCGCCCCGGTAGGTTTTGACTTCTTCGAGGCAGTTTTGCCCCGGATCGTAGCCATCCGCCCGGCCTTTCACGCTCAAGGTTCGATACTGGCCCTCAAGTGCGACCTCGTTCTGGTAACCCTCGCTGCGTCGTGACGCCACGGTGCGATGGCCGACAATGCCTTCCAGCGCGGTTGGCGACGGGGTGAAACGCAGGTCGAGGTCGCCGACCTTGGCGGTGAATTCACACAACGCCCGCACCGCGATGCTGTAGCTCAAGCGCCCTGCTCCACCCATTGCACGTAGCAAACGGCGATGGGCATCTGGTGCTCGTGACAGAACTCCAGCCAGCGCAATTGGTTGTCTTGCAGGCGATCGCCGGGGCCTTTGACTTCGATCATTCGGTAGGTTTTGTGTTGCGGCCAGAACTGGATCAAGTCCGGCATGCCGGCGCGGTTGGCCTTGATGTCGAGCAGCAGTCGATTGAACCAGTGCTTGAGGTGTTCGGCGGGCAGACAGTCGAGCGCCTGCTCCAGCAGTTCCTCGCTCATCGCGCCCCAGAATACGAACGGCGACTGCACGCCCCACTTGGCGGTGTAACGCTCGCGGATGGTCTGGGCGTAACGCCCGTCATCGAGTTCGGCGAGGCAGGCCTGGAACAGATCCGCGCGCCGCGCATGAAAGTCTTCGTTGTGCAGGTCCACCGGGCCGCGCTGGAATGGGTGAAAAAACGCCCCCGGCAACGGGGCGAAGATCGCCGGCCAGCACAGCAACCCGAACAGCGAGTTGATCAGGCTGTTCTCGACGTAATGCACCGGTGCCGACTCGTCCGCCAGATGCGCCTGAACGTAATACTCCACCGACAATGCCGGGTCATGCCTGGGCAATTGCAGGTCCAGGCGCTGCATGGGCCGCGGGGCTGGCCGCTTGATCGGCGGCCCGCCCAGTTTGCGCCGCAGCCTGGGCAGCACGCGCAATAAATGCTGATGTTCGGTGGCGCTTTCCGGGGTTTGCTCGGCGTGGCTCGCCAAATCCATGGCCAGTTGAAATTCACCACAGCGCTCCAGCACGCGAATCAGCCGCAGGCGTGCGCCGGGGTAGGCGCAATCGCGGTAGAGGCCCAGGGCGGTGGAAAAATCCGCCATGCGTTCGCAGTGCTGAGCGATCTGGAACAGCAGCTTGGCCCGACGTCTTTGCAGCCAGGGATTGGCGAGTTCCAGCCCATTGATCTGCTCGACAACCGTCGCCACCTCTTCACCGGCCTCGAAATGCTGCTGACAGCTGTGCAGGAACAGGCAGGCGTCGACGTCTTCGCGGCTGCGCAAGCCTCGGGACTCGGCGCAAAACTCGACTTTTTCGTAGGTGTAGATGCCCAGGTCAGCCAGCACGAATTCCGACCAGTCCTGGTAAAGATTGCCGAAGAACATCAGGCGCAACCGATCGCACAGGCCCATGACGGTCAGGCTGAACAGCCGGTCATCCAGTGCCGGGCACCACTGGGCAAAACTTTGCTCTTCAGGAAACTGCTCGCTCAGGGCCGGCAGCCAATCGCTCTTTTTGCCTTTCGGTTGATCGATGGCATCGCCAAAACACTGGAGAATCTCGGCCTTGAGCAGCACCTCGAACACCTCCTCGACAGGCAGCGGCAACTGCTCGTCGATCCAGCCCAGGGCCAGGAGCGGCGCGGCGGCGCTGGCGATGTCGCCGATTTCGACGTAACTCAGTTTGCCGGCCCTGAAATGCACGCCCTTGCGCATCACCAATCTGACCAGCAAAGCCTGGGACTCGCGGGGCAGTCGATTGAAGTCGTGGATGAAGTCCTGCTCTTCGAGGCTGAGTACATCGGCATAACGATGCTCAAGCCAATCAAGCACTTGCATGAAGTTGTTCAAGTAATAGAACGGATCATCGAGCGGATTTACAATCACGGGCAATCGGGCCATGGCAAGCGAATACTGGTTATGCGTACAGATACCAGCTATGCCCCACCCGGTGCAAACGGAAAAGGATAAGTGGCGACGCAATCGGACAATTTTCGGGTGACCATCGAACTTTCTGCCATTCCATCGCACCAACCGCGTTAGAAGCACAGTGAGGATTGATCTCGAACGAGGCGTTCGCACTGTTTTTATTGAGTGATGGAGGTGTGTATGAATATCAAGACTCTGGGTTTGCCTCTGGCGGCAGCGGCCTTTCTGGCCCTGACCGGTTGCTCGACGCCAACGGTCGTGACCCTGCAGAACGGCACCCAGTATTTGACCAAGGACATGCCGAACACCAAGGGCAAGGATGGCTTCTTCGAATTCGAAGATATTTCCGGGGCGAAAGTGAAAGTCCGCGCCGATGACGTGGCCACGATTCGCAAGGAAGACTGATCCCCTGAGCGGGCCGCCCCTGTAGGAGCGAGGCTTGCCCGCGAAGAACGATGACGCGTAATACCTGATAAACCGCGGTGCATTCTTCGCGGGCAAGCCTCGCTCCTACAGGGTGTTGGCTTTAAAGCGCTTGCGCGATCGCCTTGCCGACCTCCTGAGTCGAGCCCTGCCCGCCCAGGTCCGGGGTGATTGGCCCTTCTGCAATCACCCGTTCGATCGCCTGCAGAATCCCATCGTGTGCGGCGCGATAACGCTCATCGCCATTGCCCAGAAAATCCAGCATCAACGCACCGGACCAGATCATCGCGATCGGGTTGGCGATGTTGCGCCCGTAGATGTCCGGGGCCGAGCCGTGCACCGGTTCGAACAGCGATGGAAAACGCCGCTCGGGATCGAGGTTGGCCGACGGCGCAATGCCGATGGTGCCTGCGCAGGCCGGGCCGAGGTCGGACAGAATGTCGCCGAACAGGTTCGACGCCACCACTACATCGAACCGGTCCGGTTGCAGTACAAAACGCGCGCACAGGATGTCGATGTGCTGTTTGTCCCAAGTGATGTCCGGGTACTGCGCGGCCATCAATGCCGTGCGTTCGTCCCAGTACGGCATGCTGATGGAAATCCCGTTGGACTTGGTTGCCGCCGTCAGGCGTTTGCGCGGTCGGGTCTGGGCCAGGTCGAAGGCGAACTTGAGAATCCGGTCCACGCCGCGTCGGGTGAACACCGACTCTTGCAGCACGAACTCATGCTCGGTGCCTTCGAACATCTTGCCGCCGACCGAGGAATACTCGCCTTCGGTGTTCTCGCGAATCACCACGAAATCGATGTCCCCCGGTTTGCGCCCGGCCAGCGGGCACGGCACGCCGGGAAACAGACGTACCGGGCGAATGTTCACGTATTGGTCGAAGTCGCGACGAAACTTCAGCAGTGAGCCCCACAAAGAAATGTGGTCCGGCACCTTGTCCGGCCAGCCGACGGCGCCAAAGTAGATCGCATCGAACCCCTTGAGCTGGTCGAACCAATCGTCGGGCATCATTTTCCCGTGTTCCAGGTAGTAATCGCAGTGAGCCCAGTCGAGCACTTCGATGCTCAGCTCCAACTGCCACTTCTTCGCGGCTTGCTCCAGTACCCGCAACCCTTCCGGCAGGACTTCCTTGCCGATGCCATCGCCGGCAATCGCGGCGATTCTGAATGTCTTGCTCATCAATCGTGCCCCCGTGTCCGTTAATTACAGCCCGCCGATGTGGAAAGCTTTGACTTCAAGGTATTCATCCAGCCCGTACTTGCTGCCTTCACGGCCCAGCCCAGACTGCTTGATGCCGCCGAACGGCGCGACTTCCATGGAAATGAGCCCGGTGTTGAGGCCGACCATGCCGAACTCCAGCGCCTCGCCGAACCGCCAGGAACGGCGCAAATCCTGAGTGAAATAGTAGGCGCCCAGGCCGTAAGGCGTGGCATTGGCCAAGGCCAGCGCTTCGGCCTCAGAGGTAAACCGCATCAACGGCGCCACCGGGCCGAAGGTTTCTTCGTTGGCCAGCAGCATGCCGGCGTGGGTGTCGCCAAGGACGGTCGGCTGAACGAACTGGTTGTCGCCTTCAGGAATGCCGCCGTAGAGCAAACGCGCGCCCTGGCTCAGGGCATCGTCGATGTGCCGGGCGACCTTGCTCACCGCCGCCGGGTTGATCAGCGGGCCGATGGTCACGTCGGCGTCCAGGCCATTGCCGACCTTGAGTTTGCCCACCTCCTCCACCAGTCGCTGGGCGAAACGTTCGTAGATGCCATCCTGCACCAGAATGCGGTTGGCGCAGACGCAGGTCTGCCCGGCGTTGCGGAATTTGCTGAGCATGATCCCGGTTACCGCCTGCTCCAGGTCGGCGTCGTCGAACACAATGAACGGCGCGTTGCCGCCCAGTTCCAGGCTCAAGCGCTTGATGTGCTCAGCGCTCTGACGCATCAGCAGCCGACCGACCGCAGTGGAGCCGGTGAAGGAGATCTTGCGCACCGTCGGATTGCCGGTCAGTTCTTCGCCGATGCCGGCGGGCATGCCGGTCAGCACGTTGAACACCCCGGCCGGAATGCCGACGCGTTCGGCGAGTACCGCCAGGGCCAGGGCCGACAGCGGGGTCAAGTCCGAGGGTTTGACGATGATCGGGCACCCGGCGGCCAGGGCCGGCGCGCACTTGCGGGTGATCATCGCGTTGGGGAAATTCCACGGGGTGATCGCGGCACACACGCCGACCGGTTGCTTGAGGGTCAGCAGGCGGCGGTCGCCGCTGGGGGCCGGTATGGTTTCGCCATAGACCCGGCGGGCCTCTTCGGCGAACCATTTGACGAACCCGGCACCGTAGCGGATTTCACCCTTGGCTTCGTTCAGCGGTTTGCCCTGCTCGCAGGTCATGATCAAGGCGAGGTCGTCGAGGTTGTCGATCATCGCCTGATACCAGCGCTCCAGCAGCGCCGCCCGTTCTGCTGCCGGGCGTGTGCGCCACGCGGGCCAGGCCCGCTCGGCGGCTTCGATGGCGCGTCGGGTTTCTGCGCCCTGCATGGCCGGCACCCGGGCAAGCAACTGGCCGGTGGCCGGGTCGATGACGTCCAGGGTCGCGGCGTTATCGGCGCCGGTCCACTGCCCGTCCACATAAGCGAGTTCTGCCAGAAGGCTGGGGTCTTTCAAACGATTCTTGAGCATGGTCGAGTCCTGATCCGAGACATTTCCAGTCTAGGGAGGTGCCACGGATAAGGATGCTGAAAGCGTTTGATGGGCAGTGTTGGATGCTGAAATTCGCGGTGGGACGGCAGGCTCTACCGGCAAGCAGAAATCAAAAGATCTTGACGATCTCAAAGTTTCAGGGAGCCCAGCAATCCCTCCAGAAACCGCTCCCCAGCCTGCATCTGGCTGATCTCGATGAACTCGTCCGGCTTGTGCGCCTGTTCGATCGAGCCCGGGCCGCAGACCACCACCGGTACGTCCAGACGCTGCTTGAACAACCCGCCCTCGGTGCCGAACGAGACTTTGGCGGTGCCGGTGTCCGGCGCGGCGAAGTTTTTCAGGAAGCGCACCGCTTCAACGCTCGGGTGGGTATCGAGGCCCGGATAGACGTTGAGGGTTTCGATCTCGATGTCTGCCACGCTGGACAGCTTTTTCGCCTCGCGCACGATCACTTCTGCACGCTCGCGCATCTGCTCCAGGAACTGATCCAGATCGTCCGCCGGCAAGTTACGTACCTCGAAATCCAGGGTGCACAGGTTCGGCACGATGTTCAGCGCCTTGCCGCCGACAATCTGCCCGACGTGCACGGTGCTGTAAGGCACGTCGTAATCGGCATCCTGTGCGCCCTGCTCTTGCAGTTGCTGCTGGCTCTGACGCAGAGCCGCGATGAAATCGCAGGCCACGTGAATCGCATTGACCGAACGCGGCGCCAACGAGGAATGCGCTTCCAGGCCACGGCAATAAGTGCGGTAAGACCCCTTGCCCTTGTGCCCCAGCACGAACTGCATGTTGGTCGGCTCACCGATCAGGCACAAAAACGGCCGCACTGGCGCCAGGTGCAGCACGTCGAGTAAACGTCGTACACCGACGCAGCCGGTTTCTTCGTCATGGGACAAGGCGATTTGCAGCGGTCGGCTCAACGAATGGTCGGCGGCATCGAGCATGGCGTCGATGGCCAACGCGATAAACCCCTTCATGTCGCAACTGCCGCGCCCGTAGATCCGCCCGTCCTGCACCGTCGCCTCAAACGCCGGCAAGGTCCAGGCCTGCCCCGCCGCCGGTACTACGTCGGTGTGGCCGGACAACAGAATGCCCGGTAACTCTTTAGGGCCGGTGCTGGCGAACAGGTTGGCCTTTTTACCCGTTTCGTCCTTGACGATCAGTGACTCGATGCCCTTGGTCAGCAGCAAGTCGCGTACGTACTCGATCAGGGCCATGTTCGACTCCGAAGACACGGTGTCGAAGGCCATCAGGCGTTTGAGAATATCCAGTACACGGGGTTTCATGAGGCCCTGCTCCTTTGTTCAGTTGTCCGTTGCTCGGCTGAAGGGGTGAACCGGCGGATCGAGAACGGCTCAATCGAAGTGCTGGTGCTGCCGGTGCTGATCAATTCAGCCATGACGTCGCCGACGCCTGGGCCGAGCTGGAAGCCATGACCGCAGAAGCCGAACGCGTAATACAAACCGTCAACGTTGCCGCTGGGGCCCATCACCGGCAGGGAATCGGGCAAGTAGCCTTCAATGCCGCTCCACACGCGGATGATGTTCAGGTTGCCGACGCCTGGCAGCAGGCGACGCATCTGGTCCATCTGATTGAGAATGCTGCGCGGCTCGACATAGGCGCGGCGGTTGAGCATGTCCGGTTTGCTGCGGTAGCCGCCACCGATGATGATGTTGCCGCGCGGGATCTGGCGGAAGTAGATCACTTCTTCGGGGATCTTGGTGTACACGCCGATCACCGTTGGCAAGGCGTACGGCACCGGTTCGGTCACGGCCATTTGTGGGCCGTTGGTATCCAGCGGCACCGGTTCGCCGAACTGCGCCGAGAGTTTCTGGCCCCAGGCGCCGGCGGTGATCAGCAAGCGCTCGGCGCCGAACTGGCGACCGTCGGTGGTGGTCACCGTGAACTCGCCGGCAATTTTCTGCACCTCGGCGACTTCAGTCTGTTCCTCGATCCGCGCCCCGAGGCGGCGGGCAGCCCGGGCAAACGCCGGCGCGGCCAGACGCGGGTTGGCGTGGCCATCGTGGGGCGCATAGGAACCGCCCTTCACGTCCGGCCCGAGGAACGGAAAGCGCTGGTGCAGCTCGGCGCCACGATAGATCTTCAAATCCAGCTGCGCCGCCTCGGGCGCTGCCGCATAGGCTTCCAGTTCGGGAATTTCATCCTCGCGGTAACACACGCGCATGTGCCCGCTGGCGATGAACTCGAGGTCGTCGTCGATCAGCTCTGGCAAGCGTTTCCACAGCGCCCAGGAACGGTTGGCCAATTCCAGTTGACCGAGGAAGCGCCCCTGCCGCCGGACGTTGCCGAAATTGACGCCGCTGGCGTACTGACCAATCTGGTCGCGCTCCAGCAGAATCACCGACTGCCCGCGCTGGCGCAGGAAAAACGCCGCCGCCGAGCCCATCAGGCCGCCGCCAACAATCACTACATCGGCTTTGTGTAGCGTCATGGCGACACCTCCTCGGTGAGCATCGAAAGGGGTTTGACCGGTGCCTGTCCACGCTGCCGACCGACCTGTTGCACACTGACGCCTGCCGCCGCCGCGATCACTTCGGCCCCGGCCTGGGAGCAATAACGCCCCTGGCAGCGGCCCATGCCGACCCGGCTGAAGGCCTTGGCCCGATTGACTTCACAGGCCCCCTTCTCACTGACGGTGCGGCGTAACTCGCCGGCGCTGATCATCTCGCAGCGACAGACGATGGCTGAGTCCGGCAAGGCTTTGGCTTGATCCGCCGGCCAGGGAAACGCCTGGGCCAGACCGAGGCGAAACTCATCCATCACCGCCAGCGCGTGGCGTTGTTCGTCACGCAAGCCGGCGTTCACCGGTTGCTGCAGATCCTCCAGCAACGCCATCGCCGCCAGGCGCCCGGCGTGCTCGGCGGCATCGGCGCCGCGAATCTTCGAACCGTCCCCGGCGGCATACACACCGTTGACCGAGGTGCGGCCCTCTTCATCGACGGCCAGCCACCACTGGCTGGACGCCTCATCGAAGCGCATGCGACAACCGGCCAGATCGGCCAGTTGGGTTTCCGGGCGCAAGTGATAACCCAACGCCACAGCATCACAATCCACCGTTAACGTCTCACCGCGCGCGGTACGCACCCGCACACCGCTGACGCCACTGGCCGCGTCGCCTTGCACCTGAAGCGGCGAAATCCCCAGATGCACCGGGATTTTCGCCCGGTACAACTGCGCCAGTAACTTCATCCCGGTGAACAGCAATCCCGGACGCGCCATCAGCTTCGGCACTGCCGCGATACGCTTGCTGAGGGGCGAAGTGTCGAGCACCGCCGCCACATTCGCGCCTGCTTTGACGTATTGGCTGGCGACCAGATACAGCAACGGCCCGCTGCCCATGAACACCACGCGGTGGCCGATGGAAACCGCCTGGGACTTGAGCGCGATTTGCGCCCCGCCAAGGCTGTAGGTGCCTGCCAACTGCCAGCCTTCGATCGGCATCAAGCGGTCGGTGGCACCGGTGCAGAGGATCAGCGCATCGTAATCCACCGTCGAGTGCTTGCCCTGGCTGACGCAGCACAATTGCCCTGGCGTCAGGTTCCACACCAGCGTGTCGGGGCGGTAGTCGATTTGCCCGCGCAATCGGTCGAAACTCTGGTGCAGATTCTTGGCCTTGGCCGCTTCGGTGCCATACAGGGTGGCGTAGTCCCGGGTAAAACCTTCGGGCTGGCGACGGTAGATCTGCCCGCCATCCCGGCGATTCTCATCGATCAGGATCGGTTTCAAACCAGCCGCCAGCAGCGTTTCGGCACAGCGGATGCCGGCCGGCCCGGCGCCGACAATAACCACTCGTTGAGCGCTCAGCCGTGCAGTGGCCATATTGCCTCCGGTTGTGTGGTGACGATGTCCAGACCTTCGCGGACTTCATTGGAACAGGCGCGCAGGCGCTCGCCGCTGCGGGTCCAGACCCAGCAATCCTGGCAGGCGCCCATCAGGCAGAAACCGGCGCGGCGGCCCGAGTCGAATTCCGATTGGCGCAGCGCCGAGCCCTGGGTCAGCAACGCGACCATTAATGTGTCGCCCTGCAACGCCTCAATGGGCGAACCGTCCACCGTCAGCTTGACGGTCGGCCGGCCCTGCTCGGCCAGCCTCACAAAACGCCCTTTCATGCATAAGCTCCCAGGCTCATGGTGGATAAACCCTGCTGTGTTTTCAGCAACTCGGCACTGTCGTGATGACAAAGAATTTCGCTACCGCCGTCGATGATCCGCCGGTTCGGCGCGGTGCGATTGCACAGACCGTCGACCCGCACCGGGCAGCGACTGAGAAAGGTGCACAGCTCTGGCACATTGGCCTTGGCGCCAATCGGCGGCAGCGTGCCGCAGGTGGTGCCGCAGTTTTCCAGCCAGCCCTGACGCAGTTCCGGCACCGAATGGATCAACAGGTCGGTGTAGGGATGGAACGGTGCCTGGGCAAACGCCTGCCGGCTGCCGGCCTGAACCTTGTGGCCGCTGTACATCACCACAATGTCGTCGCACAGCGCGCGTACCGTGGAAATGTCATGGCTGATGAACAGATATGACACGCCCAGTTGCTGACGCAGGTCGCGCAGCAGTTCGAGAATCGCCGCGCCGACCACGGTGTCCAGCGCCGAGGTCACCTCGTCGCAGAGGATCAGGTCCGGTTTGGCCGCCAGGGCCCGGGCCAGGTTGACCCGCTGTTTTTGCCCGCCGGAGAGTTCATTCGGACGGCGTTCGGCCATGGCGCGGGGCAAGCGCACCAGGTCCAGCAGTTCGCCGATGCGCTCGCGCAGCGCGGCGCCCTTGAGGCCGAAGTACATTTTCAGCGGACGGCTCAGAATAGTACTGACGCTGTGCATCGGGTTGAGCGCAGTGTCGGCATTCTGGAACACCATCTGAATCCGTCGGAACTGCTCATCGGTGCGCTCGGACAGGCTACCGCCCAGTGGCTGGCCATCGAAGGTCAGGCCGCCCAAGGCCGGCGTCAGCAACCCGGCCACCACCCGCGCCAGGGTCGACTTGCCGGAACCCGACTCACCGATCACGCCAATGGCCTGGCCCCGGCGCACGGTCAGGTCGATATCTTCCAGCACGCGAATCGACGGCATGCCTTGCAGGTTCTTGTTGCCGTAACCGGCGGTCAGCCCTTGGATGGTCAGCAGCGGTGTTTCCTCGGCGATGCCGCAAGGTGGGCGGATCGTCGTGTCCGGGCGGGCCGCCAGCAGCAGGCTGCGGGTGTATTCATGGGCCGGAGCCTTGAGCAACGGCGCGGTGGCGCTCTGCTCGAAAATCTGCCCGCCATTGAGCACCACAATCTGATCGGCCATTTGCGCTACGACCGCCAAATCATGAGACACATAAACCGCCGTCGCGCCACGCTCGCGGACCACGCGCTTAAAGGCGCGCAGCACGTCGATCTGCGTCGTCACATCGAGGGCGGTGGTCGGCTCGTCGAGCACCACCAGCAGCGGATCGCTGATCAGCGCCATGGCCGCCATTACCCGTTGCAACTGCCCGCCGGATACTTGGTGCGGGTAACGCTGGCCAATGTGATCGGGATCCGGCAAGGCCAGATCGCGGAACAGTTCGATGGCTTTGGCTTCCAGCACGGCCCGGCTACCCAGGCCGTGAATCAATGCGCCCTCCACCACTTGATCGATCAGTTTTTTCGCCGGGTTGAACGCAGCGGCGGCGCTCTGGGCAATGTACGACACCCGATTGCCGCGCAGGCCTTGCAGTTCGCTTTCGCTCAACGCCAGCATGTCGTGTTCGCCGACTTGCACCACGCCGGACGCCAATCGACAACCGCGTCGGGCATAGCCGAGCAACGCCAGCGCTATGGTGGTCTTGCCGGAGCCGGACTCACCGATCAACGCCAGCACTTCACCTTTGGCCAGGGAGAAGCTCACGCCTTTGACGATCTCCACTTCGCCACGCTCGCCGCAAGCGACCACGCGCAGGTCTTCGACTCGAATCAAATCACTCATTTCAATGACCTCCCGTACGTCGACTACGCCGTGACGACAATCGGTCGATGAACAGATTCACGCCGATGGTCAGGGTGCCGATGGCCAGCGCCGGAATCACGATGGCTGGCGCGCCCTGATTGAGGCCGCCGATGTTCTCGCGCACCAGCGAACCGAGGTCGGCATCCGGCGGTTGCACACCGAGGCCAAGGAAGCTCATGCCACTGAGCAGCAGCACGATGAAGCCGAAGCGCAGCCCCAGATCGGTCAGCACCGGGTTGAGCATGTTCGGCAGGATTTCCACACAGGCGATGTACAACCGGCGCTCGCCACGGGTGCGGGCGACTTGCACGTATTCCAGCGCTTCGATGTTCACCGCCATGCTGCGGGCGATGCGGAACGCGCCTGGGGTGAAGCTCAGCACAGCGGTGCAAATCAGCAACAGCACCGAAGAACCGAACGCCGAGACCATGATCAACGCCAGCATCTTGCTCGGGATGGATATAAAGGCATCCATCAAACGGCTGATCACTTCGTCCAGCCATTTCGGCGACACCACCGACAGCAGCGCACATCCGGTCCCCAGCGTGCTGGCCAATACCGCTGAAATCAGCGCCAGGCCCACGGTGAACCGCGCGCCGACGAGAATGCGGCTGAGCATGTCGCGGCCCAGGTAATCGGTGCCCAACGGGTAAGCCGCGCTGAGGCTGTCGAACACATTATCGGAGACCACTTCACCCACCGGGTGCGGCGCCAGCCACGGACCGAAGATAGCCACCAGCAGCCAGATCACACACATCGCCGCCCCGACCAGGCCGAGCCACGACGGCCCATGGGCGACCTTGCCCAATGCCAGCTCCGGTCCGGCAGGCGCCGATTTCGCCATGAGATCGTTCATTGGTTTCTCAGCCTCGGATTGGAAAGAATCGCGCACAGGTCGGCAATCAGCACCAACCCCAGGTACGCCGTACAAAACAACATGGTGCAGGCCTGAACCAGCGCCATGTCGCGGTTGGTCACGGCATCGACCATCAGGCTGGCGATGCCGGGGTAGTTGAAGATCGTCTCGACGATCACCACCCCGCCCAGCAGGTACGACAGGCTCAGGGCGATGGCATTGGCAATCGGCCCGATGGCATTGGGCAAGGCATGGCGCAGGACAATCCGCACCGGGCTTACGCCCTTGAGCCGGGCCATTTCCACATAGGCGCTGTCGAGTTGATCGATTACCGCCGCCCGGGTCATGCGCGCCATTTGCGCGACAATCACGCAGCACAAGGTCATCACCGGCAAGGCGTAGGTGCGCATGAATTGCCAAGGTGAGGTGATGTCGCTGGCATAGGACAGCGCCGACAGCCAGCCCAGGTTCACCGCAAAGATCAGCACCGCCAGGGTCGCCACCAGAAACTCCGGCACGGCGACCAGGGCCAGGGTGATGAAGCTGAGGAAACTGTCCATGCGCCCGCCCCGGCCCATGGCCGAGCCGATGCCGATGATCAGCGCCACCGGCACCGACACCAGCGCCGTGACGGCCGCCAGCATCAGTGTGTTGGGCACCCGCCCGGCCATCAGCTCGCTGACCGGCAAGGCATTGGACACCGATTGCCCCATGTCGCCGCTCAGCAGGTTCATCAACCAATGCAGGTAACGCACCACACCGGGTTGATCCAGCCCCAGTTTCAGGCGCAAGGCCGCCACCTGTTCCGGCGTGGCGAATTGCCCGAGTGCCTGTTGCGCCGCGTCCCCCGGCAATACCGCCGTGATCGCAAACACGACCATAGACACGATCAACAAAGTCACGATCGCCGCGCCCAGGCGCCGGCCGATCAACCACAGTGTGTTGCTATTCATCGCCCTACCCTCATGCAATAGCCCCGCTGACGCCCGTGTGCGGCCGATCAGGCATCGAGCCAGACCTGTTCGGCGAACATGTAGCCCATGAAACCGCCGAGGGGGTTGCTGCCGTAGCCCTTGATGCGCTGGTCGACGCCGTCGATGTTGCTGATGAACACCGGCACGCCGATGCCACTGTGTTCATGCACCAGTGCCTGCATATCGGCGTACATCTTGCTGCGCTTGGCGTCGTCGGTTTCACCGCGGGCGAGCATCAGCAGTTGGTCGAACTGATCGTTCTTCCAGCCCGACTCGTTCCATGGCGCGCTGGACTGGAAGAACTGCGAGAACATCACGTCGGCGTTCGGCCGTGGGTTGATGTTGCCGAAGCTCAGCGGGTGCTTCATCCAGTGGTTGGACCAGTAGCCGTCGCTGGGCAGGCGGTTGACGTCGAGCTTGAGCCCGGCCTGTTTCGCCGATTGCTGCAACAGCACGGCGATGTCCACCGAACCGGTCGCGGCAGGCGATGCCACCAGCGGCATGCTGATGCTTTCCATGCCGGCCTTCTTCAGCAGGAATTTGGCTTTTTCCGGGTCGTAGGCCCGCTGCGGCAGGTCGGCGTTGTAGTAGCGCGAGCCAGGGGAAATCGGATGGTCGTTACCGACGACGGCAAAGCCACGGAACACCGCGGACTTCACTTGCTCACGGTCCAGCAAATACTTCATTGCCTGAGTGAATTCGGCGCTTTTACCCGGCATCTGGTCCTGACGGATGATCAGGTCGGTGTAGTTGCCCGACGGCGCATCGACGACCCGGTGTTTGGCGCTGGCCTTGATCCGTGTGGTCGAGCGTGGGTTGACCTCGTTGATCATGTGCACGTCGCCCGACAGCAGCGCGTTGACCCGTGACGGTTCGTCGGCAATCGCGATGAATTCGATCTCGTCCAGGTACGGCAGGCCCGGTTTCCAGTAGCCGGTGTTGCGCGCGGCAATCGAGCGTACGCCCGGTTTGAATTCCTTGACCGTGAACGGCCCGGTGCCGATGCCCTGGTTGAAGTCGGTGGTGCCTTCGGGAACGATCAACAAGTGCGACACGGCGAGGATCGACGGCAGCTCGGCGTTCGGCGCGCTCAGGCGGATCTGCACTTCGTGGGTGCCGGTGGCCTTGATCTCTTCGAACTGCGCCATCAGCGGCATGACCTTGGAACCGGTCAGCGGGTCTTTGTGGCGCGACAGCGAGAACACCACGTCGGCGGCGCTCAGGGTCTTGCCGTTGTGGAAGGTCACGTCCTTGCGCAGGGTGATGATCCACAGCGTCGCATCGGTGTTGTCGATGCGCTCGGCCAGTTCCAGTTGCGGCACCAGGTGGCTGTCGAAACGGGTCAGGCCGTTGTAGAACATGAAGTGACGCACGTAGTCGGTAGACAGCGCGCCCTTGGCCGGGTCCAGGGTGTCGGCGGTGGAACTGGACATGCCGGCGACGCGAATCCGCCCGCCCGGCTTGCCTTTGCCCGGGGTTGCCGCTTCTTCGGCGAACAGTTTGCCGGCAGCGCCGAACAGGCTACCGGCGCCCGCTGCGGCAACACCCGCCACGCCGAGCATCTGCAAGGCGTGGCGGCGTGACATGCCACGATTGAGGCCTTCGAATACCCGCAGGCTGTCCTGGCCGGAAATCAGTTTCGAGTCGATCTTGTTGTCAGTCATATCAGTTGTACCTGTCGAAAATCAGAAGATTCGAGTGCTCCGGTTGACCGGAACGTCCTGGAAACGCAAACGACGGTGACGCCACAACATCAACTCAATGCAAATAGTCCTGGAGGCGGTAGTAAGCGCCCACGAACGGCAAGAACCACGGCTTGCCGAAATGCCCGGGAATCGCCGGCCAGTCGAGTTCGCGCCAGGGATTGGCCTCGACTTTGCCGGCCATCACCTCGGCCATCACCTGGCCCATGTGCACCGACATCTGCACCCCATGGCCGCTGTAGCCCATGGAGTGATAAACCCCGCCGTGCTGACCGGCGCGAGGCAAACGGTCGGAGGTCATGTCCACCAGCCCGCCCCAGCAGTAGTCGATTTTCACCTTGGCCAACTGCGGGAACATCTGCACCATCGCCGCTTGCAGCACCTTGCCGCTCTTGGCGTCGGACACGCTGTCGGACATCGCAAACCGCGCACGTCCGCCGAACAGCAAGCGGTTGTCCGGGGTCAGGCGAAAGTAGTTACCGATCATGCGACTGGTGACATAGGCACGCCGACCGGGCAGCAACTGATCGATGAGGAACTGCGGCAGCACCTCAGTGGCGATCACGAAACTGCCGACCGGCACGATCCGCCGCCGATACCAGCCCAGGCCACCGTGCTGACAAGCGCCGGTCGCCAGCAATACTTGCCCGGCGTGCAAAGAACCCTTGGCGGTGTTGACCCGATAACCGCCGGCCTGGGCCTTCCAGTCCGTCACCGACGTACCTTGATAGATCAGCGCGCCGTGACGCGCCGCAGCCTCAGCCAGACCGACGCCGAAACGCCCGACATGCATCTGCACACCGTTGCGCTGCAGCAAGCCGCCATGGAACTGGGCCGAATTCACTTCGGCGCGGGTCTGTTCGGCGTTCAGCAACTCGACCTCGGCATCGACCTCCTTGCGAATCAATTCGCAGGTGCGCGCCAGGCCTTCGTAGTGCAGCGGTTTGGCCGCCAGTTTGAGCTTGCCGTTGCGCTTGAGGTCGCAAGCGATCTGCTCCTGCTCCACCAGGGACACAACGCTCTGCACCGCGCTTTCATAGGCCTGGTAATAGGCCCGCGCCTTGTCGGCACCGAGGCTGGCACTCAGCCCGGCATAGTCCTGGGCAACGCCGGTGTTGCATTGGCCGCCGTTGCGCCCGGAGGCTTCGCCGATCACTCTCCCCGCTTCCAGCACCACCACACTGGCGCCCTTCAAGGCCAGCGCGCGAGCCGCCGCCAGGCCGGTGAAACCGCCACCGACGATGGCCACGTCGACCTGCCCGGGCAATGCGCCGAGCTGAGCACCGGTGAAAGCCGGTGCGGTGTCGAGCCAGTAGGATTCACTGCCCATGTCTAACCCCTTATTCCGTGAAGAGCGCCGTTACCGTTCAACTTAGAGACCGACCAGCGCCGCCAGTCCACCGATGTCGGTGATCTGCTGGTAGCCGTAGAACGCATTGCCCGGAACCTCGTGACCGCGGGCGACGAAGGCCTTGTTCTTGATCTTCATGTCGTGGGCCGGCATCAGGTCGTAACGGAAACTGGAAGACACATGCAAGATGTCTTCCGGGCCGCAGTTGAGGTTGTCGAGCATGTACTCGAACGCGGCCAGGCGCGGCTTGTAGGCCTGGGCCTGTTCGGCGGTGAAGACTTTGTGAAACGGTGCGCCGAGCTTGTCGACGTTGGACATGATCTGGCTGTTGCTGGCGTTGGAGAAAATCACCAGGGGGATCTTGTCGGCGATTTTCGACAGACCGGCCGGCACGTCCGGGTGCGGACCCCAGGTCGGCACGGCGTCGTAATACAGCTGGCCTTCGCCACGGTATTCGACACCCCAACGCTTGCAGACCCGCGCCAGGGAGGTCTTGAGGATTTCGTCATACGGCATCCAGTCACCCATGACCTGGTCCAGGCGATAGGCCGAGAAGTCCTTGACGAACTGATCCATCTGCTCGGGCGCCACGCGGTCGGCGAACAGTTCGCGAGTCATCGTGCCCATGTGGAAATTGGTCAGCGTACCGTAGCAGTCGAACGTAATGAATTTGGGGCGTAGAAAGCTCATTGAGTGCGGTCCTGAAGTTCGTTGAGGTCATGGCGCGACAGGTATTCGCTGCGTTTCGGGAGCGGCGATGCAACGCTGCAGCACACCGTCATTACAACACCGTGAAATCAGCAGATGGCGTTAAAAGCGACCTCTGCTTGATACAAACCACCGTTTTAGCCTGCCCCCTCAGCAGACTTTGCGGCTCGCTCCAGCCTTGGGCAACCCCCGTATTTATGCGCTCTTATGGACCTTCATGGCTATGCGAGGCTGACGAACGCCCCCATTCACGGCAGAACCTGCGCCGGGCTGAACGAAAACGGGCGCTTCCCTGAGGAAGCGCCCGTTTGGGTGCGGTTTGAACCTTCTCTTGATGACTACCCGGTGTAGCAGCTGCCGAGCCTGCGAGGCGGCGTTCGGCGGCGAAGCCGTCGTGAAATCAGCTATTGCGGTGTGTCATGAAAACCTTGCAAATCGGGTTTACGACGGCTTCGCCGCCGAACGCCGCCTCGCGCTGCTCGGCAGCTGCTACGGGGGCCGTGTTATTGGACGATATCGATCAGCACACTCTTGAAGCGCAGATTGGCTTCGAAGGCTTCGCGACCCAGGTCCTTGCCGATGCCGGAGCGTTTGTAGCCACCGGTCGGCAGGATGTAGTCGTTGCTGCGTCCATAGCGGTTGACCCACACCGTGCCCGCCTCCAGCCGTCGGACCAGGCGCAGGGCGCGGTTGATGTCGGCGGTGTGCACGCCCGCCGCCAGGCCGTAGGTGGCGTGCGCGGCCAGGCTCAGTGCCTGCTGTTCGTCATCGAACGCCTGCACCGTCAGCACCGGGCCGAAGATTTCTTCACAGATCGCCGGGTTCTGATTGTCCAGGCCAGCCAGCAAGGTCGGCTGGTAATAGGCACCGCCCAGCCCTTCAAACAAACCACCGCCAGTCAGCACTTCGGCCCCGGCCTGGCGCGAACGCTGGACGATGCCGTCGATGCGACTGGCCTGCAACCGGGAAATAATCGGCGACAGCGTGCTCTCGGACGACCAGGTCGGCCCCGGGCGCAACTCCTCGAAATACGCCTGCAAGTGCGCAACGAACGGTTCCATGATCGAGCGCTCGATCAACAACCGCGAACCAGACACGCACACCTGCCCGGCATTGCCGGTGATGGCCAGCGCCACGGTGCGTGCGGTTTTCGCGATATCCGGCACGTCAGCGAACACCAGTTGCGGGCTCTTGCCGCCCAGCTCCAGGGTTACCGGTTTCGGCCCCACCAATGCGCAAGTGGACATGATGCTCGAGCCGGTCGCCGTGGAGCCGGTAAAGGTTACCTTGCCCACCCGTGGATGACGGCACAAGGCGTCGCCAGTGACGCGGCCATCGCCCTGAACCACGTTGAAAATCCCGGCAGGAATGCCCGCCTGCACCGCCAGTTCGGCAAAGCGCAGGCTGGAAAACGGCGTCAGCTCCGACGGTTTGAGCACCACGGCATTGCCGGCAGCCAGCGCCGGCGCGACTTTCCACGAAGCCATGCTCAAGGGGAAATTCCACGGCGCGATGGCGGCGATCACGCCGTACGGTTCAGCGATCTGCATGCCCAGGCGATCGGTCTGGGTCGCCGCGACTTGGCCGCCGTGCTTGTCCGCCAGTTCGGCAAAGAAACGAATGCCCTCGGCGACATAAGGAATGTCCCAGGCGATCACATCTTTATGCGGACGGGTCGAGCCCACCGCTTCCAGCGGCGCCAGCACGGCGACATCGGCTTCGATCAGATCGGCCCAGCGACGCATGACCCGTGCCCGTTCCCGGGGCGGACGGCTGGCCCAATCGCTGCGGTTAAACGCCTGCCAGGCATCGTTGACCGCCTCATCCACTAGGTCGGCATCGGCGATCGGCAACTGGGCATAGGCCTGGCCGTCTGAAGGGCGAACCACCTCGAGCCCCGGTTGAGCGTCACGGTATTTTCCGGCAATAAAATGAGCGCTGCGCACAGCGATAAGGCGAGGATCGAAGCTATCCATGGAGCACTCCAAAAAGGGACGGCGAGGCGTTTACTCAGGCCTCCATCGTAGAAAAAAAGCCCAAGCATTTGCTGCCGACCTTATGGGGCAATTAAGTAGTAAGTGTGGTCTGCAGGCCTTTGATGTGAGGAATCTGCCGAATCCTTCCGCCCCCCTTGTCAGGCCTTCACACAGATGGGATACAGGCATCCTCGCGCCGGAAAACCGGTTGATTGCGCACACTGTAAACGGAGACTCGCCATGTCCGCCTCGCACCCTTCCACTTATGTTTATCGGCCGATGACCGCCGCCGACCTGCCTTCGGCCCACGCCTTGTCTGTTGAGTTGAAGTGGCCTCATCGCCTGGAAGACTGGGCGATGCTACAGCGGGTCAGCGAAGGTTTCGTGGTGCTCGATGGCCCGCGTTTAATCGGTACCGCATTCGCCTGCCGGCAAGGCGACTTCGCCACCATCGGCCTGGTGATTGTCAGTGACGACTATCAGGGCAAGGGCATCGGCCGTCGATTGATGGAGCACGCACTGGAGGCCTGCCAGTCGCGCACGCCGATGCTCAATGCGACCCTCGCCGGTGCGCCGCTTTATGCCAGCCAGGGGTTTGTCGAGTTCGGACGGATTCAGCAGCATCAAGGCCTGGCCCAGGTGCCCGCGCTTGAACCACTGGCGGACGGTGAGGAATGCCGCCCGTTACAGGCGACGGATCGGGCTCCTCAACTGGCACTGGCCAACGCCGGCAGTGGTCTGGACCGGCAAGCGGTGCTCACGGAGCTGTTTGCGGTGGCCGAGCATTCGGTAGGCATCGAGCGCGACGGTCAGTTGCGTGCCTTCGCCCTGCTGCGCCCGTTTGGTCGCGGTCGTTGCCTCGGCCCGGTCATCGCCGAAAATCTTGAACAGGCCAAACACCTGATCGCCGTGTTGCTGGCCCAAGTGCCGGACGCTTTCGTGCGAATCGACATTCCAGCGGACAGTGGTTTGAGCGAGTGGCTGGAGCTGGCCGGTCTCAAACAGGTCGACACCGTGGCGCAAATGGCACGGGGTACACCGCCGCAAGCGGCCAACGGCGTACGCCAATTTGCCCTTGTCACCCAAGCCATCGGCTGATTCCGGCGCGCGATGAAGCGAGCGCCTTCCATCACTTTCTACCCCCCATTTGCAGGGAGCGTCACCCGCATGTCTCAACCCACCATTGTGCTGTTGGCCCGCGCCGACGGCAGCCGCGTTTCTACGTCTTTCAAGGCAGCGCCCTTGAGTTCCATCGATCCGTTCATGGACGGTCGTCAGATCGCCTACATTGGGTCCGACGGCGTCTCGGCGGGCCTTGTTCACACCAGCAAAACCGTCGATATCGAGCACTTTCCGCACACCGAAGTGATCGTGGTCCATGCGGGGCACGTCGTGCTGCAATCCGGGGAACAGGTGCTGGAACTGGGCATCGGTGCCAGCGCGGTGATCGGTCGCGGCACAGCGCTCAGGTTTCAGGCACAACCCGATACGTGCTGGGCCTTCTGCGCCGTCACCAGCCCCAGCGCCGAACAGAAACCGGGGCTGACAGCGCTCGACCCGCTGGCGATGCTGTCCCCTTCGGCGGCACCGGAACCGCAGATACTGATCGGGCCTACGCCGCAGTGCCGCTCGCGCAATGCCTTCGAAGATGACACCACTGATCTGCGCGTCGGCGTGTGGGATTCGACGCCGTACACCCGCCATGGCCGAGCGCACAAACTCAACGAGCTGATGCACCTGCTCGAAGGCAGCGTGACTTTGCAGGCGTCGGATGGAACCAGCGTAACGGTCAACCCCGGTGACACCGTGTTCGTGCCGCAAGGCGCACCGTGCGCCTGGAGCAGTGCGCGGTATGTGCGCAAGGTGTATGCCGTCAAATAGGGAACTGTGGGAGCGCCGCACCGCCGCTCCCACAGGTATTTGTGCTGAGTTCAGCAAGATCTTTGAATCAGAGGTATTTGAGAATCGCGATGTCGCGACGCTGCTGCTTGAGGTTGGCGAACCAGCGCGTCGGGAAGAACAGCAGCACCCCGAGAATCACGCTCCACAGCCAGACCATCGGCAGGTTGTCGAAGCCGTAATAGGTGCCCTGATTGGCGCCCCAGATGGCAACGGCCACCAGGTACATGGCCTTCAGCACATACAGGTGCAGCAAGTAGAAGAACATCGGCGCGCCGCCGTAGACCGCCAGGGTCGCGGTGGACCAGCGATCCTGGGCCTTCTCGAACACCGCCAGAAGAATCAGCCCCAGGCCGAGGGTCGGCATCAGGAACATCAGTGACGGCGGATACTTCTTCGCGCTCATGAAACTCATGAAGGTGCGCAGCGAATCACCGGTCTGCACCCAGGGTTTCTCGCCGTAAACGTTCAGGTATCGAATGAATACGAACGCCAGCAGCAGGCCGACGCCAACCTTGAGCAAGCGGGAAATCCGCTCGGCCGGTTCCATGTCCTTGCCGAACCATGGCCCGATGGCCCAGCCCAGCAGAATCACGCCGATCCACGGCAACACCGGATACGTGGTGCGAGCCCGGGTGAACTCGGTGATGTCGATGAATACGCGCTGATGCAGGATCGACCACGGCACGAAGACCGGCGACTCCGGCCCCACGGTCACGCCATCGAGCAGGTTGTGCCCGGCGACAATGGCCACCCCGAGCACGATCAGCCAACCGCGCTTGAAGTGCAGCAACCCGGCAAGCACGATCATGCAAATGCCAATGCACCAGATCACTTGCAGCCAAAGCGTCTTGGGCGGGAACTCGGCGTTCCAGGCAAAGCATACGAATGTGAGCTCCAGAAACACCAGGAACAGCCCGCGCTTGAGCAGAAACACCGAGGTTTCACTGGCCGTGTGTTTCTGGCTGTAGAGCCAGGCCGACAACCCGGTGAGGAAGATGAACACCGGGGCGCAAAGGGTGCTCAGCAGGCGGGTGAAAAACAGGTCCGGGGTCACGTTCAGCGCATCGATCGGGTCGGTGACCTGACGGTGCAGCAGAAAGGTTTCGCGCACATGGTCGATGAGCATCAACAGCATGACGAAGCCGCGCAAGGCATCGATAGCCAACATCCGGGTGTTGGTTTTGGCAACGCTGGTGGCCAGCGCAGGGGAAACACTTCCCGCCTGCCCTGCCACGCTTGTAGATAGGGTCATATCAGTCACTCATGTCTTGGTCAGTGGACTACCGCTGGCTCAGCCCTGTTTCTTCAGCCTGGCAACTTCCGATGCCGGCAGCTGCGACGGCGCCCGCGGCAAGGGTACCTGACCTTCCTTTCGATAGAGCGACAGTGTTGAACTGAAGCCGTGCAACGACCTGCCCCTCTCTCTGAACGCATTACAACGCAGGCGATTTTGCGCTTTGTTCCGAATTCATCGCCCGTAACGCAAACGAAGACTGTTTTCGCCGCGTAAACAGCGGTTTATACGGCCTGCGCCAGCATGAAGCGTGTTGAAGCGGTTGTGCGGCCCCGATGTCCGATTGAGGTGCATGCCCAAACCGAATTCTCCGTAGCAGCTGTCGAGCAGCGCGAGGCGGCGTTCGGCGGCGAAGCAGCCGCAAAATCAGTCACTGCGATCCGTCAGGTACACCGTGCATTCAGGGTTTACGACTGCTACGCAGCCGAACGCCACCTCGCGCTGCTCGGCAGCTGCTACACAGAGCCCGTCGCGCGCCTCTTTCGAAGGCGCGGCAGGCTGCAAGGGAATGGGGGGGATGTGGAGTCAGCTTCAGTGCCGCAACAATTTGCGCAGCGGCACGCCGTCCTTCAGTACGGGTGACTTGATGACGATGTAGCTGAAATACTTGGAGATGCCGATGTTCTTGTCCAGCAGGCTTTCGACCACTTCCTGATAATGCTGGATGCTGCGTGTCATGAAGCGCACCAGGTAATCGTAGCCACCGCTGATCAGGTGGCATTCGAGCACTTCGTCGACCAGACGGATATTGGACTCGAACTTGGCGAAGTCTTCGCGCTTGTGGTCGCTCAAGGTTATCTCGGTGAACACCGTGACCGAGTCGGTGATCTTGGCCAGGTTCAGGTGAGCCTTGTAGCTGGAAATATACCCGGCCGACTCCAGCCGCTTGACCCGTTGCAGGCAGGGGCTGGCCGACAGGCCCACGGCATCGGCCAGGCTGACGTTGGTCATGCGCCCGTCCTTTTGCAGCTCAACCAGGATGCTGATGTCGATTCGGTCCAGTTTTACTAAACCTTCCATTGCGTACCTCTTGACTGCCGTTTGTAAGACAATCTTCTAGCAAAATCAGCGCCGTAAAGACAGCTGATGCTGAGCCACCAGATCCGCCATGCTGTTGATGCAGTAATCCGCCGCGCACGGCGACGGTTGTCTGGCCCGGCCGCGACAGATCAGGCAGACCGCCCCCGCCCCCGGTTGCCGGGCGCCAGGCCGAGTTACCTGGAGGATGGTGTTGGCATCAAGGTCATTGGCCGCCAGCCAGTCATGGTCCTGCAATGGGTCGCTTGCCAGGGAAATAAAATCGTCGGGCAGGATCCCCAGGCGTTCGCACAACAGGCCGCGATCTTCGGCGTCACGGTCGCCATGCACCAGCAGGCGATAGAACTTGCGCAAGTACAGCATGGCGCCGGGTGCATCCTCGAACAACGACCAGCCGACGACGGACCGGGCGAAGCTCATGCCCTCCTCCCAACTGGCTTTCAACGCCCAGCGCTCGGCCAATTGACGGTGTGCGAAACACAGCAAACCACTGAAGCCCAACTCGCCGAAACGCGGGTACAGCGCCCGCACCACCTCGCTGAATTCGGCCAGCACCTGTGCCTTGTCCGGGTGACCGCCACGGCTGTCGAGCAGCGGCTGCAACGCCGCCCAGACTCCGGAATCGCGATCCACCAGCACCTCATCGCAATCGATCAGCAACGCTCGATAATCAGTCAGCCCCATGGTGTGTAAAGCCTCCGATGATGCATTCCATCAATCCATGCTCCATAAATGCTCACGGGCGATGCCGTGTGGCAGCGCCCGTGAGCTGGCGTGAGCTCAGTTCAAGACTCGTGCCAGTGCCGCGTCGAGAATCTGCAACGCTTCATCGATCTGTGCTTCGCTGGTCACCAGTGGCGCGAGGAAACGCAACACGTTGCGTTGCACGCCGCACTTGATTACCAACAGGCCACCGGCCCGGGCTTCGTCGATCAGTCGTTGGTTGAGGTCGGCGTCCGGGGTCCGTGCCTCGTCATCCTTGATCAGTTCGATCGCCAGCATGAAGCCGCTGCCGCGCACGTCGCCGATCCGCGGGTAACGGGCCTGCAAGCTCAACAGTCCCTGACGCAGACGCTCGCCCAACGCTTCGCCACGGGCCAGCAACTGCTCTTGCTCGTAGGCTTCGATCACCGCCAGCGCCGCCGCGCACGACAGCGCGTTGCCGCCGTAAGTACCGCCGAGGCCGCCTGGCAATGGCGCGTCCATGATCTCGGCTTTGCCGACCACACCGGACAGCGGCAAACCGCCGGCCAGGCTCTTGGCCACGGTGACCAGATCCGGCTGAATCCCGGCGTGCTGGAAACCGAACCACTTGCCGGTACGCCCGAAACCGGTCTGGATCTCATCGAGGATCAGCACGATGCCGTGCTTTTCAGTCAGCGCGCGCAGGGCCTGAAGAAACTCCGCCGGTGCCGCAAGGAAACCGCCATCGCCCTGCACCGGTTCGATGATGATCGCCGCGACCCGCTCAGGCGCCACTTGGGTCGCCAACAACTCGTCCAGTGCCTTGAGCGCCATGTCGCTGGTGACGCCGCGATAGGCATTCGGATACGGAGTATGGAAAACCTCCGGCGCGAACGGCCCGAAGTTCTGTTTATACGGCTGGCTCATGCCGGTCAGCGTGGTGCCGAGCAAGGTCCGGCCATGGAACCCACCACGAAAGGCGATCACCGCCGAGCGGTTGGTGTGGGCGCGGGCAATCTTCACCGCGTTTTCCACCGCTTCGGCGCCGGAGGTGAAGAACGCTGCTTTATAAGCGTCCTGGCCGCCGATCATTTCGCACAGGCGCTGGGCCAGGTCGAGATAAGGCTTATAGGCCACCACCTGAAAACAGGCGTGGGAGATTTTTTGCAACTGCGCCTGCACCGCCGCGACCACCTTCGGGTGATTGTGACCGATGTTAAGCACACCGATACCGCCGACAAAGTCCAGGTAGCGCTTGCCGTCCACGTCCCACAATTCTGAACCCAGGGCCCGATCGATCACCAACGGATGCGCGGTAACCAGGCCACGTGGCACGAATTGATCGCGCTGACGGAGCAAATGAGGGGTTTCGTCGACTTTGCTATTCATGGCATTTCCCATCGTGAGTCCGGCAACCGGGAAGTGGTTGCGATGGTGTTCAGGTTAAGGCTTGCGCGAAACGAACTACGCCGAACTTGCCCCCTGAGAAATTCGGATCGACTGTTTTCACCCCGCCAAACGGCAGATTCCTTCAGCCCGCCGAATCTGCCGATGCCGGGTCGATACAAGATCACACAACCCGTTAAAGCCGCTGCTTTCGACAGATCCTGCGCTGGTATTGCGCGATGATGGGCAGCCCCTTCACCTTTCAGGAAATGCCCATGGCCCTGCTGTATAAAGCTGACCCTGTGCGCGGCAAACAGTGGCAAGCGCTGTTTGCCGAACACGCCCCGGATATCGAATGGCGCGCCTGGCCGGACATCGGCGACCCGAAGGACATTCAATACCTGGCCGCATGGCAGGCACCTGACGATCTCGACGTTGTGCTGCCGAATCTGCAAGTGCTGTTTGCCTTGTCCGCCGGCGTCGATCAACTCGACCTCGGTCGCTTGCCGGCGAGCTTGCCGGTGGTGCGTCTGCTGGATCCGGGCATCACCCGTGGCATGTGCGAATACGCGACTTTTGCCGTACTCAGCCTGCACCGCGACATGCTGCGCTACCGCCAGCAACAAATGGCCCGCTGCTGGCAGGCGCACTTGCTGCAACCGGCGGCCAAACGTCGGGTCGGGGTCATGGGGCTCGGTGCCCAGGCGCAGCAGATTCTGGCGACCTTGCAACCGCTGGGCTTTGCCTTGTCTGGCTGGGCGCGCAGTGCCCATCACATTCCGGGGGTCGATTGCTATGCCGGCAACGCGCAACTGTCGGCGTTCCTCAGCCAGTGCGACATTCTGTTGTGTGTGTTGCCGCTGACCGAACAGACCCAGGGCATTCTTGATCGCAACCTGTTTGAGCAACTGCCCAAGGGCGGGGCGCTGATCAACATGGGCCGTGGTGGGCATTTGATCGAAGAGGATCTGCTGGAAGCGCTGGACAGCGGGCACTTGAGCGGCGCAGTCCTTGATGTGCTGCAACAGGAACCGGCACCGGTAGATCATCCGTTCTGGCACCACCCGCAGATTCTGCTGACGCCACACATCGCGGCGATGACCCAGCCGGAAAGCGCGTTCGGGGTGTTGCTGGAGAACATCCGCCGGCATCAACGGGGTGAGCCGATGCTCGGCGAGATCGATCGCGCGCAGGGTTATTGAACGCCGATGCAGTAACGGGCGCTCAGGGGCTAATGCCGGTCAGTTCAGCCGCAACGCACTCTTTGTGCGTTCGCCGTAGCAGCTGTCGAGCTTGCGAGGCTGCGTTCGGCTGCAGAGCAGTCGTAAAACCAGACATTGCGGTGCATCAGGCAGACCGCGTTAGCCGGATTCACGACTGCTTCGCAGCCGAACGCAGCCTCGCAAGCTCGACAGCTGCTACAGATCGCATTACGGCTTAATTGTCCGGCATTAATAGGTTTAGTGGGTGCCCGGAATACTGTTATCGCAGGAAATGTATTGCCCGCCACGCCGGATCAGTTGTTCCTGCATGCGCTGGCAGCGTTCCAGTTCCTGCTGCATCGAACGGTCGATGCTGATATTGCCAGTCTTCTCTGGTTGTTTGCCGTCGCCCAGGCGCAACGTCACCCAGGGCTGTTCCGGCTGGAGCTGGAAGCGGCTTTTTTCTTCGATGGGCTTGGCGGTTTCGGTTGCTGGCGGTTTCGGCAGTTGATCGGAGGTGACCCCGTAACGGGTCAGAATCGAGCTCTGAGGCAGTTCTGCGGCGGCGGCGGCCGATAACAAGGCCAGCGCCAGACCGAAGGTGTACCTCTTGCTGTTACTCACGTTACTAAATCTCCTGTACTCAATGGCGGCATGCAGCTATAGCGTTATAGCGTAACGCATGAGAGGGCTGATGCTTTAGTGCCAGTTCCTGTTGATGCAGGTATTCGAGTCCGGGAGCGGTTGGTGAGTCACGGAGACAACCGCGTTATCGTTCTTTGCGGGCAAGCCTCGCTCCTGCATTGGAATGCATTCCCTGGAGCGAAGCTTGCTTGCGAAGAGGCCCTTACCGGCACCCCATTACCCTCAGGCGATCACAATCGCGCTACTGGACAAACTGTCCAGCCCGACACCCACCAGGGTCACCGAATCACTGCCAAACGTCAGCAGCGTATCCTGCCCCACCGCCGTGGCATGGGCGCGGAAGTCGTCGTTTGGCGCAACACCCTGAACCCCGAGGAACACCAGTTTGTCGTTGGCCTGGTAGCCCACCACCCGGTCCTGGCCAAACGCGCCGCTGAACAGGAAAGTATCAATCCCGCCGCCCGACTCGATCAGGTCATTACCCGCCCCGCCGACAAACACATCGTTGCCGGCGCTGCCGATCAAGTGGTCATTGCCGTCCAGGCCAAACAACCAGTCGCCCGTTGCATGGGCCTTGAGGGTGTCGGTGCCGGTGGTGCCCTTCACGCTCGAGGCGTACTGGGTCAGGTTGCTGCCGACGGTGAGGCCATTGGCGGTGACGCTGTGGGTCACGTCATCCTTGAACAGGCCCCAGAGCAACCCCGGCTCCTTGGTGACGATGCTACCGATGTCGCGGGTGATGCTGATGCCGCCATTGGCGTCGCGCACGTACAGGTTGCCGACACCGTCATTGGCGAAGACGAAATTCTTCAGCGACTGCTGCAGGTCCAGCACGTTGCTGCCCTTGCCGCCCAACAGGATGTTGTAGCCACCACTGTCGCGGAAGGTGTCGTTACCGTCGCGGCCTTCGATGTAGTCGTTGCCCTTGCCGCCCTGGATCAGGTCATTGCCGTCGCTGCCGATGATGAAGGTGCTGCCTTTGTGGGTTTCGGCGTTGCGGTTCAAGTCCTGGACCCAGGTGTTGGCTCGCGCCGGGTCCGAGAGGTTGGCGACGATGATCGTCGAGTCCTTGCTGGTCAGGTCGTAGAACTTGGACTCCAGCACCCGGGTCATGCCGTCGCCGTAACCGGTGGGCAAGTGTGAAATCCAGGTGGCGATGTTGGTGATGGAATACGGCAACACATTCCACGCCGTCGAGGCGTAATGGTCGTTGAAGCTGACGATGTTATCGGTCGCTGAATCCTTGGGAGCATCGTGCACGCCCACCGAAGCCAGGTTGAACGACGAGCCGTCGAGGGCGCGGAACACCGGGTCATTTTCATAACCGATGTTCAGCACTTTGTCGCTGCTGCTTTGGGTCGGTGAGGCGTAGGCGATGTAGTTGGAATCCTGATAGAACCCGGACCATTTTTCGCTGCTCAAGTCCGCCAGGCTGTTGACCGCCAACCCGCCGAGGCTGTGGCCGCTGACCAGCACGTCCTTGCCCGCAAGGCCATTGGCCTGGGCAAACGCCGCGACTTTGCCGAGCAAATTGCCGAAGGCTTCGCCCGCGTAGTTTTTCGCGTAATCCTTGGGGCCGAGCGCCGCCAGCAGATCGTTGATCACATCACCGATGGAATCGCCGATCTGGATTTCCCTTGGGCCGCTGGTGCCACGAAAGGCAATGCCGATTTCCGTGAGATGACCCTGGGCGTCGTACTTGCCGAGGATCTCCACTTGCGCACTGGTGTAACCGGCCTTCTCGCCGAAGAAGGTTCCGCGAGCGTCGGTCTTGCCGTCATAGCCCAGTTGCGTGGCCGTGATCGGGGTCCAGCCGGCCTTTTGCACGGCGTCGAGCGCGGCCTTTTCCGAATCGGGGTTCCAGGGAATGCCGGGAATCACGCCCTGGGAGTCGGTGCCGCCGATCAGCGCGGTCACGAGGGTGGCCGGCAAGCCCAGGCCGAAACCGTTTTGCTGGTAACCGGTGGCGAAACCGTTGTCGAGGTTGTGATAGGAATACAGCATGATCGCCATGGCGTCGCTGAACAACGCCTTGGAGTCTGCTGCGCCGAAGTTCTTGTAGTCATACACACCCATTGCTATTGCCTCTCTCTTTGTTGGAATTGTCAGAGATAGCTCACAGCCAGGACGCCTCGATCACGAGGCGCCCCGGAGCCTCTAGTGCATGCCGCCTTTACGCAAACGTAATTCCCGAAGCCGACAGGTTATCCAGTCCCACCCCCACCAGCGTCACGGCGTAATCGCCAATCTTCAGCACCGTGTCGTTGCCGGCCTGTGAAGCGTGCTGGGTGTAGTCATAGCCCTGCCCCGCGCCCTGGACGCCCATAAACACCAGTTTGTCGCTGCCCTGGTAGCCATTGATCGCGTCGAAACCGAAGGCGCCGCTGAACAAAAAGGTGTTGCCGCCTCCCGAGGCATGCATCACGTCATTGCCCGTGCCGCCGACGAACGTCACATGGCTTTTATCGCTGCGCAGCAGGTCGTCGCCGGCATTGCCGAACAGCCAGTCACCGTCGACGCTGGCCACCAGCGTGTTGCTGAAGGCATCGCCGTTGAGCGAATGGTTGTAGTGGGTCAGTTCTGTACCATTGAGCAAGCCATTGGCGGTGACGTTGTAGGTCACCTCCTTGCTGCCCCACCACGAACCCGACTCCTTGCTCACCAGCGCGCCGATGTCGCGGGTCATGCTGATGCCGCCGTAGGCGTCGCGCACATACAGGGTGCCGTCGCCGTCATTGGCAAAGCTGAAGTTCTGCAACGGCTTCTGCAACTCGAAGGTGTTGCTACCCTTGCCGCCCAGCAGCAGGTTGTAGCCGCCGTCATCGCGGAACCTGTCGTTACCGTCTCGACCTTCGATGAAGTCATTGCCGGCGCCGCCCTTGAGCCAGTCATTACTGTCGGTGCCGATGATGAACGTGCTGCCGGTGTGGGGCTCGCCGCTGCGGCCCAGGTCCTCGACCCAGGTAGTGCCTCGGGACGACTCCGACAGGTTGGACACGATCAGTGTCGAATCCTTGTCGGTGAGGTCGTAGAAGCGCGAGTCGATCACCCGGTTCAAACCGTCGGCATAGCCCAACGAGCCGTGGGCCGACCAGTTCAGCGGGTTGAGGATGCTGAACGGCACCAGGTTCTGCGCGGTGGACGCGTACTGGTCATTGAAGTTGACGATGTTGTTGGTCGCCGAATCCTGATGACCGTCGTGCTTGCCCAGCGAGCCACTGCTGAAAGTGGTGCCGTCGAGCACGCGAAACACCGGGTCGTTCTCGTAACCGATGTTCAGCACGTTGTTGCCGGTGGCGCTTTGGGTCGGCGAGGCAAAGGCGATGTAGTTGGCGTCCTTGAAGAAACCACCCCAGTTGTTGCCGCTCAACTCCGCCAGGCTGTTGACCCCCAGCCCACCGAGACTGTGCCCGCTGACCAGCACGTCCTTGGCGCTCAGGCCGTGGGCGATGGCAAACGCGGCGACGCTTTTGAGCAAGGTATCGAAGGCGTTTTTCGCGTAGTTGCTCGCGTAATCCGCCGGTCCGACCGCGGCCAGCAGGTTGTTTTTCATGTCGCCGAAGGTGTCGCTGTAGCCCAGGCCGCCGGTGCCACGGAAAGCAATGCCGAGGCCGATCAGCTGCCCTGCCCCGTCGTATTTACCGAGGATTTCGGCTTCGGCGCTGGTGAAACCGTCCTTCTCGCCATAGAAGGTGCCTTGAGGCCCCACCTTGCCCTGATAGCCCAGGGCTGCAGCGCCAATCGGCGCCCAAGCGGTCGCTGGCAGTGGCTGGCCGGTGGGCGTGTACGCGTAGAGCGTCAGCGCGATCGCGTCGGAGTACAACGCCTTGCCGGCCGCACTGCCGGCATTTTTGTAATCAAACAGTCCCATGTTGTGGCTTCCTTTGCGTCAAATCAGAACTGCCAGTCCAGGGTCAGGCCCACACCGTGGTCTTTTTCCCGGGAGCCGAGCAGCCCGTTGTAATCCAGGTTCAAACGGGTATCGCGGCCCAGCGCCAGTCCGGCACGGGCGCCGACCACCGCGGCATCGCGGTCCATCGACACGCTTTGCACGCTGAACGCGGTGTTGCCGTTGACGAAGGCCAGGTGGTCTTCGGAACGGGTGCTGCTCAGGTTGTGCTGCCAGCCGAGCGTGCCGGACAGTTCCAACTGATGCTGGTCGGACAGCGCAATGGCTTTGCTCGCCCGCAGGCCGAGGGTCGAGAGCACCGCATCGCGGTTGTTTTCACCGCCCTTGAGTGCGGCGGCATCACCTTTTTCGCTGAAGCTGTCGCTGTTCAAATGCACGTAGGCCAGGTTGGCGAACGGCTCCAGTGCCAGCGGTTGCAGGTCCAGGCGATAGGCTGCTTCGGTGAACAGTTGCGCGGTGGTCGCATCGCGTTTGGATTTCTGCTTGCCGCTGACGTCACCGAATTGCAGGTCGCGTTTGACGTCGATGCGATGCCAGCTGTAAGCGCCGCCGACACTCAGGCGCAGCGCGTCGATCTCATGGCCCAGGTAGGCGCCCAAGTGATAGCTGTCGACGGAAGCTGAAGAGTGCGTGCCATCGCCCATGCTCAATGAGCTGTCGCTGTAACCAGTGACGAAACCCAAGCGCGTATCTTCAGTGATCAAGCCATCGACACCGGCCAGCAACCCGCCAATGGAGCTGTTAGAACTGGCGTTGTCATGCCCGCCATCGCTCTTGCCCCAGGCGCCGAGCACTTTGAGCCAGGCATTGCTGCGGTCATCGGTCGGTGCGCCGGCGTCGAACAGATCATGCTCGCGCAAACGTTCGCCGACGGCATCGCGCAGGTAGTGGCTGTCGTTGATCAGCAGCGTGCCGATCGCCGGATGAATCTCGCCAGACAGCTGCTGGAACGCCTGTTGCGCGACAGCGGCGGTCGGCGACAGCAGCAGGGTTTCGTACAGCGGATTGCCTGCGCCCAGTTGCTCGGCGGCAGCGGCCACGGCGCGTTGGTTCGGGGTTTGGCCAACGCTGGTGAAGGACGTCGCATTACGCTCGACGGCCAGTTGAATGCCGTTGGCCGCGTAGTCGAGGGTGCCACCGATAAACAGGTAATCCGGCAGCACTGCTCCGAAGCGCCCTTCGATTCCGCCGGCCGCTTGCAGGATGTTGTACTGATTGCCGAGCAGGGTTTTCGCCTCGCCGGTGGTCAGCAGCGTCGGGCTGTTTTCCAGCGACAGGCTGACCGTTGCGCCGTCAATGATCGCCTTGCCGCCGGCGATGATCCGGTCGCTGCTGGTGGGCGACAGTTCTACGGCGTAGGTCGAACCAGGTTCGAAGGTCACGTCGCCCGCCACCTGCAAGGTGCCGATGGAATTGCCGGGGGCTACAGTACCGCCGCTTTTCGCGGTCAGTGCCGCGATGCTGCCGTTACCGCCAAGGATGCCGCTGTTGTTGACGGTGACGGCCGACAGCAGCGAACCGTTGATCGCCAATCGGCCCTGATTGACCAGGGTCGGGCCGGTGTAGGTGTTGGCGCCGGTCAGCACCAGCGTGCCGATGCCCTGCTTGGTCAGGCCGCCATGGCCGGAAATGTCGTTACGCCAATAGTCGAGCCCGCAATGCACGTCATTGCACACACGCTCGGTGGGTTTGCCAGCATCGATGATCGCGCCGATACCCGGCAAGTCCGCGACAAACTGGCTGGAGCCGTAGGCGCCGTTGATGCGGAACTCCTCGGGAATGTCCTGCTCGGTGACGAACATCGCCGGGCCATCGATGCCTTTGCGCAGGTTGATCATGCCCCAGCCGTACAGTGCGTCGACGCCGGGTGCGCCGAGGTCGGTGGCGGTGGTGCGCAGCACGCTGGCAACTTGCGCGCCGGTCATGTACGGGAAGCGTTCCATCAACACTGCCACCGAGCCGGCAACGTGCGGCGCCGCCATCGAGGTGCCGTTGTAGTTGGCGTAGCCGGTGGTCAGGTTATCGGCATTGGTGCCACTGATGATCGAGCTATAGATGCGGCTGCCCGGTGCCGACACGCAGAAACTCGCGGTGTAGCCGCAGCGCGACGAGAAGGTGCTGATGGTGTAGAGGTCGGGGCTGTTGATGTCCGGGTTCTTCTGCAACGCGGCGACGGTCATCCAGTTCGGCGCGATCTGGGGGACGAAGTAACCGAGGCCGGCGATGGCGTCCGGGTTGTTGAGGTTGTAATCGTTGCCGGCGGCGAAGATCGTGACGATGCCGCTGCGGGCCGCCGCAATGGCGCCGTCGTAGGCACCGCCGGGTTTGGTCCCGAGCAAGGTCTGGATTTCGTTGAATTGCAGTTGCGCGTCCTGCACGGTGAAGTGCGGGTACGCCGGGTCCCGGCCGCCGAGATCGAAGCGGTCGGTGATGCCGATGCCCCAGCTGTTGTTGATGATCCGCGCGCCGCTGGCGATCAGGGCGTCCCAACCGGCCTTGTACACCGCGCCGTCGTTGCCACGGATGATGCCGTCTTCCGGGCCTGGGTCGCCGTTGTCAGCGCTGATGATTTGCGCGCCAAAGGCGACGCCGTGCATCGGTCCGCCATCGCGACTGCCCGCGGCGATCCCGCCAACGTGGGTGCCGTGGGCGCCGAGTTTGCCGTTGGAACCTACTGAAGGCGAACCGTCATAGAGAAAGGCGTCCCCGGCTTTGACCGGAATGTATGGGTCGGTGTACTCGCGGATGCCGCTGGTGACCAGGGTTATTACCTTGTTGGCCCCGGAAAACTCCGGGTGCAAGGCGTAGACCGGCTGGTCGAAGATCCCCAGTTTCACCCCTTTGCCGGTGTAACCGGCCGCATAGGCCTCCTGAGCGTTGATCGCCCCCAGCCCCCAGTCGGCGTTGAACTCCGCGCTGCGCCAACTGTTCGGGTCACCGACCCTGCCGTTTTCCACGTAGGGTGCCGCGTGTGCGGTGCCCAGGGTTGCCAGTGCACAGAGCAAGGCAAGTTTGTTGTACTTGTTATCCATCAAGCTACCGTCCTTAGTTGTGTTGCAAAGATCCTTGGGCCTTCAAAGGCGTGTCTTGTCCTGCTACTAAAACTGCCAATTGAGACTCAGCCCTACTCCATGGCTCTTCTCGCGGCTGGCCAGTTGGCCGGTGTAATCGAGGTTCAACCGAATATCCCGACTCAAGACCAGGCTGGCATGGGCGCCCACCAGCGCCGCATCACGAACCAGCGGCGAGCTCTGCACCGCGAACGGTGCGCCACCGCTGGCAAACACCAGGTGTTCTTCGGAATCGGTGTTGCTCAGGTTGTGCTGCCAACCGAGGCTGCCGCTCAGGTCCAGCTGTGAAGTAGCGCGGGTCGGGGTTGGGACCGAACAGGAAACTGTCGTTCTTGTTGGTGTTGCCGACGTAGATTTGTGCGTTGTACGCCACGCCGTGCATGCCGCTGCCATCCCGGGAAGCGCCCATGGTGCCGATGACGTGGGTGCCGTGGGAGTCGTTGTTGGCGTTAAGCGTGCCGTCGACGTTGAACGCCGAGCCATCGACATAGCTGCCGCTGGCCGTCACGGCGTGATAACGGTCGGCGGCGAATTCGGGATGGCTGGAATCGAAACCGGAATCCAGCGCGCCGATTTTCACGCCTTTGCCGGTGATGTCGGCGGCATAGGCTTGATCGGCCTGCATCCGCCCCAGGCCCCAATCGCGCTGGAACTCCGCCGAACGCCAACTGGCCGGGTCACCGAGGGTGCCGGTTTCCAGGTACTGCGCCAGGGCCGAACCCGGCGCTGATGAAATCAAGAGCAGCAGCGTGCCGACCGACATCGGCTTGATCTGTACGTCCATGTGCATGAAATCTCGCTTTCTTGGCGTTTTTTGAGTTCTAGGCCCCGGTCCCAGGGGCGAGGTGTTGCTGTGATTCTGTGGCGAGGGAGCTTGCTCCCGTTCGGTTGCGCAGCAACCGCCATTGGGTCTGCTTCGCAGCCCAGCGGGAGCAAGCTCCCTCGCCACACTGTTTTCTAACGGCTACTGTGCCCTCGCGCCCTGGCCGAACGCCTCATCCACCTTGGCCAAGTCCTGTTCGTTCAAGGTGCCGGCGTAGTAATGCAACTTGGTCCAGGCCATCAGATAGTCGTAGCGTGCCTGCGCCAGATCCCGGCGGGTGGTAAATAGTTGTTGTTCGGCATTCAATGCGTCGAGGTTGACCCGTTCACCACCCAGAATGCTTTGTTTGGTCGAGACCACCAGCGCTTCGGCCGAGGTCAGGGCCTTCTGATAAGCGCGCAGCTTGTTGACCCCCGACAGGCAGGCGCTGAACTGGCGGCGCAGCTGGATCAAGGTTTCCCGGGTCTTGCCGTCCAGCTCGTACTCAGCCTGTTCCATGTTGCGGCTGGCCTGCCGGGTCGAGGCCGAGACGCCGCCACCGGCGTACAGCGGCACATTGACTTCAATACCGATGGTGTTGGTGTCGTAGCGCTGGTTGTAGGTGTTGCCGCTTTCCGATTCGTTCTGGCGCATCGAGGCGTAGGCGCTGACTTTCGGCAGGTGCCCGGCGCGGTTGCGTTCGACTTCATAGCGCGCCACTTCCACCGCCTGGCGCTGGGAAGCCAGGTTCGGGTTATTGGCCACCGCCATCTCGTGCCAGGTGTCGTAGTTGGCCGGTTGCAGGGTGAAGGTCTGGAAGTTCTGATCCAACGGCGTCAGGTCGCCAATGTCGATGGCGGCTACACCCACCAGGGCGCCCAGTTCCCGCAGAGCCGCATCCTGTTCGTCCCGCGCCTCGATTTCCTCGGCGGTCGCCAGCTCGTAACGTGACTCGGCTTCGAGGATGTCGGTGCGCGTGCCTTCCCCTTGGCGGAACATCTGCTCGTTCTGCTGGAACTGCTCCTCGAAGGCTTTTTTCTTCGCGCGCGCGATGTCGATCTGGTCCTGGGCGAACAGCGCCTTGGTGTAATTCTCCAGCACGCGAACCAGCAGTTCCTGGCTCTTGCCACGGAAGTTTTCATCGGCGAACAGCGATTGCGCCACGCCTTTGCGATACGCAGCGTAAGCCTCGTAATCGAGCAACGGCTGTTGCAGGGTCAGGGTCGAGCCGTAACTGCTGTAGTTGCGATCTTCACTCTGGCTGTTACCGCGGGCATTCAGATTGGTGGCCTTGGAGGAGTTACGCCCCTTGTTGTAGTTGTAACCCAGCCTCGGCAACAGCCCGGCGCGGCCGATGTCGCGGTTTTCGAGGCCGGCATCGCGCTCCTTGATGGCACCGAGGAACACCGGATCATTGCGTAACGCTTGCTCGTAGATGTCGAACGGCCCCATGGCCATTGCGCTGTTGCACGTCAGCAACGCCAGGGTCGCTGCGAGCAGGGAAAGCTTATTCATACAACCGAACATCCTTATTCCTCGGTCAACGCGGAGCCTGCCCGGTCGAGCAGCGGTTTGAACAGATAGTTGAGGAGTGAACGCTCACCGGTGCGCACGAACATTTCTGCCGGCATGCCAGGCTTGATCACCAGGCCGTTGAGTTTTTCCATCGCCTGATCGCTGACGCTGCTGCGCAGCACGTAATACGGCGCACCGGTTTTCTCATCGACCATTTGGTCGGCGGAGATCAGGCTGACTTCGCCCGGCACTCGCGGGGTGCGGCTCTGGTTGAACGCGGTGAACAGAATGTCCACCGGCAAGTGCGTGCCGACCTTGTCGATCAAGTTGATCGGCAAATGCCCTTCCACTTCCAGGCTGGTGCCTTGCGGGACAATCTCCAGCAGGTTTTCGCCCTGGCGTACTACCGCGCCTTCGGTATGAACCCCAAGGTTGACCGCAATGCCATCGGCGGTGGCGACGATTTCGCTGTGTTGCAGGTCGAAGCCGGCGGAAGTCAGCTGCTCTTCCAGGGTCACGCTTTTGAGCTGCGCGTCGGCCAGTTGGCTGCGGACTTCCTTCTGGTATTCCTCACTGTGCTGTTGCAGCTTCAGTCGGGACTCGAGGATGCCCTGCTCCACCCGACCGCTTTCGCCGGTGTTCTCTGCCAGTTGTTGCTGCACTTGCGACAGCTGACGCTGGTATTCCATCAAGCGGTTGCGCGGGATGTAACCGTTGTCTGCCAAGGGCTGCAGATTGCTCAACTGTTGTTGCAGGGAACTGGCCTGGGCCGTCAGGTCAGTGCGCGCGCGGCGCATGCCGGCCAGTTGCGCGCTGGCGCCTTCGATGTTCGCGCGCAAAGCGCCTTGCTCACGGGAAAACGCTTCGCGGCGGCTGCTGAACAATTGCCGTTGGCCTTCAAGCACCAGCGCCAGGCGCGGATCGGGATCGTTGCTCAGTTCAGCGGGGAAATTCACCTGCTTGAGGTTGTCCCGTTCACTCTGCCAGCGCGCCAGGCTGGCCCACGCCATGCGGTATTGCGCTTGCAGCGATTGCACGTCGGCCGCGACCTGAGTCTGGTCGAGGCGGAACAGCGGCTGGCCTTGTTTCACCACTTGGCCTTCACGCACCAGAATCTGGCTGATCACGCCATTGCTCATCGATTGCACGGCCTTGCGCTTGCCCGAGACCACCACGGTGCCCTGCACCGGGATGCCTTGATCGAGTGGCGCGAGGCTCGCCCAAGTGAAAAAACTGCCGGCGCCGACAATCGCCAGAATCCAACCCATGCGGGCGAAGAAACGGGCATCGCGCTCAGGGCGTTCGGCAATGTAATCGTGTTCCATCGTCGCTTCGCTGTCGTTGTTCATGCGTGTGCTGCTCATACACCCGAATTCCTGGTCGTGGGCTGATACTGCCGGCTCATGCTGAGCCCGCCCGGTGCCTGCGCGGCTTTTTCACGTGATTGTTCCTGGGTAGCCGACGGGTTGCCGGCAAGCGCCTTGAGCACGTCCTGGCTTGGGCCGAAGGCTTGCAAGCGACCTTCGTTGAGCACCAGCAACTTGTCGGCCTGGGCCAGGGCCGAAGAACGATGGGTGACCAGAATCACGCTGGTGCCCCGGGCCTTCATGTGTGCGATGGCGCCGGCCAGTGCCGCTTCGCCGACGGTATCGAGGTTGGAGTTCGGTTCATCCAGTACCACCAGGCTCGGATGACCGTACAACGCACGAGCCAGGGCCACCCGTTGCTTCTGGCCACCGGATAAACCGCTGCCGTCTTCGCCGAGCACGGTGTCGTAGCCCTGGGGCATGCGCAGAATCAATTCATGGACGCCAGCCTGTTGCGCGGCTTCGACGACTTTTTGCGGGTCTGCCTCACGGAATCGGGCGATGTTTTCGGCGATGCTGCCACTGAACAATTCGATGTCCTGGGGCAGATAGCCGATGTAAGGGCCGAGGTCGTCGCGGTTCCAGCGATGAATGTCCGCGCCGTCGAGGCGCACCGTGCCTCCCAGCGTCGGCCAGACGCCGACCAGCACCCGTGCCAGAGTCGATTTACCGGAGCCGGAAGCCCCGAGCACGCCCAGCACTTCGCCGGCGCCGAGGTTGAAATTGACCATGTGCAAGGTCGCTGCCCGCTGCCCCGGCGGGCCGGCGCTGACTTGCTCAAACGTGATCTGGCCTTTCGGTGCCGGCAGCGCCATGGCCTCGTCACTCGCAGGAAAGGCTTGCAGCAAGGCGTCGAGGCGGCGGTACGCGAGTTTGGCGCCGCTCCACTGTTTCCACACGGCAATCAACTGATCGATGGGGCTCAGCACCCGGCCCATCAAAATGGAGCCGGCGATCATCATCCCGGCGGTCATGTCGCCCTTGATCACCAGCAAGGCGCCCAACCCCAAGACCAGGGATTGCAGGCACAGGCGCAGGGTTTTGCTCAAGGAACTGATGACCGCGCCGGTATCGCTGGCCTGATTCTGCAGGCCGAGAAAACGCGAGTGCACCCCGAACCAGCGCTTGCGCAATGCACCAAGCATGCCCATGGCTTGAATGGTTTCGGCGTTATGCAGATGACTGGTGGCCAGTTGGCTGGATTTCTGGGAAAACCCTGCCGCTTCGCCCAAAGGCTTTTTGGTCATGGCCTCGTTGAGGCAGGCCAGCCCGATCAGCAGCACCGCCCCTGCGGTGGCCAATACGCCGAGCCAGACGTTAAACAGGAAAATCACAAACAGATAGACCGGAAACCATGGCGCATCGAAGAAGGCAAACAGCGCCGGACCGGTGACAAACTGGCGAATATGGGTCAAGTCGCCCAGGGATTGCCCGGCGTTGCCCTCACCCTTGAACAGGTTGCGCTCGAAAGCAGCCTGATACACCCGCAGGTTGAAACGGCGTTCCAGTTGGCTGCCGATACGGATGACGATGAAACTGCGCACAGTCTCCAGCAACCCGATGAAGGCGAAGAACCCGACCACCATCAGCGACAACATCGCCAGTGTGGTTTCGTTTTGCGACGACAGCACCCGGTCATAAACCTGGAGCATATAAATCGACGGGACCAACATCAGAACGTTGATCAATGCGGTAAAGCAGCCGACGCTGATCAAGATGCTCTTATAGTCGCCCAGTGCCTTGAATAACGGTGCGGTGGCCGGGCTCTTCGCCATCTTCATTGGTTTTTCCTGAGGTATTAAGCCTCGCCTCACTTGGCAAGGTTCCAATTAACTGTCCGCACGCGGGTCGAGACATTCTCTTGCCGGTTATCGCTGACAGATTAATAACAACTCTTTTTAAACTTTAAAGAGTCCCGGTTATTGATCTGCTGCTTATAACTGCAATAACGGTCTTTATATTCAGCACTGCTATCGGTCCGACGCTTTTCGCTTATTGCGCTGCGCGCTTAAGCGTAATAATCAGCCCCGACTTCAAGGTGCTTTTATAAAGCCCCTCATGCTGTCGGCTGAAAAACACAATTCTTGAGCCTTCTTCCCCGGTCACGGCAATGCCGTCCGGCTCCGGGAACCAGCCCATCGCCGATTTGTTCAGCCAGGCACTGAAGCAATCGGCCCCCTCACCCAGGGTCTGGTCCGATTTAAGCTCTATCGTGCAGACATTCGACGGTTTGTCCTGCAGCGCCTGGGACTCGGGCGAGTCTTGCGCGGTATTCAAAATGGCTTGCCATTTGCCGGCGAGCTCCGACGGGTCGGCTAATTTCAGACTGCTTGCCATGGCTACTTCTCCAAGAAACATCATTAGCGTCGCTAACAGCCACGCGGTTGTTTTGCAGGTAAAAGCGTTCTGGGTCATAGGGCGTTTTGCTCTGGATCGGGGCAGAGAACGACGCGTAAAGCGCCGCCCTCCTTTATGCCTTGAATCAGGCCACGATGTCCGAGAACGCCGCCTGGCCAACGGTGCTGACCAGGAAATCAGCCACGCCGTGCCCGGAGAAGTCCACCGACAACAGGCTGTTGCCGCCCGAAGTGGTCAACACTGCATCGCCTGCCGCACCGGTGAACGAGTTCACGAAATGCAGGCCCGCGCCTTTGGTGATGCCGGTCAGGTCGATCTTGTCCAGGCCGCTGACAAAATCGAGGATCTGGTCGACCGCGCCTGGCCTGGAATCGCTGCTGGCCGCGAACACGAAGGTGTCCGAACCCGAGCCGCCCCACAGTTTGTCTGCACCGCCCGCGCCGAAGAGGATGTCGTTGCCGGCACCGCCCTTCAGTTCGTTGGACACACTGTTACCGATCAACAGGTCGCTACCCGAGCCGCCAATCGCGTTCTCGATCGTGACGCCTTTGGCGATGGACACGTTGCCCACCAGGCCGCCAACGTCGGAGAACGAGGCTTCATTGAGGTTGATCTTCTGGTTCTGGCTAAAGCCGGAGAAATCCAGGGTGTCCTTGCCGCCCGCATCCCACACCGAAAACACGACTTTGTCCGACGAGGAAGATGCGCTCAAGAAGTCGCGACCGGCGTTGGAGTTGAAGCCGTAGGTGGTGTCACCGGTACGGGTGGTGGTGTTGGCACCGTAGAGCTTCTGGATGGCCGCGATATCGTCCATCAGCGGGCCGGAAGAATACGCTTCCACACCGCCCTTGCTGAAGTTCTGATCGGTATTGCTTTCACTCCAGTAACTCATGACGCTATAACCGCGGGTGTCTTGCCCGTAACTCGCGTCATTGTAGGTCGGTGCACCTTCACCGGCGTTGTAATCGCCAGGGTGGGCCAGCCCCAGGGTATGACCGATTTCGTGGGTCAGGGTCTGACGGCCGTAGTTGTTCAGGTCCGGCGTCTTGTTCGGCGTATAGCTGCTGTTGGTCAGGTACCACGAAGTACCGTCATAACCGGCGCCCGTGCCAGGCAGATAAGCGAATGCCGCTGCGCCATCCTGACCACCGCTGTAGTTGCCGAAGGTCATGTGACCGTCACCACCGGAGGACTTCTCGGTGAAGGTGACGTTGGCCACGTCGGCCCAGGATTGCATGGCGAGCACGGCCTGGGCTTTCTGTTGCGTATTGAACTGGCTGAACCCGGTAATGCCGTGCTTGTTCATGGTGCTCGACGAGGCCGAGGTCAGGAACGTGTAGGTAAGTTCGATTTTGCCACTGCCGTCCTTGTCCTGGTAAGCAGCGCCGTCACGCAGCAGCTGGGTAGCGGCCTGGTCGACGGAGAAGGAGGGTTTGCCATTGACCGTGAGATTGCCACCCCGATCATACTGATGGCTGAAACTATCGATCTGGTTGTAGGCAGAACTGGCGGCAGCCAATGGTGCAAAGGCCTGTTCGGCAAGATCAATAGCGTTGTCTTTTACTTTCGACATAAACACACTTCCTTGTTTAGCAATGGAACAGTTTTTGTCCGATACGACAATCTCTGGCGAGATCGTCCTATCACTCGCCCAATGAAGGCGTATGAAAACTGACACAATTCGAAATCAAACGTCTACATTTTTTTTGACGTCAAATTGAACTGTTTCGCAGAACTCCAGCAAACATTGCTTGTGCTGTCGAAAGATTGTTCTTAGTACAGGGTTTCAGCCGGATTGTCAGACAATTTCATATTTAAATATTAAATATTGGTAAGTTGTTTTTTTGTTGATTGGCTCTCTTTTTTTGGACTTCTTAGTATCAGTGCCAGTGTATTGATATCAATCAAATTAAACGTCCAGTTAGTTGCCGCAGTGGACAACGACAGGGCTCCGACGACCCGTTAATCCCGGCACCGCCCTCAGACCATGCTCGTGATTGCGGCCTGCTAGACTGATTACGCTCTGGCTTGCCAGGCCACCGCATCCGAACGGCCAAAGTCCCTGTCTCCTGATCTGGAGGTATCCCATGAGCAACAGTACCGAACTCACAACTTTTACCGGCTGGGCCGCAACATCGGCAGGCGCGCCGCTGGAGCGCTATAGCTACGACCCCGGTCCATTGGGCGCCGAGGAGGTGGAAGTCGCCGTGGAGTATTGCGGCGTCTGTCACTCCGACCAGTCGATGATCGATAACGAATGGGGCCTGAGCCACTACCCGTTTATCCCAGGCCACGAAGTAGTCGGCAGTATCGTGCGAGTGGGCGCACAGGTACGCGGTCTCGAAGTGGGGCAACGGGTGGGCATCGGTTGGTACAAGGGCAGTTGCATGCATTGCTCCTCGTGTATCGAAGGCTCCCACCAGCTATGCAACACAGTCCAACCCACCATCGTCGGCAGCAACGGCGGCTTCGCCGATCGCCTGCGTTCGCACTGGGCCTGGGCGCTTGCGATACCGGACGGACTTGACCCGGCCATGGCCGGACCGCTGTTCTGCGCAGGCTCGACGGTGTTCAACCCGCTCGTGGAATTCGACGTCAAGCCCACTGACCGGGTCGGTGTCGTGGGAATCGGCGGCCTCGGTCATCTGGCACTACGCTTCCTTAACGCATGGGGTTGCGAAGTCACGGCCTTTACCTCGTCGCTGAACAAGCAGGACGAAGCCAGGCGCCTGGGGGCACACAACGTGCTCGCCTCTACCGACAGTAACGCGCTGAAATCCATTGCCGGCACCCTGGATTTTCTCTTGGTCACCGCCAACGCCGACCTCGACTGGCCGGCCATGCTCGGCACGCTGCGCGGCAAGGGTCGCCTGCACTTTGTCGGCGTCGTGCCTGGCGCTATTCCAGTGCACGTATTCAACCTCCTGCCCCAACAAAAGAGTGTGTCCGCCTCGCCGGTTGGCTCGCCCAGTAACACAGCAACCATGCTTGAGTTCTGCGCCCGGCATCAGATCTTGCCGCAGGTCGAACACTTTCCCATGAGCCGGATCAACGACGCCATTGATCATCTACGCAGTGGCAAGGCGCGTTACCGCGTCGTGCTGGACGCCAGCAAATGACAGACTGGCGCGTCGGGTAATACCGCACGCGCCTTTTGCCATCGCTACGTAAGGCGATCCTGGAAGCAAGCGATGTTGACCTGGTCACTTCTGGGTGCCCCAGTTGCCCCCGGACACCTGTTCGTTTCCAAAAGAGGTACCAACCCTATGAAGGACACGACTGCTGCGCAGCCGAACGCAGCCTTCGGCAGCTGCTACGGGTCCGCGCACGCCACGGCTTTTGTAGCAGCTGGCGCAGCCTGCGTTCGGCTGCGCAGCAGTCGTAAATAATCACAGCCAACACGCATCCCACAGCGGATAATCATGAACACGTATCACCAGTCCCGCCCGAACAGGATTGGCAACGACATATCGGGCAAGACCTTTCACGTCCTCCTCTTTCCGAACCGCTCTATCGTGATAGCCCTTCTGCCACAAACGTCCGCTTCGCCCTAGCGCCTGATTAACGGCTAGACTGCTTCGGGATTTGATTCGGCACATCAGCTCGGCCAGTGTTTTATCCCGAAGTTCTACCAAACAGTGCATATGATCTGGCATCACCACCCACGTCAAAAACTCTGCCCAATGCTCCTCCTGAGCCTGATGTAATTGTTGGGCAACCAGCCTACCTAAGCGCCAATCGGTAAAAATTGGCTGCCGATCGTGAACCACAGCTGTTAACAAGTAGATGCGCCCAGGCTCCGAGTACCGCCCAATGCGTAGATGACCAGCTTTCGAACAGACAGGCATTCCATTGCCTCCTACTGACTGAAAGAGGCATGGAATCTAACCCATTGCAGTCAACCCAACCGTCGCCATTGGCTACAAAAGATGACCGATCAGCTACCGGTCCTGATCTTGTTCCACACCCGCGTCCGCACCCGGTCAATGTTCAACGGCATCGCCTCAAGGGCAAACAATTTGCCCATCATTTCCGGGCTCGGATACACCTTGGTGTCGTTCTTGATCGCCGGATCGATCAGGTGGTCGGCCTGTTCGTTGCCGTTGGCGTAGTGCACGTAGTTGCTGATGCCGGCCATGACGTCGGGACGCAGCAGGTAGTTCATGAACGCGTAACCGGCTTTCTCGTCCGGGGCGTCGGCGGGCATGGCGACCATGTCGAACCAGATGGCCGCGCCTTCCTTGGGAATCGAATAGCCGATGTCCACACCATTCCCGGCTTCCTTGGCGCGGTTTTCCGCCTGGAGAATGTCGCCAGAGAAGCCGACGGCCACGCAGATATCGCCGTTGGCCAGGTCGCTGGTGTATTTGGACGAGTGGAAATAGCTGACATAGGGCCGGACTTTCATCAGCAGCGCTTCGGCCTTTTTATAGTCTTCGGGGTTCTTGCTGTGATGCGGCAGCCCCAGGTAATTCAACGCCGCCGGCAACAGTTCGGGCCCGTTGTCGAGGATCGCAACGCCGCACTTTTGCAGTTTTGTCATGTTCTCGGGTTTGAAGATCAGGTCCCAGGAATCCACCGGCGCGTTGTCGCCCAGCACCGCCTTGACCTTGGCCACGTTGTAGCCGATGCCGGTGCTGCCCCACAAATACGGGAAGCCATGCTCGTTGCCCGGGTCGTTGGCTTGTAACGTTTTGAGCAACACCGGGTTGAGGTTTTTCCAGTTCGGCAGCTGGCTCTTGTCGAGTTTTTTCAGGGCCCCGCCCTCAATCTGTCGGGCCATGAAGTGGTTGGACGGGAATACCACGTCATACCCGGATGTGCCGGTCATCAACTTGCCATCCAGGGTTTCGTTGCTGTCGAAGACGTCGTAACTGAAGGCGATACCGGTTTCTTTCTGGAAGTTTTTTGTGGTGTCCGGGGCGATGTAGTCCGACCAGTTATAGATTTTCACGGTCTCGGCGGCCTGACTGAGGGTCGCGACGAGCGCAAGTGGAGCAAGCGTCAGTGTTTTTCGGATCATGGGTCGATTCCTGTATGGGTTGTTTTCTTTTTATTGGAGAACTGGCAGGCAATCAGAGATCAAAAAATCAAAACGTAGGTCTTGCGCACGGTTTCCTGGATGTCCCAGATGCCGAGGCTGTTGGCTGGCAACATCAGTGCATCGCCGTTCAGCGCATGAAACCTTCCATGAACCCCGCGACCCGGCCGGCCAGTTTGCGACGCCAGGGCGCGGTGGACGGATTGGCCAGGGTCTGGTCTTCGTGAACGAAGCTGCGGATGATTGCGTTGTAGCCCAGCCAGCGGCAGGGCTCCGGCTCCCAGGCCTTGAGCGCGTCGAGACCGCCCTGAGCAATCACCCACGGCTGGCGCACCAGTTCGGTATCGCGCTGAAGAATCAGATCGGCCAGCGTCCGCCCGCCGAGGTTGCTGGCACCCACGCCTTCCCCGCCATAACCGCCCGACAAGGCGATGCCGCTGGCCTGATCGCAGAGCATGTGCGGCTTGAAGCGCCGGGACATCCCCAGGTTGCCGCCCCAGGCGTGGGTGATTCGCACGTTCTTGAGCTGTGGGAAGAGTTCACCGAACAGGTAGCGTCGCAACTGCACTTCGCTGGCGCTCAGCTCGAAGTCATGGCGCAACTTGCCGGCAAACTGATAGCCGCCACGGGCGCCAAACACCAGACGGTTGTCGGCCGTGCGCTGGCCGTAGGTGACCTGGCGGCTGCTTTCGCTGAACGCCTGACCATGGCTGAGACCGATGTCGTCCCAGGTCGCGGCGGACAGCGGTTCGGTCGCCACCAGTAAACTCTGCACGGGCAATTGATAACGACCCAGCGGCGGCAACGTGACTGCGTAACCTTCTACCGCCGGCACGATCCAGCGGCTGCGAACCTGCGCGCGGGCGGTACGCAAACTGCCCGACTGCCACTGGGTGACCGGGCTGTTTTCATAAATTTTGACCCCCATGCGCTCCACCGTCCGTGCCAGACCTCGCACCAACTTTGCCGGGTGAATGGTCGCCACGTGCGGTGCATAGATACCGCCATAAGGTTTGGCAATTCTGATCTGTTGCGCCAATTGCTCGGTGTTGAGCCAGCGGTAGTCGGCCTCGGTCAGCCCTTGGCGGTAGAGCGCGTCCAGATAATCACGCAGGCTGGCTTCCTGCTCCGGGTAACGCGCCGCACAGTAAAGCGCCCCGCCCTTGCGGTAATCGCAGTCAATGCCTTCTCGTTCGAGGACGATCTCTACTTCATCAGGGATGCTGTGCAACAGATCGAAAGAGGCGCGACGTTGTTCCGCCGGTAGTCCGGCGAGCAAACGGTCTTCACCCAGCAGATTGCCCATCAACCAGCCGCCGTTACGGCCCGACGCACCAAACCCCGCGGTTTGGGCTTCGACGATGGCGATGTTCAGTCCCGGCGCCAGGCGTTTGAGGTAGTACGCCGTCCAGAGCCCGGTGTACCCGGCGCCAATGATGGCCACGTCGACGTCCAGGTCCAGGTCCTGTTCCAGCGCCGGGCGCGCCAGCATCGGCTCGTCGAGTTGATCCATCCACAAACTGATCGTTCGCCACGCTGCCATGCAAGACTCCGCCACTCAATACTTCGATGGCGTCGATCCTAGTGCGTGGGCTCAGGGGCCGTCTTGCGCGCGTGCACGCAAAGAAATTTGTTTGGCGTAAGCCTTGGGCGACAGACCGGTGTGCTGGCGGAAACAGCTGTAAAACGCCGACAGCGAATTGAAGCCTGCGGCAAAGGCCAGCTCATCGATACGCAGTGGTGGAGTGGCACTGTCCAGTGCCGCGAGCAAATGCTGCAACCGCGCCTGATTGACGTAACGGTAGAAGCTTTGGCCGAGCACCTGGTTCAACAGGTAGGAAATCTGATTGCGGCTGTAACCGCACTCCTTCGCCACCCGTTGCAGGTCGAGTTCGGGATCCAGATACGGCTGCTGCCCCTGGAAATACTGCTGCAAGTCTTCGGCCATGAAACTCAGCTGTCGCGGTGACAACCCGAGCCGACTGACCGCCGGGCGCAGGTTGCGGGCGGCTTTGCCGGATGTTTGTTCATGTACAAGGGTGGCGTATTCATTGACCCGCCAGATCAGCCCGTCACGCACGGTGATCGCCTCGCTGGTCCGAAACGACACCAGCCCTTCACCGCCGCGAAGGGTGATGCGGTATTGAATGAACGCCGTGTTGCCATCCAGTCGAATACGGTCCGAGTGCTCCAGCGCCTCATCCGGATCACGGGGCATGCTGTCGCGCACGTAGTCGCGCAACGCGTCCAGCCCCATCACGCGGTTCTGGAAAAAGTCGTTGTACTGAATGTCCGGGTGATAAAGCGCCATCACACCATCCAGATCGCGGTGCTTCCAGCGCAGGTGGTAACGCATGACCGTGTCGCCCGTGGCCTGGGTTTGCGACGGACCATCATCATCGGCGTGCATAGAGGACTCGACGAGAAAAAATCGAGCTTGCCGAAGTTCTGTCCGGGCTTCAATGACCAATGGGATGCCCGGCAATGCTGGCCCTTGGCCGAGATGCCCGTATCTGATGACCTGCATCAAAAAAAACTGAACCAATCGCTGAACGGTCTGAAAAAATCCACATGATTTTCACATCCGGGTGCTACTTTTAAAGACAGTCACCGGTTGAGCCATTGAAGGCTCTTCCCTCCTAACATGAGCTAAAGGAAGCGCTCGATGAAGAAGGTGGGCAACACATGAATCAAGGTTCATTCAGCAAGGTCACTTTTCCAAATGCCTGCCAGCTGATGCGCTGGCATTTTCATCCCATGGGTTTCGAAGCGACCATGGATGCACCGGGCAGCATGGTTGCTCGCCTGTTCGACCGAGCCAGCGGCGAAACCATGATCGCCATTGCCGGCATTCCTTGTGCAACGGTCATGAACGCCGCCGATGTAGAGCGGATTATCGAAGCGGTCGAGGATGAGCTGGAAGCGTTCATTCCTCCGCAGACGCTCAGGAGTTATGCCTGACAGCCAACACCCGACAAAAAGCCCGCTTATCGATTTAGCGGGCTTTTTGTAGCAGCTGCCGAGCCCGATCGGCTTGTAGCAGCTGTCGAGCCTGCGAGGCTGCGTTCGGCGGCGAAGCCGTCGTAAAATCAGAACTCACGGTGTATCAGGCAGACTATGTCAACCGGATTCACGACGGCTTCGCCGCCGAACGCTGCCTCGCGCTGCTCGACAGCTGCTACAAGGAATGCGTCGCCGCAACTTGCATCAGGGCCTGGGCCAAATCGGCGCGTAGGTCTTCGACATCCTCCACCCCCACAGACAAACGCACCAGCGCATCGCTGATACCTAGCTGTGCGCGGGTTTCTGCGGGAATGGTGGCGTGAGTCATGATCGCCGGGTGCTCGATCAGGCTTTCCACCCCGCCCAGGCTCTCGGCCAAGGCAAAGATCCGCACACTCTCGAGAAAACGTCTGGCGCCCGTCAGGTCGCTGTTCAGCTCGACGGAAATCATACCGCCGAACCCGCGCATCTGCCGCCGCGCCAATTCGTGCTGCGGGTGCGATGGCAGGCCCGGATAATACACGCGTGCCACTTGCGGCTGACGTTCCAGCCATTGCGCCAACTCCAGCGCGTTGCTGCAATGACGTTCCATGCGCAGCGCCAGGGTCTTCACCCCGCGCAAGGTGAGGAACGCGTCGAACGGCCCGGCGATCGCCCCCACTGCGTTCTGCAGAAAGCCCAGGCGCTCGGCCAGTTCTGCATTCTGCCCGACCACTGCGATGCCGCCGATCACGTCGGAATGACCGTTGAGGTACTTGGTCGTCGAGTGCAGCACGATATCAAAGCCCAATTCCAGAGGACGCTGGATCCACGGGCTGGCGAAGGTGTTGTCCGCCACGCAGATGATGCCGCGCTCGCGACAGATGCGTGCGACGGCGGCGAGGTCAGTGAGGCTGAGCAAAGGATTGCTCGGCGTCTCGACCCAGACCATCCGCGTGTCATGCTGCAGCGCCGCTTCGAAGGCCGTCAGGTTCGTCAGATCGACGAAGCTGAAGCGATGCCCCGCGCTGCGCCGGCGCACCCGTTCGAACAGACGGAAAGTCCCGCCGTACAAATCATTGCCAGAAACGATGTGCGCACCCGCGTCGAGCAATTCGAGCACAGTGGCGATCGCCGCCAGCCCGGAGGCGAAAGCGAACGCCTGGGTGCCGCCCTCAAGGTCCGCCACGCAACGCTCCAGGGCAAAGCGCGTCGGGTTGTGCGAACGCCCGTAATCGAAGCCCTTGTGCACACCGGGGCTCTGCTGCGCATAGGTGGAGTTGGCGTAAATCGGCGGCATCAGCGCCCCGGTGGTCGGGTCCGGCGTCTGTCCGGCATGGATCACACGGGTGGCAAAGCCCCGTGGCGCGGTGCTTTCATCGTGCTGACTCATGCCAGTGATCTCCGCAAGTGATTGAGCATGTCGACGCGGGTAATCAGGCCGTGGAAGCCCGAGGTGTCGGCGATGATCGCCACCAGCCCACGGTCGAGCACCGCCTCCAGTTCAGCAAGACTGGCGCCGGGAGGCAGGGTTTCGAGTTTGTCGGTCATCGCGCTGGTCACGGTCATGCGAAAGTGCGTGGCGTCTTCATGCACGCCAAACAGAATATCGGACTCGTCGATGACCCCGACCAGCCGCTGCCCGTCCACCAGCACCGGCAGTTGCGACACATCCGCCAGGCGCATGCGCTGGAAGGCGGTGAGCAAGGTGTCGTCCGGGCCGACGCTGACCACCCGGCCATCCTCGAAACGCCGCGCGATCAGGTCACGCAAATCGCCGTAGCGTTTGCGCGCAAGCAGGCCCTGATCGTTCATCCACTGGTCGTTGTAGATCTTCGACAGATAACGGGTGCCGGTGTCGCAAACGAAACTGACCACCCGCTTCGGCTCGGTCTGCTCGCGGCAGTAACGCAATGCCGCCGCCAGCAAGGTGCCAGTCGAAGAGCCGCCGAGAATGCCTTCGGCGCGCAGCAGTTGGCGGGCATGATCGAAGCTTTCCTCGTCGCTGATCGAATAGGCCTTGTGCACGCTGGAAAGGTCGGCAATCGACGGAATGAAATCCTCGCCGATGCCCTCCACCGCCCAGGAACCGGGCGTACCGAGGGTGCCGCTGCGGCTGTATTCGGCCATCACCGAGCCGACCGGATCGGCCAGCACCATTTCCAGATTCGGTTGTACGCGCTGAAAGAAACGAGTCAGCCCGGTCAGCGTGCCAGCCGAACCGACACCGACCACGATGGCATCCACATCATGCTGAGTCTGCGCCCAGATCTCCGGCGCGGTGCTGCACTCGTGGGCCAGCGGGTTGGCCGGGTTGTTGAACTGATCGGCGAAGAAGGCGTCGGGAATGTCCTTGGCCAGCCGCGCAGCGACGTCCTGGTAATAATCGGGATGGCCCTTGCCGACGTCGGAGCGGGTGATATGCACCTCGGCGCCCATCGCTTTGAGGTGAAGGACTTTCTCGGTGGACATCTTGTCCGGCACCACCAGTACCACCCGATAGCCCTTGGCGCGACCGACCAGGGCCAGCCCCAGGCCAGTGTTGCCGGCCGTGGCCTCGACGATGGTACCGCCGGGGCGCAGGCGACCGTCGCGCTCGGCGGCGTCGATCATCGCCAGGCCGATGCGATCCTTGATCGAACCACCGGGGTTCTGCGATTCAAGCTTGAGGAACAGTGTGCATGGGCCGGTATCGAAGCGGCTGATACGCACCAGCGGCGTATTGCCAATCAGTTCGAGCACGGCGGGACGGGAGTTGTTCGGCATGTCGTCACCTCGCTACGGGTATCCGCACTGGATGGACAGCGACCTGAAGCGAGTCGAGCGCCTCGTCGCAGTCAAAGCCTCGCTTGGACCATAGGCCGGGATCGCGACCCTCGCAACTTTTGTGGCGAGGGAGCTTGCTCCCGCTTGAGTGCGCAGCGCTCACAAAAATCGGCAATGCTTGTCGCATTTTTGGGGCCGCTACGCAGCCCAGCGGGAGCAAGCTCCCTCGCCACAGGTTTTTTGACTCAAGACTCTCTTGAGGTTCAGGCCTGCACTTTTCCCTGACGGTGATCGGCAAAAAACGCCTTGCCCTTGCCGATCCGGTCGGAGGCCTTGGGCATATTCGCCGCCTGGGTATCCTGGCCATCGACATACCAGTAGCAATGGCTCACCGCCCGGGTGATGCCCACGTAGGCCAGACGCAGGATCTCGTCTTTCTGTGCGCTGTCGTAGGGCTCGCTGTCGCCGGCCTTGCCGAGCCCGGCCATGCGATAGACCTGGTTCTTGTAAGGCGAACTGGTCAGATGCTGGCAATCACCCAGCAGGAACACCGCATCAGCTTGCAGGCCCTTGGCGCTGTGATAGGTCAGTTGCTTGAGCCGTCGCGCATCGTACGGCAAGCTAGAATCAACATTAACTACAGACTGAATATGCTCTTCTATCAATGACTTATCGCTACTTTTTCGATAAAGCATCAAGATTGAATCGCCTTTTCTGTAGTGCTCAATCAGGCGCTGGGCCATGCCCTGGTCATCCCGATCGAGGACGTTCACCGGCAGCAACGCCTTGGGTTCTCCGCTGGCCTTGGCCTTCTTGCCGGCGATTGCCGGTGCGGCGCGGACGATGTGCTCCGCCGCGTCGATGATGTGCTGATGGCTGCGGTAATTGTCGCTGAGCATCACCTTGGTCGTGCTCGGTGACGGGAACTCCTTGTTGAACTCCATGAAATAGCTCGGCGAACTGCCACGCCAGCCGTAGATCGATTGCCAGTCGTCCCCCACACACAGCAATGACGAACGTTGCGCCCCTCGCCCTACGTGCATGGCCGGGCCACGACTGCGGATCTCGGCCAGGCTGGCGCGAATCCAGGAAACGATCTGCGGCGACACGTCCTGGAACTCATCGATCATCAAGTGCGACATTGGCCTGAGCAGTTCATCGCCGAGCAACTTGAGATTCTCCGGTGAATGCTCGCTGAACAGGGCAAACATCCGGTTGTAGGTCATCACGGGTGGCGATTGATCCAGCAGATGATCTTCCAGCGCTCGCCAGAACAGGCTCAAGGCCTCGAAGAAGAATCGGTCCGGATCATCCTTGGCGAAACTCATCTGGCCCACGGCATTGGGCACATCCAGGCCGAGGTTTTCGATAAACCCGGCTGCCGCGACAAAACAGTCCAGCAACGGCGCGGAAGCCAGCTCGCCCTTGACCTTGTAATCGAAGCCCGGCCCGGCGCTGGCATCACCGGCAAGCGACGCCAAAACACGTTTTGAAGATTCGTAACTATCGAGCCATATCAATGGCTTACGACAGAAAGCTTGAAACAGGGTGCGCTTTACAGCCCATTCCGCACGTACCGTCAGCTTGGCATTCGGGCGACTGACCTGGGGATTTTCCCGAGGATCGAAACCCAGCACCACCCAGGCATCCAGCGCCGGAATGTAACCGTGGCAATGGAAGGTCGAACCGTTGATGTCGAAGGTCTGACGATTCGGCTCGATGCCCTTGATCGGCCAGGCGCCGGCGCGAAACCACAGGTCCTCGATGGTGTCACACAGCTCTTCATCGCGCTTGGCCGCCAGTTCAGTCACCGCCATGCGCTTTTGCACGTCCGGGTGATCGCGCTCCAGTTCCTTGAGCTGCAAGGCGTGACGAGACAACGGCTTGATCAATTCGCGGAAACGCTCATCGCGGGTATGCAGGCTGTGATAGCAGGCGTTGAGCTGCTGGCGCTGGGCGTCGTTGATTCGCAGGTCGAAGGGGTTGCTGTCGACCTCCTCATCAGTGCCCTGCACGCGAAAGCTGAGGTTTTCGAAGGCTTGCAGTCGTTCGAAACCCGGCAGGCTGCGCACCATTGGCAGGATCCGCGAATGAAAAGTACGCACCAGGTCCCGCGCTTCTTTGAAGCTGAGCGCCCGGCCCCACACGGCAAACAGTTCGATCAGCTTATTGATGAAGTCCTTGCGCGACTCGCGGGTGAAGGTCACCACGGTCATCGAGCTCAGCTCAAACCCCAGATAATGGCTGAGCAGCAAGATACGCAACACCAGGGTGGTCGACTTGCCCGCGCCCGCGCCGGCGATCACCGAAGTCGACGGTGTGTCACTGAAGATCATTTTCCATTGGGCAGCGCTCGGCTGGGCATGCGCAGGCAGCAGTCGCGCCACGTCGGCCTTCATGCGCTTCTTCAGCTCGGCGCTCAATGGCAGGCGCCAATCGTCGAACAGGTTGTCATCGACGTTGGGCGGTCGATGCTCGGTGGAGCGCGAGTCGCGGATCAGCAGCACTTGACGGCCTTCTTCCAGACCCTCGAGCTTGCCTTCCTTATAGCCGTATTCCACGCCAGCGCTGTGACCGCTGCGAAAACCGTCGGCTTGCCCGTGCAGCCAGGACGCACGGTGTTGCGCGCGCAAGCGGGTCAGGCCGTGGCCAAAGAACCGGGCGGCCAGACGTTTGAGCAAAGGCATCTCGGCCAGGGGACGAAGTTCGGGCGGAAGATCGGGTGTGTGTTGCGGCACGCAGGCGGACTCCAGTGTGTGAGGCTGTCGGGGGCTATGGTGTCTGCATTTGCCGTTGAGTTCTAGTGAAATGCTTACAGGTCATTGGCTTATGCGATGAAGTGAAGGCTGGATGAGAAAAATTCGAGATTATTCGGTATCAAATAATTCGATTGTATTGAGGCATTTTTTACGCTTTTTATCGATGGGTACCTGATGGATGATACTGACCATCAACCACCGGTTCTCGTTTGTGGCTCAGACGTTCTGCCCCCATGACGAACCTTTTTCAGGAGACGATCATGCTTGAACTCAGACCTTTCAACTCCCTGGGCGGCGCGCACCATGGCTGGCTGGATGCCCATCACCACTTTTCGTTCGCCGAGTACTACGACCCCAAACGCATGAACTGGGGCAACCTGCGGGTGTGGAACGATGACGTGATTGCCCCCGGCACCGGGTTCCCGCAACACCCACACCGGGACATGGAAATCATCACCTACGTTCGTGAAGGCGCGATTACCCACCAGGACAACCTGGGCAACAAGGGCCGTACCGAAGCCGGTGATGTGCAGGTCATGAGCGCCGGCACCGGGATCGCCCACAGTGAGTACAATCTGGAAGCGACCGAGACCCGGATCTTTCAGATCTGGATCATCCCCAACGAAACCGGTCTGGCACCGTCGTGGGGCGCCAAGCCCTTCCCCAAAGGCCAGCGCGAAGGCTTCGTGACCCTGGCCAGTGGCAAGGCCGGCGACGATCAAAGCCTGCGGATTCGCGCCGATGCACGTCTGGTGGCGGCCAACCTGAAAGCCGGGGAAACGGCTGAATATCGTCTGGACAGTGGCCGTCGCGCTTATCTGGTGCCAGCGACAGGAGCGATTGAAGTCAATGGCTTGCGCGCACAAGCTCGAGACGGGGTCGCGGTTGCCGATGAGCAAGTGTTGCGGGTGACTGCGATCGAAGACAGCGAAATCGTCTTGGTAGATGTGGCTTGAGGCGGTAAATGCGCGGCAAAAAAAAGGGCGACCGTTGATGGTCGCCCCTTTTTTTGGCTGTGTGTCCCGTCCTGAACAAGGTTTACACCAGCTTCAGGACTAGACAATTTCATTTGTGGCGAGGGAGCAAGCTCCCTCACCACAGGACTTTCAATCACTTCGCAGAAATTGCGCCATCTACCAGTGTCTGAGCCTCGGCCACCAGTTGTTTCAGGTGGTCGTCACTGACAAAGCTTTCTGCGTAAATCTTGTAGATGTCCTCGGTGCCCGACGGCCGCGCCGCGAACCAGCCGTTCTCGGTCATGACTTTCAGACCGCCGATGGCCTGGTCGTTGCCCGGTGCATGACTGAGGATGCTCTGGATCGCTTCGCCCGCCAGTTGAGTCGAAGTGACCTGGTCCGGCGACAATTTGCTCAGCAGTGCTTTCTGTTCAGGGTTGGCCTTGGCATCAACGCGTACCGAAAACGGCTCACCCAGTTCATCGGTCAACGCGCGATAGGCCTGGCTTGGATCACGGCCCGTGCGAGCGGTCATTTCAGCGGCCAGCAGCGCCGGAATCAAACCGTCCTTGTCGGTACTCCAGACACTGCCGTCCTTGCGCAGGAACGATGCACCGGCGCTTTCTTCACCGCCAAAACCCAGGGAGCCGTCAAACAGACCGTCGGCAAACCATTTGAAACCGACCGGCACTTCATACAGACGACGGCCCAGGCGTTTGGCGACGCGATCGATCAAGCCGCTGCTGACCACGGTCTTACCCACGGCCGCATCGGCCCGCCACAGTGGACGGTTCTGGAACAGGTAGTCGATCGACACCGCGAGGTAGTTGTTCGGCGCCAGCAAACCACCGGACGGGGTCACGATGCCATGACGGTCGTGGTCCGGGTCGCAGGCAAACGCCACGTCGAAACGCTCTTTCAGGCCGATCAAGCCTTGCATGGCATAGCTGGACGATGGGTCCATGCGGATCTGCCCGTCCCAGTCGACGGTCATGAAACGGAACGTTGCATCAACCTGTTTATTCACCACTTCCAGGTCCAGGCGGTAGTGCTCGGCAATCGCCGACCAGTAGCGCACCCCTGCTCCGCCCAGCGGATCGACACCCAGACGCAGCTTCGCATCGCGGATGGCGTCGAAGTCGATCACGTTGATCAGGTCAGCGACATAGGTGTTGAGGTAATCGTGACGATGGGTAGTGCTGGCCTTCAGGGCCTGCTCGTAGCTGATGCGTTTGACGCCGGCGAGCCTGGCTGCCAGCAACTCGTTGGCCTTGGCTTCGATCCACTTGGTGATGTGGGTATCGGCCGGGCCGCCGTTGGTTGGGTTGTACTTGTAGCCACCACTTTGCGGCGGGTTGTGGGACGGCGTGATGACGATGCCGTCCGCCAGGCCTGAAGTGCGCCCGCGGTTGTAGCAAAGAATCGCATGGGAAATGGCCGGCGTCGGGGTGTACTCGTCGCCTTCGGCGATCATCACCGTGACACCGTTCGCCGCCAACACTTCCAGGGCACTGGCACCGGCCGGCGTGGACAGCGCGTGGGTGTCGATCCCGACGAACAGCGGGCCATCGATGCCCTGGGCCTCGCGATACAGGCAGATCGCCTGGCTGATGGCCAGGACATGCCATTCGTTGAAACTCAAGTCGAACGAGCTACCTCGGTGTCCGGACGTGCCGAAGGCAACGCGCTGGGTAGAAATGGCTGCATCGGGCTGGCCGGTGTAATAGGCCGTTACCAGTCGCGGGATGTCGACCAACAGTTCTGCCGGTGCCGGTTTGCCCGCAAAAGGACTGAGTGTCATGCAAAACCTCTGAGAGAGAGTGGTTCGGGATAGGAGCGCAGTTTACTGACAGTTTGGCCGTTGCGCGACGTTATCGAATGTCAGGTTCCGAGGAGCTCTTCCACCTCGGCTCAATCGATCGATTCCAGACGCAAGGCATCCCCCAGTAGCCCCAGTGCAGCGACGAGCTCGTGGTCGCCACCGAATGTATGACTCAGGCGCAAGTGCTGCGCGTGCAGGCCCTGCAAACTGAACAACTCCCCCGGTGCGATGACCACTTGCTGCTTGAGCAGTCTCTGGAACACTCGATGTACATTGACCTGGCGCAACGAGCGAATCCACACCGTCGCCCCGCCCTGGGGCTCGACGAAATGCAGCGATTCCGGCAGACGCTCCTGGAGCAGTTGGGTCATCAGCACCATGCGTTCCTTGAGCAGTCGACGCAACACCAGCAGGTGTTGATCGATGCGTCCGTTGCTGTACAGCCGCGCGATGGCTTTCTGACGAATCAGCGACAAACGGAATGCCCGCAGCAGAAAGTGCCGTTGCAGTTCGGCACGCAGTTGTCGCGAGAGCAGGTAACCAAAGGGCGCCTCCGAGCCGATGATTTTCTCGAAAGTGGAAAACACGATCAGCCGATCAGGGTCCACCAGGTCGCGAAACCGCAAGCCGCTCGGCTCGAATTCGAGCTCGCCGTAACAATCGTTTTCCAACACCCAACAGCCATGCCGTCCCAGCAGTTGCGCAGTGGACTGCCGGTTGTCGTCAGGCGCCACGCTCCCGCGCGGCATGTTCAGTCCCGATGAAAGCATCATCAGTCGCACCCGCCCGGTCTCGAGCAGCTCTCTCAGCTGTTCGAGATCCAGGCCACCACAGGCTTGCAGCGGCAGCTCGACAACCTGCACGTCTGCGTCCTGGAACAAGCGCAGAATCACCCAGTCGCACGGCGACTCGACCACCACCACCGAATCTTTGAGCTCAAGAACGGCGATCAATATTTCAAGTACGCCGCGCATATCTGCGCCGATATAGACATCATCGGCATGCCAGCAGCGTGTCGGCGAAGTGGTGTAGCGTGCCGCAAGGGCCGTGCGCAGTTCCAGCTCGCCGCAGGGTTGTGAAGACGGTTGTGGCTGGCGCGGATACTGGCGCAGCAATTCTCTCTCCAGCAACAACAACGGGCTGTCCAGGGGTTGTAACAACGCCGGTTCATCGGCGCTCAACACCAGCATGCCGGGGCGCCTGGCGTTGACATAGACCGTTTCGAGCAGGTCTTTACCGCTGCCGGGAAGACCGATAGAAGACACCGGCAGTGCGTAATAGCCTGACTTGGCAACCGAATAGATGCGTCCTTCCTTCTCCAGCAGCGAATAGGCGTATTGAATGGTCGAGATCGACACACTCAAACGATCCGCCAACTGCCGCAATGAGGGCAGGCGCACTCGCACGTCACTGCCCGGCTCATTGATCAGATTGTTCAGGTAGCGGTACACCGCCTGGTACGCGAAATCGGAATCTCGTGATCCTTTCATGGGTGATGACCGAACACGCTACGAACGTCATGACGCACTCTTGATGCGTCCGCCAAACCAGGAACATTCACTGGCCCATCGACCATTCGCCAGTCACTGCTGCTTCATTCTCGGGGTCCATGTCTTCGACTTGCACGCCCGCGTCGCCGCTTTCCGTGCCTGGCACCCTACCCTCATCCCGAACCACCAGCCTCATGCGGTAAAGCGTACCGATCAGGCTGACCGGCAACCCGCTGACATCCACCATCCACTGCAGAACCTGCTCGGGTGCCGGACCGCCCTGCATCGCCCGGTGCAATTCCGGCAGCGCTACCAGCATGCCGGGATGGCATTGACGAAGAAAATGCTCCAGGGCCGCGCCGTTATCGACAAACGGGGCGAACAGCAGACACACCAGTTGGGCTTCACTCAAACCGAGACTTTTTTGTGCCTCGGCTGTCGCCAATCCGCGCTGATCGGCCATGGTCAGCGGATTGCCGAAGGTCTCCACTGCCTGCTCGCAAAAGCGCTCGGGCAATTGTTTACGACGCATCATCACCAACACCCGCTGCAGGTATTCGCTGACCCCCTCTTCGTAGGTGCGACCGTGTACAAAGCGCGCTTGCAAGCCGCGAAGGTGCGCGGATATCGACGGACTGACATAGTCGTTATCACTGAGTTGAGCCGTCAGTTCGTCAGGTTGGAAGCCGAGGAAGTCAGTGAGCAGCGGCCAGCGCTCCTCCAGGTTGCTGACCAGCATGTCGTGGATGTCGATGAAGGTCGTGCGACGGCAGGCCTCAAAGCGCTCGGAAGGACGCCACGCAGCCTGAGCAGAGTCGGGATAAAACTCGCGATAGCAGTCGCTGCCCAGTTCATCGAGGCGCGCGAACAATCCCTCGTAGCCCGTTTCATGGCGGCTCGTCGGCGCAAGCCCGGCCTTGGCTGCGGCACGGTTCAAACCCTCGATAAACTGCGCCTGCCGACGGGGTGAATCGCTGCTGACCATGACATCGACGCCGTTGTCCCAGCGGGCAATTTGTCCATAAAAATCACCTGTGGCCAGGTACCCGTCGTCCCACAACTCAAGCGGCCCGTTCCAGGCCCGACGGTGCCCGACCATCAGCAGATTGAGCCGATTCGACTCGCGGCCGGCATCGGAGATTGGCGCCAAGTGATTGAACGGCAGGACCTCACGATTATCGACCATCAACATTTCGACCCGGGGATCGTCGTAGAGAAACAATGCACTGCTGCTGCGATGGATGTTTTCCAGTGCTGTCGCAGCCGTACCATTCAAGCGCAAAGTGGCCACTCGCAGCTGAAATGTCGCCGGTGCCCGACCGGCGATACTCAGTTGCGCGGCGCGCAGCAGCGCCAGTGTGTAGCAGCTGTCACGGGACCCGGACTGGATCGCCAACACCTTGTAATCGCCGATACGCTCCATACCTCCAGCCGACACCACCAGGCGCTGAATCATCAGTTGCAATGCCGTGCGCTCGGCGCGAGAGAAAAAGCTCAGCAAGCGCTGCAGTACTTGTTGATAAACATAATTCATTGCCTGTTCATGGGTATGGGTCATCATTGTTTACCTGTTACTCATAAGTTCGACGCCACGCAAACAATTACATGCACTGCGCGACGGATTGCCTGTCATGAATGGGGTGCCGGGGTTGTTATCAAATGCTAGCACTTAAGCATTTTGTAATTATTTGAAATGGTTGCATGTCTCGAGAACCCCAAACAGGGCAATACAGCCGCAACGCCAGGCAGGACGGGTGTTTTTCGGCCTCGAGCGATGTCCTAGGAAATTTCCGACAACATCCCACAGACGTGTAATACAAGAAATAAAGAAAGAAGTTGCCAGTAAATGTATGACCGCCGAGCGGCGTCGAATTATTTGTTGAGCATGTATTGCCGATGCGCGTTGAAAAGTTTCAACCTGATACCCAGCCATGACTCTTTCCTTGAGATGAAATAATCATTCAATTATCAGGGCTTACATAATGATTAGAAGATACAGATCGAGAGCAAAAACCAGTTCAGTTGCTGAACCGCCCCACCGAGGGATCGATGGGATGTCTCATTTTGGAGGTTTTGACAGCGGAAAAGTCCGTGCCTGCACGGACCTTTCCAGAGGGGTTTATACAAGGGGGCTCGTACGAAGAGCTCAGACAGGCTCGACCTCAAGGGCGACCCGTTCGCGGCATGGGCATTCGTCCATGTAGCGGTGTGCTTCGACAAACTGGGAAAACGGGAATACCCGAGTCTTGAGTGGCAGCAGCACATGGTCTGCGGTCAACTGGTTGATGTCGCGCAGGGCACGTTGCAGTGCGGCCTGATCCTGGAGGATGCCCAGCTCCGGCTTGCCGGTGAAGTTGCCGATGCAGTGCACGAAGAACTGAATGTTCTTCTGGAACGCCGCACAGGCCGGAAATGGCGTCTGGTTACCACCCTGCAGGCCATAGAGCACCAGGCTGCCGCGAGGCGCGAGCACATCGCCGAGCAGCGACATCTGCGGGCCGCCCAGGCCATCGAACACCACATCGACGCCACGGTTGTCGGTTATTTTGTTGATCCGCATCAGCAGATCTTCTTCTTCGGTGACGATGACTTTTTCGGCACCCAGCGACAGCAGGTATTCACGCTCGTCCGCGGTTTTGGTCGCAGCGATTACTCGCACACCAAGGGCTTTGCCCAGCTGTACGAACGACGGCCCGGCGCAGTGACTGGCGTCGGTCACCAGAGCGAATTGCCCGGGCTTGACGCGCGCCAGATCGGTGTAGCCAAAATAGGCGACCAATAGCGGCGTGTAATGCACGCTGGCTTCGACCGGGCTGAGCACGTCCGGGTAGCGGGTCAGCGCCGTGCGCGGCAGAACGATCTGTTCGCCGTAGACCGGATAATCGTTGGGGCTTTCGGCCGGGAAGCTGGCGACCTTGTCACCGATAGCGAGGTCATCGACCCCCTCGCCGAGCGCCGTGACCACGCCGGCCATTTCATGACCCAGGCCTGAAGGCAGGCGAGCATGGGACGAGGCCAGGTTCTGGCGCCAGAGAATGTCGTACCAGCTGATGCCTATCGCCTCGACACGCACCTGCACTTCGCCCGGCGCAGGCAGAGCGGCCGCATGCTCTTCGCATTTGAGCACCTCGGCTGGACCAAACTTGTGAAAACGGATCGTGCGGGACATCGCAAACCTCGTCAAAGTAACCTCTAATGCCCTGAACTCTATCTGGGCTTTCTACCCAAGACCATCAGTGGCTATTAATAGTCGACATGCCTGTCATTGATTCCGCAGCGACGGCGACATCATCCAATGCCGTAAAAACCGAAGCAGCCTTTCAGGGAAAACTGAATTACCCTGTGCAGAGTACCAGCCTTTCCCCGTAAGATTCACGCCGGCCATTGTTCTCATATGGTCGCTCACGTCAAGTTTGCTGAATCTGCCAGGACCCCAGATGAATCGTAATGACCTGCGTCGTGTCGACCTGAACCTGTTGATCGTTTTCGAAACACTGATGCACGAGCGCAGTGTGACCCGCGCTGCGGAGAAATTGTTCCTCGGCCAGCCGGCCATCAGTGCGGCGCTCTCGCGCCTGCGCGGGCTGTTCGATGACCCGTTGTTCGTGCGCACCGGCCGCAGCATGGAACCTTCCGCCCGAGCGGTGGAAATCTTCGCCCTGCTCTCGCCGGCCCTGGATTCGATTTCCACCGCGGTCAGTCGCGCGGCGGAATTCGATCCGGCCACCAGCACCGCGGTGTTCCGCATCGGCCTGTCGGACGATGTCGAGTTCGCGTTGCTGCCGATGCTGCTCAAGCGGTTGCGCGCCGAGGCACCGGGCATCGTGCTGGTGGTGCGTCGGGCCAACTACATCCTGATGCCGAACCTGTTGGCCTCGGGCGAAATTTCCATTGGCGTCAGCTACACCGCCGACCTGCCGGCCAACGCCAAGCGCAAAGTACTGCGCCGCAGCATGCCGAAACTGTTGCGAGCCGACTCCGTGCCGGGGCCGTTGAGCCTGGATGACTTCTGCGCCCGCCCCCACGCGCTGGTGTCGTTCGCGGGCGACCTGAGCGGCTTTATAGATGAAGAGCTGGAGAAGCTGGGGCGCAAACGGCACGTGGTGCTGGCGGTGCCGCAGTTCAACGGGCTGAGCACACTGATCAGCGGCACCGACATCGTGGCCACCGTCCCGGACTACACCGCCGAAGCGTTGACCGCCGCCGGTGGTGTTCGGGCGGAAGATCCACCGTTGCCGGTGCGCAGCTTTGAATTGCACATGGCCTGGCGCGGGTCGCAGGATAATGATCCGGGTGAGCGGTGGTTGAGGTCGCGGATTCAGATGTTTTTCGGGGACCCGGATAGCCTGTAATGGAATTCCACAAAAATCCATAAATCCGTTTAATAACAAGGTTTTATACATAGATTCAGTCCACTGCCGCCTGTCTAAATCCAATGGGTTCCAGACCTTATGGGGGCATAATCGGGGGCAAATTTCGATTTTTAAAAAACGGTGCCCCCACCGATGCCCCCAGATAACGCCCCTGTTTTCAGACGAAAACTCAGCGATGCCTTCATCCGCTCGCTCACTCAACCCGGCAAACACGCCGACGGCGAAGTCCCTGGTCTCTACTTGGAGGTGAGGGCGTCGAGCAAGGCCGGAAAATCCCCTTCCAAGTTCTGGCGTTTAAAGTATCGGCTGCACGGCAAGGAGAACCGTTTCTCGATAGGTGCTTACCCCGACATTGGGCTGAAGGAGGCGCGCGACATTGCCCGCGGTGCACGCCGTGACGTGGCTAACCACATCGCCCCGCTTAAGGCCAAGACCGCCAAGATCGAGGCACAGTTGCTCAATGAAGAGCGCACCTTCACGTACGTGGCCGAGCAATGGTTGGCATTCAAGTCTGCCGAACTGGTGGTCAAATCCATTGCGGGGTTTCGCGGGGCGCTGAACAACCACATCTTGCCTGCCATTGGCAAAAAGCCGATCAGCGAGATCAAGCTGGAGCACATCACCACTATTATCACCGAGCTACGTCGCCAGCGCACCATGGCCATGGCCCGGCGTGTGCGCACCATCATCCGAGCAATCTTGGGCTTTGCCGAGGGACGCGGCTGGGTGGAGCGCAACGTGGCACTCAGCAACATCGAGGAGTTGAAGATCCGCCACGTCGTGACAAGTAATCCGGCAATCGAAAGGCCAGCCGACCTGGGCAGGTTTCTGCTGCGACTGGGTGACTGCAGCAACGGCAGTGTTGCCACCGCAATGCGCTTGCTGGTCATGTTGCCGGTCCGCCCCGGCGAACTGGTGCAGATGCGCTGGGAAGACGTCGACTTGGTGGGCGCCGACTGGCGTTATGTGGTGAGCAAGACCAAGCACCTGAACAAGAGCAAGCACGTCGTGCCGCTACCGGAGCAAGCCCTGGTCCTGTTGCGCGAGCTACATAAAACCCGCGTGGTGGATGACGAAGGCAAAGGTTGGGTGTTCGTCTCGCCGGTCTATCCGGGTCGCCCCATCAACCCAACGTCGATGCTCAAGTCTTTTCAGCGTATCTGGCCGGAGTACGACATCACTGCCCACGGCTTTCGCGCTACCTACCGGACGATTGCCCATGAACACTTAGGTATCGATCCAATCGTGCTCGAACTCTCATTATCCCACCGGATGCCAGGCGCTCTGGGGGCGGTGTACGCGCGCGCGCAACTGCTAGTGCAACGCCGGGAGGCGGCTCAGCAATGGGCGAACTACTTAGACCTGTTGCGGCAAAATGCAGAGCGAGTGACAATAGATTGACAATACGGCGAATACCATCAAGAGATTGGAGCGGGAAACGAGACTCGTATCTAGCGTCCGACCCATTGAAATCTAAGGGGTTTATTTTCTTGCCGGAGCAGGAAAAGACTCAATTCTGGACTTGTTTTTTGGGGGGTATCAAGGGCCAAGAAGGAGGTGATTCCACGACAAGCTACTGGATTCCACCTGTAGCCAAAAGAACAAACACTCATCAGCGTTACATTTAAAGCGCTGCGCTGGATAGAGTGCCAATCCCTTTCGCGTATAGCACATGCCTTTCACCGCGCAGTGTGTCAGGGCGTGCTGGAAATCAGCGTCAACGATGATCGCTATCTGCTCTCTACTGGTGACTCGATTCTGTTCTACGCCGAGCGGACGTATCCCACGCTTAAAAAGACCTTACGTGAACGGGGCGCTGATAATTATCTGGATCAAGGCTCCTTAAGTGAGCAAAACCGGTGCCGTCCTGATGGCGTTCGGCAGACGCAGTTTGGATAACTAAAGATTATCGTTTGCGGGCAATTAAAGTGATTGTACACGCCTTAGGCGAAATGCTAGTTTTCGTCACAGCACCACACAGAGTTATTACGATCAGCACGATGGTCGCTTCTACTCATCAAGGAGAGAAGACACGTGACAAATAAAACCAATCAGATAACTCGGCTCCCCACGCTCACTGAACGGGGTCACATTTCTTATTTCATCCCGAGCAACATCAAAGTTGTCACCGGGGATGGAATATCCCTTCTCAAATAAGCGCCCTGAATGTCGTTCTGACACAGAAGCGTTTATGCCCTCGCCTTAACTAAAAGACGTCGCTCCCTCATTTACCCACAAAGTGCTCAGTTTAGGCTGCGAATTGATGCGTCCCTGCGCTCAGTAATCGGACTGCAACCGATTATTGCTGTGGCGGCTCGCTGTAGTGCAATTTCCGTCAGCTCAGGAGAAGGTAATGATCTTAGCAATACCCGAACGTATGCATGCCGTTCTACTGACCGGTCATGGTGGACCCAATAAGCTCGAGTATCACACTGACGTGAAGGTTCCACGCCCAGCCAAAGGTGAGGTACTGGTGCGCGTGGCCGCAGCTGCGGTCAACAACACCGACATCAATACGCGGATTGGCTGGTACTCGAAAAAGGTCAGTAGTGACACCCAGGCTGGCAGCGCCGGAGGCTTCGCAGAGGTCGACAACGAAGATGCATCCTGGTCAGGTGTGCCCTTAAGGTTCCCGCTGATTCAAGGTGCCGATTGTTGCGGATATATTGTCGCCGTCGGCGAGGGGGTATCGCCGACTCGCGTTGGGCAGCGCGTTTTGATTCGCAACATGCTCAGAGCCCCGGTTGACCACCAGAATTACCAGTGCTGGACGTACGGCTCCGACTGCAATGGCTCCTTCGCTCAGTACACCGTCGCCCCCGACGCAGATACCTGGTCGGTGAGCAGTGACTGGAGTGACATCGAGCTAGCGTCCATCCCCTGCTCTTATTCAACAGCTGAATTGATGATGCAGCGCGCGGGCGTGAACGCAAATGATGTCGTGTTGATTACCGGTGCCAGTGGCGGTGTCGGTTCTGCTGCCGTGCAGTTGGCTAAATGCAGAGGCGCACGCGTTATTGCAATTACGTCCAACAGCAAGCGTAGCCAGATACTCGAACTGGGTGCAGATGATGTCATTGACCGTAATGACAACTTGCTTGAGCGCCTGGAAAAAAACAGCGTCACTGTGGTCATTGATCTTGTCGGCGGTACCGCTTGGCCTCCCCTTCTCGATGTTCTGAAAATAGGGGGCCGCTATGCGACATCCGGCGCCATTGCCGGCCCGCTGGTGGAATTGGACTTACGTACTCTGTACTTAAAAGATCTGACCTTCTACGGCTGTACCTGGCAAGACGATAACGTCTTTCAAACACTGATTAACTACATCGAGACGGATCGTATTCGCCCACTGGTCAGCAAACATTATTCGCTGAGCGATATCGCCCTGGCACAGGAAGATTTCCTCAGTAAAAAACATGTCGGCAAGCTTGTCTTGGTGCCGCCTCGGGAGACTCACCATGAAGATTCGTGATATTGAGGTTTATCAAGTAAACCTGCCCTATGCCGGCGGTGTTTATAAACTTTCCGGGGGCCGCACTTATACTTCATTCGATGCCACTCTCGTGTGCATACGAACCGACACGGGACTGGAAGGCTGGGGTGAATCGACACCCTTTGGCCCTAACTACATTGCCGCGCACGCGCTTGGCGTTCGTGCGGGCATCGAAGAAATGGCTGACATGCTGATTGGGCGAGATCCTCGGCAGGTCGACCGCATCAACGACATCATGGACAGCACGCTCCTGGGCCATTTGCATGCCAAGGCTGCGATTGACATTGCCTGCTGGGATATCTTCGGCAAAGCCGTGAACCTACCGGTCTGCGAGTTGCTGGGAGGCAGCACCGGGCTGTCCATGCCGATCATTGATTCGACCTATGCAGGCGACCCTGAAGACATGCGCCGGCGCATCGATGCCACCCGCAAGCAAGGCTACCTCGGCCACTCGGTCAAGGTCGGTGCAACGCCCGAGGAAGGCGGACCGGCCCTGGATGCTGCACGCATCGAAGCCTCCCTTGCCGATGCCCGTCCCGGCGAATACTTCATCGTCGACTGCAATGGTGGCCTCACCGTCGAACATGCGCTGAGAATGCTCAACCTGCTGCCTTCGGGCCTGGACTTTGTGCTTGAGGCGCCGTGTGCCACTTGGCGTGAACACATGGCCTTGCGGCAGAAAACCAGCATCCCACTGATTATGGATGAACTGGCCACGGATGAAGCCTCCGTTTTGCAGTTGATCCGCGACGATGCCGCAGACGGGATTGGCATGAAAGTCTCCAAGCAAGGCGGCCTAACCCGCGCAAGGCGTCAGCGCGATATGTGCCTTGCAGCCGGGCTGACCATGAGCATTCAGGAGACCGCCGGATCTTATGTGTCCTTTGCTTCGTTGACCCACCTGGGGCAGACCATCCCTCATCGCAACCTGCGTTGCGTGCTCGATCTGCGCGACATGTACACCCCTATGACCGCGAACCTGGACATTCCGGTGATTGATGGCCGCATTCGCGCACCGCTGACGCCTGGCCTGGGTATTGAAATCAATCGGGATGTTATCGGTTCACCGGTAGCCATTTATCGTTGATTCAGCGCACTTACTTGCCGCTCGAAAAGCATCGGGCGTGTATGCAAGAAGTGTCCGAACAGGGTAGCTCCTGCGAGCTACCCGTTTGGAAATCGACTATCTGCCAAGGCCGGCCAATAAATAAACTAAAAGAAAGGTGGTGAGCATGAAACGTTCTCTGATTGCACGATGGGCAGTGAGTAGCTTAGCCGTACTCAGCATTTTGTCAGCCCATGCGGCGGATGCCAGCAAGCCTGGCGCCGGCGTTTCCATTACGCCGATATTCCCGACCATTGCTGAAGAGCGCTTTCGAGGCGAGATTGCTGTCGCTGGCCTGAAGGAGCTGGGGTACAACGTCACAGAACCCAAGGAAACAGAGTTTCCCGCTATGTATATCGCATTGGCCTACGGCGATGCCGACTTCACTGTCCATAACTGGAAAGCCCTGCACGTCGTTCTACCTGAAAGCAGGCGGTGACGAGAACATGGAGAGTGGATAGCGCAGAACCGTCAGGCATTCGATGGCTGGCTGCAGGATGCCAGAGCCGCCGCTCAGCAATAACGAATCACGTCTGATTGGCAGGTCGCGCCGCTGCGCATGCAGCAATCGATTTTGTTTTAATTGAATGCACTCAGGTATAGGCGATGACGACCCTCCGATCAGAAGTTGCTTTGGACAGTACTTCCTACAAAGGTTTTATGCTGATCATCGTGGCGACGTTCCTGTTTTCCTCACACGATACGATCTCCAAATACCTGACATCGGCCTACCCCGTCATACTGATTGTGTGGGCACGCTACGCCGTGCACACCGCGCTGATGGCCACCCTATTTCTACCAAAGGCCGGAACAGCTTTGTTCAAGACAGCCAACCTCAAGTTGCAGCTCCTTCGCGGGGGCTGCCTGGTTGCGACGAGTTTATTTTTCACCTCCAGCCTGCATTACCTGCCCTTGGCAGAAGCCACGTCCATCCACTTCCTCGCCCCCCTGCTGGTGATTCTGCTGTCGGCTCCACTGCTGGGGGAGCAAGTGTCATCCCGGCAGATTTATGCAGCACTGGCAGGATTTCTGGGGACACTTTTCATCGTAAGACCAGGCGGTAACCTATTCACCCTGGCGGTTCTGCTACCCTTCTGCTCAGCATTGTGTTTTGCGCTGTACCAATTGCTTACACGCAAACTCAGCGCGTATGACAGCGCGATCACCAGTAATTTCCTGGGCGGGTTGTTCGCGACGGGAGTCATGTCGCTATTGGTGCCCTTCTTCTGGGTTACCCCGACCATGAATGATGCGATCATGATGGGAGCATTGGGCACCCTTGGAATGGTTTCACACCTATTGTTCTCGCAGTCTTTCCGCTACGCGGCGCCGGCGGTCCTGGCGCCTTTCAGTTACAGCCAAATTCTCTTTTCCACGATTCTGGGAGCTATCATTTTTCAACACATCCCCGAAACGCTCAGCCTTTACGGTATGGTGATCATTACCATGAGTGGAGCCTGGGCGTTGCTCAAAGGGAGCAAGCCCGCCTAAAAAACACAATCAAACATTGCATCCAGACTAGCTACTGATAGCGCTTATACCCATCCCCCACCCCCAATCTAGTGAGTCCTTGAATTATCAAATCCGGCTATATGCCAGGCTCCCCAGTCACGAGATTCTGAGTAGCAATCAGTTTGAACTCAATATCCGGACTATTAACACGCAATTCTGGAAGATACTTCGATAAACACAATATAGAGAATACATCGGTGAAAGCTTCGGACTGTAACTCAATATCCAACCTAGTCCAAGCCATACAAAAAATGTCGCAACTACACAACGGCGATTTATCTAGACAGCCTCGATAACGTCAGGTTATCAATAGCACCTTCCTTCCTACCCAAGTGCTGGGCAAACGCCAGCCACCTTTTCCCATCTCATCCCATCGTTCAAAGAAATTCCTGTCGGATGTCGATGCTCGACCGTTCGCCAATATTGCGGTAGTTCTCCTTGAGCCACGCCTCGGCCTCGCGTCGTCCGTTGTCGCGCAGTCCGCAAAGGAAGTCCCAGCCCGCGTTGTACTTGCTGGACACGCTAAGCGCGCACATTGATTCGTCGGACCGAATGGAGTGGATCAGCATCTCCCTCATCTCGTCTCGATCAACCTTGCCTTGCTGGATGAGGTCGGTGACAAAGGCGATGGTGCGCATCTCACGCATCAGAGACGAGTTGAAGCTGATTTCATTGATGCGATTAAGGATGCTGGCAGCTGTAATGGGCACGCCCGGGCGGACGAGCGGGTTGATGTGAACGATCACCACATCGCGCGTATTGCAGTGGTAGATCAACGGAAAAATGGCTGGGTTTCCCATATAGCCGCCATCCCAGTAGTGTTGTCCGTCGATCGTGATCGCTTGGAACAATGTCGGCACACAGGCCGAAGCAAGCACCGCTTCGGCGCAGACGTCCTCGTCCGAGAAGATGCGTATCTTCCCCGTCTCGACATTGGTCGCGCACAGATAGAGGTGGAACGGGCATTGCTTTCGCAAGGCGGCGAAATCGACCTGATTCTCCAGCACCTCCTGCAGCGGATTCAAGTTGTGGCGATTGAACTGGTAAGGCGAGAAGATACGAAGCGCCATGTCCGCAAACGCATACATGGGCGAATAGTCCAGCCCGAAACTGTGCGTCCCTTTCAACCATGGCGCCCAGCGCAACGGGTTATGACGCTCGGCGGACTGCGCCACGTCGGACCAGAAATCATGCAGCGCCTGGCGCGCGCCGGCCTCTTCACCCTGCAGCATGCCGTAAGCCAGCACGACGGCATTCATCGCACCGGCACTGGTTGCGCTCACCCCTTCAATGGCAAGCCTGCCGTCCTCGAGCAACCGATCGAGCACGCCCCAGGTGAACGCGCCGTGCATCCCGCCGCCCTGTAAAGCCAGCGCGACCGACTTACGCACTTCACTGCCCCGACGCGCTCCGTTCTTCATGATCATTCTGGGTCGCTCACCCCACGTTTGGTGCCCACGCATCGAGCAGCGCTTTGGCTTGTAGCAAATCAACGCTGTCGAAGCCTTCGGTGAAGAAGCTATAGATCTGAGCCAGCATTTGCCTGGCCGCCTCCTTGTCTCGTGTTTTCCATAGCTGAGCAAGGCTCACTGTAGCTCGTAGTTCGAGTGACTTTGCCCCTTGCTGTCGCGCGACCGAGATCGCCTTTTGAAAGCATGCTTGCGCTTCCTGCTGGGAAGAATCCTGTCTGTCTTCGCCATGGCATTGGAGGGTAAGAGCGCCCTTGAGCCGGTACAGCTCTGCTTCGTAAAAGTGCTCACCTGTTCTGTTCACCATAGCCAGAGCGTCGATCACGGTATTCAATCCTGCCTGCGGTTGCCCGACGCACCCGTGTGCTGCGGCCAGCAGGGCCAGAAAATAGGAACATCCAAGCTCTGCTCCGGCTAACTGGTAAGTGGTAATACCCTCGGTTATCCGAGCAATTCCCTCGTCAACGTTTCCCTGCTCAGTGCAAGCCCAACCTTGGAGGATAGTCCCCCACGCCAAGTAAAACGGAAACCCTCGTTCGAGTGAAAGCTTGATCGCGGCATCAGCGCACTCTTCGGCGAGTCGTACGTCATGCCGAACCTGTCCCAGTACCGATGTAGCCGACAAGGTAAAGGCCAAGCCAAACGGGTCGGAAATCTTATTGGCCAGAGCAAGGGCCTCCTGGCCGCGCGTGCTTGCCTGATCGGGGAACCCCAAAAACCAAAGGCACCAGGCCGAAAATGTCAGGGAGTAGCCCGGATCCATGCCGTACGTCATGACATGTGTGCGATGACGGTCCGGGTTGTAGAGGACACGCGCCCGCTCCTGGTGTTCAAGAGCGTTGCGCAGATCCCCCTGGAAAAGCAATGTCGCCCCGAGTGCCGCATGGGCTTCCACGAGCAAATCCGGATCTTGCGTAGTTTGCGCAGCACTGAGCAATCGTTCACCCAGCTCGCATGCCGTTGAGTATTGCGCACGCAATTCGTAGTAAGTCCGCATCCCCAGCAGCGCAGGGAAAAGCGAGTCGTCACCTACTTGCGCGCATAGCGCCAGTGCACGGGTATAGGTGGCCTCGACCTCGGGCGCACCATAGCCTCGCACGGCCATCAAGGCCGGCCCGAGGCAGAGCAGCAACGTCAGTTCCTGATGAGCACGCGCGGGCGTGTCGGGTAAATGCTCGAGCAACTCCAGCGCTGCGCCGAGGTGACGCATTGCGTCGAGATGGGCGGAATGCTGGAGCGCCTGTTGCCCGGTACGCTGCAGGTACTCCACGGCCTTCGGGACATTGCCGCTTAGCCTGTAGTGGTGCGCCAGTTCGCTTAAGTAATCCGCTATACGGGTGGGGAACAGCGCCTCGATAGCCTGCGCCGTGCGTTCATGCAGTGCACTACGCCGTTCCGTGAGTAGCGAGTAGCCCGCGACTTCCTGGGTCAACGCATGCTTGAACGAATATTCGACCTCCGGAAATGCGGGCCGCTGGTAAATGAACTCCGCGGCTTCCAGTCGTCCCAGCAGGTCGCGCAAATCGTCGCTCATCCGAGCGCCCCGTCCATCATAGATGCGCTGGATCAGACTGAACGCAAACTCTTTGCCGATGACGGCGAGCGTCTGCAGCAATTCCTTCTGCGCAACGGGGAGCCGGTCGATACGGGCGGCGAGCACACCCTGCACGGTGGTGGGAATATGCAGTGCGGCTGGAGTTTGCTCGATCCGGTAACGACCGGGTTCGCCAAGCAGCGATTTCTCCTCGACCAGCGTTTGGACCACTTCCTCCATGAAGAAGGGGTTGCCCTCCGTCTTCTCCAGGATGAGCTGTTTGAGGGGGACGAGAGTGGGATCGTCCCCAAGCAGTGCCGCGAGCAGTCCCTGGGCTTCGGCCGGGCCCAGCGGTTCGAGCCGGAGCTGGCTGCAATGACCCGCGCGCGTCCATGCAGGCTGATACTCGGGCCGGTAGTTTACGAGGAGCAGGATCGGGACACTCGCCACGCGGTCGATGAGGCACGCGAGGAATGCTTCGGTCTCGCGGTCCAGCCATTGCAGGTCCTCGAACAGCAGCTCGATCGGTTGATCGCGGCTCTCGCGCGCCAGAAGTTGCGTAATCGCGGCGAAAATGCGATCGCGCCGGATCTGAGGATCCATTTCCGCAAGCGCCGAACTGTGTTCGCCAATACCCAGTAGATAGAGCAGGTAGGGCACGAGGTCCTCGAAACTGCGCTCAAGCGTCAGGGCCTTGCCCATTACCTTTTCCCGACACCGCCGCTCATCGTCCAGGGCAGTGATCTGAAAATAGCTTTTCAGGAGCTCGATGAGCGGGAAATAGGCAAAAGCCTTGCCGTGCGATACCGAGAACGTCTCCAGCACCAGACAGCCGCGCCGCGAGCGTTCCTTGAACTCATGGAACAGCCGCGACTTCCCGACCCCGGCCTCGCCCACCACCGCGACGACCTGTCCGTGGCCCGCCTTGGCCTGATCGAGCGCCTGCTGCAGGTGGTCCAGCTCTACCTGGCGGCCGACGAATCTGGCCAGTCCGCGATGTGCCGCCAGTTGCAGGCGCGTGCGCAGCGCGCCGACACCCAGCACCTCGTATACGATGAGCGGCTCGGGGATGCCTTTGACCTGGGTGGCCCCCAGCGTCCTGAACTCGAAATAGCCCTCTGCCAGCTTGTGGGTGGACTCGCTCACCAGGATCGACGATGGCGCAGCGATGCCCTCCATTCGGGACGCAATATGGATGGTGTGCCCGACCGGATCGTAATCGGTGTGCAAATTGTCCGTGCGGATCGAACGCACGACGACCTCTCCGGTGTGGACGCCAACACGGATTTGCAGCGGAATGCCTTTCTCCAGACGAATGCGGTCGCTATGTCGACGTATCGCCTGCTGCATGCGCAACGCCGCATACAGCGCCCGCTGCGGATGATCTTCATGGGCGATGGGGGCGCCGAACAGCGCGAGAATGCCATCGCCCAGCGACTTGGCCACGTAACCTTCGTAGTAGTGGACGGCTTCCATCATCAGCGCAATGACGGGCTCGATCAGGTTTTGGGCCTCTTCCGGATCGAGGTTGTGGATCAGCGCCATGGAGCCAGCCATGTCGGCAAACAGCGCCGTAACGGTCTTGCGCTCGCCGGCGGTCTCACCCCGGGCTTCCATAGCCGCCTGTTCGGCGCGGATGCGCTCGGCAAGATGGTGAGGCGTGTAATGAATGGGCTCTGAAGAAGGCCCTGAAACAGGCCGCGAGCGCGGTGATGACACAGCAGGCGCATCGGTCAGCGACGCGCCACATTCACTGCAGAATTTGGCGGACAAGCCCGCCTCGTGGCCACAGCGCGGACAGCTGCTAGACAGCTTGGCGCCACACGCTTCACAGAAGCTGGCCCCGGAAGGATTCTCGAATCCGCAGTTTGCACAGCGCATACGACCCCCTCCCTTGCCTGGTGCCTTCTATTTAACATTAGGCGCCGAACCCGCTAGCGGCAAGACGCGACCGGACGAAACACTCTCCCCCGGTCCTGACGTCGATTTCCACAGTGCCAAATATTTCGCGTGCTTACTATAAAACCGTCTTCGACAACGTCGCCTTCTACCTGCGCATCAAGCCAAAGAACCAGCGCCCCAGCGAAAATCAGATCCCCGAAAAAGTTCACGAACTGCTAAGCATGGTGCAGCTGGACTGACTCGCAGATCGTTGCGATGGTCATAAGGATTGACGCCCTGAGCAACCAAGGCACGCGCCCCATCACGGCGCGCACGAACTTCGTTGAGACAGATCTGCGGTAACTACGGACGGCAGATGGCTCACTTGCCGCGATCGCAGATATCTCGTCATAGTTCGCTCACGCGCTCATCAAGTGCGCTGCAGTGGCCACCTTCAAAGCATTGGGCGGCGCCTGGCAGCGCGAAGACTCAAATGGCCGTTTTATCTCGAGTGCACAATGAGCATCCGTTCGGGACGCTCAAACAATGGATGGGTGCGGCGCACTTCCTGACCCGAAAGCTTGCCGGAGTAAGCGCAGAAATGAGCTTGAACGTGTTCGTTTACAACCTGAAACGGGCCTTGAAAATCTTCGGTACCCATCAGGCATACAGACCAAGAGACGTCACTGAGCCCAATCACGCGAGCTTTATGGCTCCGCCCTGGATGTCGTCACGCGCCGTTCGTAAGTCAATAGCGTCCTGATTGAGTCGGTGAATCATGTTGAGCAACCGTTGGCGTAGCACTTCGTCTTGGAGCTGCTCTACTGCGCGCATCATATCGAGCGCCGCTACCTCATTGTTAGTGGCGACCGAGTCGAGCAGTTTGCGCATGCTTCTTGATGGTCGATTCATCTCCAACTCCCTGGATTTCAGTGACGCGAATCATATGGCCAGAATGTTTCGTCAGTATTTCAGCTGCACGAACTGGCTTGAATCACCGGCTCCGGCTCATTTGACGCTAGCTGGAGGGACAACCTGATGGGTCGATTACGCTTGTAGCAACCCGTCATTGATGAAGCTAAACGGCTCGCTCCAGAGCATCCAGCAAACCGAAAAACTCCCTCGTAAGCTTATGCCGAGGGGCCAAATGAATGATGGGGACTGACACTTCATGAGATTCACGCATCTTGACGGACCTGCTCAGATAAACCGGTAGCACAGGCAAACCTTCGGCCAACAGCTCATCAACGAGATTTTGATGCAAGCTGGTGTGACCGATGAACTGGTTGATCACCACCCCCTCTACTTTCAGTGATTCATTGTGATCAAGACGTAGTTCCTCTACCTGCTCGATCACGCGATACAGCGCCTGGCGAGAAAAACTGTCGCAATCGAATGGGATCATCAAACTGTCCGCAGCCACCAGGGCACTGAATGTGTAGAAGTTAAGTGACGGAGGTGTATCGATATAGATGCGCTCATAATCCTCGGACAGTTCAACCAGTAACTTGCGCAGCTTATTAATATTGAATTTGCTCTCGAGTTTTGACTGGAGGTCTGGCAGGTCGGAGCTAGCAGTCACCAAGTGAAGGTTGTCGTAAGAGGTCTCGGTTATGACCACGCGATTCCTTCTGCCTTCGAAGCCGCCGGATAGTGATTGTTTGAAGAAGTCGTCGATCCCCGAAGGGATGCTCTCGTCGATCAGGCCCGTGAGATAGTGTGTCGAATTTGCCTGAGGATTGAGATCAACCAGCAGCGTTCGGCAGCATTCGCTGCGGCAAGATTGCAGGCAATGCTGGATTTTCCAACGCCCCCTTTCTGATTGAATACAACACGACGCATGGGGCTTGCTCATCCATGAAAAAGGCCGAAGGCCGACTGAAAGAAGGTGTAAGAAGTCGTGTCAATTCTATGACCGTAATGTTTCAGTTTTACGACTGCGATTGACGGAAGGCCTGGGCTAGAGGGATGGCTTGGCGATACAACGTAATAGCAATGGAATCGGCGCCAACAGAGTGAGGATTTACAAACGACTCTGAGAGGGGGGTTGATGACCGTTTAGCAAAACGCTTCATTGCAACTATGGGCGCAGTCTTTGCAGCAGAAGCGCGCCCCGCTACGCATTGATCCCGTTTCAGTTGGGATTCGGCATCGTCCGGAACTCCAAGCTTGCGAAGTCTCGGTCATGTGGCGAGCACCCGGAAGTAACGCCGACCCGCCAGCTACACTAACTCGATACATTTATGCACAGAGACTTCGACCATGGCGACCAAAACCGCATTCGTATTCGCTGGCGGCGGCAGTTGGGGGTGCGGTGCTGGTGGGTATGTTGCGGGCCTGGTTGAGGCCAATATTCGATGCAATATGGTGGTTGGCGCTTCGGTAGGCGCTATCAACGTTGCCTACTTTGCCGCAAGGCCCGATTTCGATGGCGTCGAGGCGCTCGCCGGATTCTGGCGCGGGCTGTGTAAAACTGACATCTTCCCCCTCTCCTGGCTCGATACCTGTAGAGGACTGATCAAACGGCGTGGCTTTCTGTTGCAGCCGGCGGCGTTACACTGACTGCTGGGTCAGGCATTGCCCATTCATCGCATTGAGGAGGCGGCGTTGCCCCTACACATCGTCACCACCGACCTGCTCAATGGTGCCGAGACGGTTGTGTCCAGTGGCGAACTTGAGCAGGCATTACTGGCCAACGCTGTCATCCCACTGGTGTTCCCTAAATGGACTTCTAGCTCTCGTATCTGACGACTGATCGCTGCCTGTGTTACGCAAAGGGCTTCAGCAACACGAGTAAAATTTTGATACCTGGCTGCCGCCACAAAGGCTTTGACAGCGCGTAACGGCGGCATCTTGATCAGCGTTTGATCTGGTTCAGTCTGCTTAACCATAACAGTAGGTTATCACTAGCCTATCTAAAATATCGATTCTTAAGGCCGGCGGCCTCGTCCTAGACTATCGCAAGGCACCAGCGATCCGTATCAAGAGGCGTGCATAGCGGCAGGTTATCCGAATTGGCTAGCTCGTATAGTCCATTCGAGCCAATAGCGAGCCCGGAATCAAGCCATCCGCGACGCGTTCAGTGCAAAAAAGCCTCTACTTAGGAGCGCATAAAAAATGCATCAATACACCGCCGTATTAGACCTGATCAAGTATCGTAAAACGCAACACGGACTTCCCAGTGCTGCCTATGTTGATCCTGATGTGTGTCGTCGAGACCTAGAACAGATTTGGCATCGGGAGTGGATTTTTTGCGGGCCACACTTTTGACCTAGCCTGCCTTTCAGCCTGGCCCCCTATTCGCAGTTGGTAGAGAATGGGGTCTGCCAATTCATCGACTGGTATTGCGAATTGATGGCTAGACGTGTGGCAGAGGTTGCAGCCGCTGCAAAAGCGCTTAAAGAAGCTATGGGTGGTCGCTGCTTCAAGTGATCACCCTGAAAATAATTACTAAAGTTCCAATCCAAATTTTCCAGCCGCGTAGTTTGACATGAAAAATATCAAGAGGATTTAAGTGTGACCTCCCAGATCTCCAGGTTCCAGTCAGTAGATTCGCGAACGGAATCTCGCAAAGTGTCGAACATAGGTTTTCTGCTGCTGGAAAATTTCTCCCTCACTTGTTTCACTCAATGCCTGGACGTCCTGGTGACAGCAAATCTGATCCAACCAGGCTCCGTAAAAGTACATACTTTCAGTCGTAACGATTCTGAAGTGACCAGTGATTTGGCAATACCGATCAGACCTGACACTCCCCTGACCGATATCAGAATCTCGGATTTGGATTTGATGGTGGTGTGCGGTGGTCTACGGACACCAAGAACGGTACCAAATTGGTTGGTGAGTCTCCTGCAAAAACTTGCAAGCCTACCTATCGCGTTAGGCGGGCTTTGGAATGGTGCCTGGTATCTTGGTAAGGCTGGACTCCTGGATGGCTACCGCTGCGCCATTCATGCAGAGCAGAGAATCGCCCTAGCGGAATACTCCCCAAATACAAGCGTGACTCTGGACACCGTGGTATTGGATCGAGATCGACTTACGGCTTCCACACCTGCAGGCGCATTTCAGGTAATGATTGAGTGGCTGTACAAGGTACTCGATCCAAAGGTGGCAGACGCCGTATTTGAATTGCTGGACTATGACCAGTCTCGCTTTCGTACTACGTCTAAAAGGCACGACCAAAAGGTGACCGTGCCAGTACGAGAAATCATCACTCTTATGAAGTCTAATCTTGAAGAACCATTAGACCTCGATCAACTTGCAGCCTGCGTAAAACTTTCCAGGCGTCAGATCCAGCGCTTTTTCCAAAAGCAGATAGGTACACCCCCTCAAAAATACTACCTTGAATTAAGACTCACTGAAGCCCAGCGCCTGATTCAAAACTCTCGATTAACCATCATAGATATCGCAATTGCCTGCGGGTTCGTATCGGCAGGTCATTTCAGCAGATGCTATAGCAACTTGTTCGGCCATCCACCTTCAAGAGAGGCGCGTTTTGAAATCTAAATTAGTTGGTTTGAAACCACAGCCGGTCAGGCGCCAATTACGCGAACTTATGTATCGCAATCTATCTGGTAGATTCTAGAGGTTAAGGGTCATGCAATCTTGTCTGAATCTGACAGAACAACAACTCTTAATGTATGGAGTGGTTATGCGGGAAGCACTTCTACGAATTCTTGCTCGTCACTCCCCATGTGTAGTTGACGGTGAGGACTCTGAAGTGCGTGTTCGATCCTTGGGCGATGCCCGTTTGAACATCGGTCTCCCCCCCTTCTCGGGCAGTGCATTACCCTCCTCCTTAGCAGCCACCGTTACTCAGGCTTTGTCTGATGCCCCCAAGACTGAGCGAGACTTTAAAATCCTGCTTTCAACGCTTGAGTTTTTATTACCCAATAGCCGTTGGATGAAGCGATCCGCTACCGAAGGAGACAATACCGACTTTGAAGAAAGGCATCGGCATGCTTTGATTCTCGGAAAGGGTGGTCTATTCGAATGTTCAACAATGACAGTGGGAGTTGCGATAATGGAGCCTGGGCTTTATTACCCGTTCCATAAGCATCCCCCTGCAGAATTTTACGTCGTTTTATCAGAGGGTGATTGGTACCGGGAAGATGTCGGATGGTGGAATCCCGGGCCTGGCGGGGTGGTTTTCAATCCCCCGCTCGCTGTCCATTCAATGAGGTCAACCAGCAAACCACTGTTGGCAATTTGGGGGCTGATTGAGGGATCGTCACAGACCACTCTTCAGCACGAGAGCCTGGCAGGGCTAAGTTGAATTGTCTTTAACGGAGGCATCAACAAGCCGCACTCCTTAATTGATGACGCATCGAACACGGTGATCAGAACTCGCTCGACCGTCTGCAGAATATTGGCGCAGACCCGTCTATAGCACGATAAAAATTGAGCCTACTGGCCGACCCGCATGGAACAACGTTCTTACTCCTATAAATACCAGCGGAAGTAGTCATGAATATCAAACAGAAGTTGACCTGGGGATTTGCAACCATCGCCTGCCTCCCCGTCATTCTAGTGGCGGTAATTGTTGTGCTAAATCTGCGGAACGCGGCACTCGCCAACTTCCTGGATAGCAGCAGCCGTGAAATTCGCCAAATTGACAATGGGATGAGTCAGTTCTTCGATAGCATCAGCCAAAGCGTTGAATACATCGCCAAGGATCCGCGAATCGTATCGGCCACGGGATTAAAAAATTATTCCAGTGCCGACGCTGCACAAATACCTTTCCCCGAAATCAATCAACAACTTTTGGAGATCTTCGAGAGATTTGCCAAAAGCCATCCCACCACGGCCTATCTTTCATTGGGCTTGAACGATGGAGGTTATGCTACCTGGCCAGACGACCCTAAAATGGCAAGGTATGACCCGCGCGTGCGTCCCTGGTACAAGGCTGCCATGGCCGCACCAGGCTCCACGGTGCGCACAGAGGCCTATTACTGGGCGCCGGATGATGTGTCGTTGATCGGTACCGTCCGCACTATCGCCGATAGCAGTGGCACTCCAGTAGGCGTTGTTGGCCTGGATGTATCGCTCAAGCGACTGACTGAGTTAGTGAAAAACATAAAGCTGGGGGAAAGCGGCTATCTAATGCTAGTTGAGGCCAATGGCAACGTCCTGGTGGATCCCAGTGACTCAAAACATAACTTCAAGCCCTTGGCCGATCTTGGCCCCAACTATGCTGGACTGACCAACCGCGCAGATGGCGTAAGCCAGATCGAAATTGATGGTGTGCCCTTCATGGCCAACGTGGTCAGCTCGAAGGGTCTCGGCTGGCGTTTTATCGGCTTGATCAAACGTGACGAAGTGATGGCCCAGGCCTCGAGTCTCACTTGGTTGATCGTCGCCATCGCAGCGGTGCTTGCCGTCATCTTCGCCATCGTTGGGGCAAGCTTCGCCAGTGTGATCGTGCGACCGATTCGCGGCGTGGCGGATGGCTTGCAAGAGATTGCCGAAGGTGAAGGCGACCTTACTCGCCAACTCAAAATCCAGGGCAAGGATGAAACCGCTAGCCTGGCGAGCTGGTTTAACCAGTTTTTGGGTGTGATTGCCCAGTTGGTACAGCGCATCGGCAACGCCTCCTCCGACCTGCAAGCCGCGGCCGCTGACACCAGCGAGGTTGCAAAAAACATGAACCAGGCGGCCGGGCGGCAGCGCGAGGCAGTAGAGTTGGTGAGCACTGCTTTCAATGAAATGGTAGCCACTGCCAACGAAGTAGCGCGTTCCTGCAGCGAGGCCGCGAACAGTGCAGATGCGGGTTACCGCGATGTGCACGACGGGCAGCAGCACATAGGTGAAGCTACGGGCAGCGTGCTCAAACTGAGCGCAGACCTGGAAAAGTCGACGCAGACAATGCTGGCGCTCGAACAGGACAGCAAGAACATCAACACCATCCTGGATACCATTCGTTCGATCGCTGAGCAGACTAATTTGCTTGCACTGAATGCCGCAATCGAAGCAGCGCGTGCCGGTGATCAAGGTCGTGGCTTCGCCGTGGTCGCCGATGAAGTGCGCGCCCTGGCACGGCGAACGGCGGACTCTACGGGCGAAATTGACAGCCTGCTAGGAAACCTCGCGCGCAGAACCCAGGAAGTGACCCAACAGATGCAAGGCAGCTTGCAGGTGTCACATACCAGCGTCGAGCGTATTCAGCAGGCTCGCGACAGTTTCGACAAGATCCGCACTTCAGTGGATTCGATTCGCGACCAGAACACTCAAATCGCCACTGCAGCAGAAGAACAGCATCAGGTGGCCGAAGACATAAACCGGCACATCACGCAGATCCATGCCGATGCACAGTTGGTAGAGCAGTTTGCACACTCAGCGCAGACCGGTTCGGGCCGTTTGACTGACATTTCCGCTCAGCTCAAGAGTTTGGTTGGTCGCTTTAAATTCTAGTTTTAGGAACGGTCAGCCAGGGACGGCAAAATAGCAATAATTGGACGTGTTGCAGCGCATGACCCGCACCGCAGAAAAAAAATCACCAACGCCTCAGGGGCATCCGCTAAGGTCGAGTACCTGCGCGGGAATTACCGCGCTGGCTACAACAAGACAGCGCTGGTGAACCGTTGCTGCCGGTGCTGCAACAGGTGTCGGTAGTCCACGCATTCACCGGGTTTCTAGGTCGAGGATCCGAGCTTGGCCGTCGGGATCAGGGGGCTGAGTCACATGACTCTGAACTACATGATTGAGTTTCCTCGGTCGTGGCCTTATGGGAGGGTCAAAAACAATGCAGAGGTCCAGACTCTGGACTGATCCCGCTGACGCGCGCAGATGAACAATGGATGTTCACGCCCCTGCTCCAGATTCAATCGGGCAAGCTCGATTTGCCCTTGCAGTTCACGAGGCAGCGGCGCAGCGGTTGTCCTTTCGAGGGACACCTTCAACTCCGCGCCCGGCAGCTCTTCGGTCACTTGCGATTGCACCAGCAACTCATCGCCGGACAACTCCATCAGCACCGTCGGCGCATGCACGTAAGGTTGCGGTTCAGACGGGTCGCCGACCTTGATGTAGTTATCGATGCGGCTATGAACCTGCAGCGTGGCGCCGGCCAATTGCGACAGGTCGATTTCGATGCTGTCGGTGTCGCCGTTGGTGTCGGTGCGAAAGGCCAGAACCGTTGCATCCTTGCGCCATACAGTTTGTTCGGGGTGATCGAGACCCAAGGCGCGAAAGCCGTTGATGACCGCACCCGTCACGCGAATCTCGCCGGTCCAGTAGGCGCCGCGATAACGGTCCTTGATCCTTGCGCCGCCCAGGCGCAGACGAATACGTTGGCTGGAAAAACCCAATTCCTGATGCAGGTTGCGCGACCAGATCAGTTTGTCGCCATCGAACAGATCGACCTGCTCCCAGCCCGCCTCTCCGAGCAGTCGATAGTCCAGCGTGGCATTTGCATCGGCGGTGAACACTTCACCCATGAAATGCTGGCCCTGGCGCAGGCTGGCAAATGAACGCTCGCCGGTGGTGGCAAAAGTGCGACGGGCGCGAAGTGCCTTGCCAACACTGGCTCGATCGAAGGCCTCGGCCACCACGCCAGTCAGCCCGCCGCGAGAGCCGAACACCGCCGTGGCCGGAACACCACCGCCACAACGCCCCTGATGCTCATCGCTGTTCGCCGCGGCACCCACCCGATAGCCACGCTGAAGCGCTTCGGCGTAGACCCAATGGAACTGCCCCCAGGCCGAGCCGACCTCGATCAGGCGCTCCAGCTCCGGATGGTGCCAGTCGAGGTTGCAACGGCGCCCACCGA